>CAZQUW010000150.1:0-1775 GCA_964596215.1 uncultured Planctomicrobium sp. | reverse complement strand
GTTCCCTGGCCGTGATAGTGCTGCTTGGGATTCCTGGACCAGATCAGCCGGCCATCAACGGCATTCAGGCAGCCGACAGTCCCATCAGGTGCCGCAAAGTAGACACGGTTTTGATACCAGGTCGGGGTCGCTCGCGGACCGGGATATAGGCCGCCTCCGTCATAGGGCCATCCATAGCGATATGACCAGACTTTGCGCCCCGTGTCGGCCTCCAGGCAGATGACGGCCTGTTCGTAAAGCGTTTGAGTCTGCGTATAGACGTTGTCCCCCACCGCGATAAATCCCGAATAGCCCTGCCCGATTTCCTGCACCCACAGCACGGGCGGCCCTTCCTCAGGCCAGCTATTCGCAATTCCTTTCTCGTCTGAAATTCCGCGATGCGTGGGCCCCCGCCATTGCGGCCAGCCCGGCGCTGCATTCACTGGCGCGGTACCCAACCCACTCGCCAGACAGGCGATGATCAACAGCAGGGATGACATCGAACGCTCCGCCAGATTGAACGGTGGAATCACCGCAGTGAGAAGTGCATACTGAACATTGTGAGCATGCGACGCTGGTCGATACAAGGTCGAAGACCAACGAATGCCGGTCCTTGAAGTACACAGATCCGTTTCTTGATTTCTGTGCAGGAAATGCAAGCGCCGATCTCTCAAGCTGCCAGGAGGTAACTGCGCAACGTCCTTGTCATGGCTGAGGTGCAGGCCAGCAGGTAGAATCGCGAGCGCCCCTCCATCTCTTATTTTAAGGACTCACATTGTGGCCGAACTCACATCATTAAAGGTCGGGGACCGTGCCCCGGCGTTCGATTTGCCCGCCTTCCCGGAAGGCCGGATCAAGCTCAGCCAGTTCAAATCCAAGCAGAATGTCGTGCTGTACTTTTATCCGCGCGACAATACCCCTGGCTGCACGACCGAAGCCTGTGACTTTCGCGACGGTCTTGCTCAGTTCCAGCAGGCTGATACCGCAGTGCTCGGGATCAGCACAGACGATGTGACGTCACACCAGAAATTTGTCGAGAAATTCACCCTCCCCTTCCCGCTGCTCGCCGATACGGACCACGCAGTCGCCGAGAAGTATGGCGTGTGGGTGGAGAAGTCGAATTACGGTAAGAAATACATGGGCATTCAACGGGCAACGTTCCTGATCAACAAACAGGGTAAAATTGCAGCGATTTGGCCAAATGTGAAGGTGGCGGGACATGTGGCCGAAGTTGCCGAGTCGCTGCTACAACTTGATGCACAATAAGGTTTTACAACTGGAGATAAGGACTATAGAGCAGCCGATCCAACTTCATCCGTTATTGACCGTGCACGGAACGCCGATTGCTATTCTGCTAGCCGCGTATTCCGCAAATCGGAGGGGACAGACGCATCGGCAAACACTGGTGCGACAAACTGCCCGTTGATCAGGATTTTCTGGAAATTTTGTTTGCGAATGTCGAAAACATTGTGCTAAAGTACGGGTGTTCTGGCGACCGGCCAGGGTCCGTTGCCGCAGGTCTTTAACAAGCGACTGTTTTCCGAAAAGGCCACTGAGATGGAAGCTTCCGCGATTTTTGAGGTTGTGGAGACCGAATTGGACTTCATCGAAGAGATGCGCCTTCGCACATGGGCACGGGTCAACTATGTCCCCGGTGAGGAACGCGACGAAGAATGGCATCCTGTCATTCTCGACGAAATGGCCCTGAAAGACGGAGAAGCAGGAGAACAGGAAGCCGCCGACTAATCACAGCTGACTAATCACAGCTGACACTGAATCTATTTACGCAACCCGAT
>CAZQUW010000149.1:0-15745 GCA_964596215.1 uncultured Planctomicrobium sp. | reverse complement strand
CCCAGCACCAGGATTCCGGCGTAGACATAAAAGATGGAGTCCCATTGGGCGCGGCCGACGTGGCCATGTGATTTCATGATGTCGGCGTAGCGTCCCGCGAAGAGTTGGGATGAGATGGCTCCCAGGCCGCCGAGGGAGTTCATCAGGCCAAACAATGCGCCAATGTGTCGACCGCTGAGATCGGTGACGGCCCCCCACCAGGCCGCTAATGTGGATAGAGTGAACATTACCGAACCGGCCGTCCAGACTGAGGCCCAGATCGGTGAATCACTGTGTCGGCCGGCGATCAGACAGACCGCCGCCAGGACCAGCACGGTGCTTGAGTATAGCCTGCGACTCAGGTGGCGATTGCCGGTCGTGCGGACGAGATAGTCGATCAGGAATCCACCACTAATGCAGCCGATGGCACCTCCCGTCAGGACGATGCTCGCCATGCGTCCGGCGTCAAGTTCCGAGACCAGACGGCCTTCCTTCAAGTAGGTGGGATACCACGTGAAATAGAAGTACGAATTGAACGCCGTACACATCAGCACGGCGCCCATCAGCCAGATTTGCGGGCTGCTGAGGACGATTTTCCACGGAATGGGGGGGTGTGACGAACCTGCATGAGCCGCAGTTCCCGCGGCGATCAACTTGCGTTCGGCATCGTTGGTCGAGGGATGCGTCTGGGGATCATCGCGAAACCACCAATAAAATGCGGCCGCCCACACAATCCCGGGCAGGCTGAAGGCCACGAAAGTCCAGCGCCAGCCGATTCTCTGCATAAGCTCCGAGGTCAATACCGGCGCCAGGGCTCCCCCGACTTGTGAGATCGAATTCACCAGTCCCTGGGCCATGCCACGACGTTCCGTCGGGAACCACCGCGACAGGATTCGGGCCGTGTTCGGAAATGCTCCGGCCTCGCCCGTGCCAAACAGGAAGCGGATAACGACCAGCGAGGTGAAATTGAAGGCGGCGCCGGTCATGGCGGTGAAAATCGACCAGCCAATAACGATTCGTGCCAGGACTCCGCGTGAGCCATACTTGTCACCCCACCAGCCGATGGGCACCTCGAACAGAGCGTACGCCAGCGTAAACGCGGCCGCCACATATCCGAATTGGGTGTTAGTCAGATTCAGGTCGCGCTTGATATCGGTTGCGGCCTGGCCGATGCAGATCCGATCGAGGTACAACACGAAGGCCAATGAGCACATGAATGCCAGAACGGTGTACCGAGCATTCGTCGGTTGTTCGGCTGGAATATCTTGAGAATGGCTCACCAGTTGCACCTCGCGTGGTTTTGGTGTCAGGATCGACGCAGCGACTATATACTGATTGCTCGCCTGTCGCTATGGAATGAAGTGTCAATTGTCGACAATCCGGGGCAGCGAAACGTCAGGTGACTGCCGCTGCATTAACATGGGATCACGTTTCTTCAACAATTGTCAGTCGGCCATCTTGTTGATTCCCAAGAATTCACACGAATTCTTCTACTTGAACTGAGGAACTTTCCCGCAATGCAGATTACGCATATCGAAACGACTGCTGTTCGGATTCCCCTGAAACCCGCGCGGCACATGGTGACCTCGTTGGGATGGCATATTGAGTCCAAATACATCCTCGTTCGTATCGGTACAGATGCCGGAATTGAAGGGATCGGCGAAGCAACTGTCATGCCGCTGTGGAGTGGCGAGACGGTCTGGGGGGCCAAGGCGATCCTCGATCAGATTTTCGGTCCGGCAGTCATTGGTGCCGATCCCACGAACATCGAAGACATCAACCGGCGTCTCGATCGGACTTCGCGGCACAACTGGTTCTCGAAAGCGGCGATTGAAATGGCCTGCTGGGATATTGCGGGCAAGGCCGCTAACAAGCCGGTCTATGAGTTGCTCGGGGGGGCCGTGCGGCCCTTGACTGTGGAGTGCCGCTTTTCCATGGGGGCCTATGCCCCGGACCACGCTCGCGCTCGCGCTCTGGAACTCGTCAGCGAAGGGTTTCAAACGATCAAGGTTAAGGTGGGCGGCCCCGCTGCCGCGGATATCGAACGCGTACGCACAGTGCGTGAGGCGATTGGTCCCGATCGCAAACTGACGATCGACGCCAACTGTGGCTGGGATGTCGACACGGCCATTCGTTGCGTCAACGAACTGGCGGACTGCAATATCTCGCTGAACGAACAGCCCACACCCGACGGAGACTATCACGGACTGGCCCGGGTGCGACGTGAAACCAAGCCCCCGGTCATGGCCGACGACATGTGTTTTGACATGCATCATGCCCGGGAGCTGGTGCTGAATAACGCGTGCGACTTGATCAGCATTTATCCCGGCAAGAACGGCGGCATCAGCAAGTCGAAAGCGATCGTCGACTTTGCCGCTCAGCACGGCGTCGGCTGCAGCATCGGTTCCAATCTGGAATGGGACATCGGCACCGCGGCAATGGCCCATGTGGTGGTGGCTTGCCCCAACATGCAGGTGGAGAAATTCCCCGGCGATATGCTCGGCCCGGAATATCACGCCACGCGGATCGTGACCAATCCGCTGGAAATTGATGGACCTCGCGTGACGATTACGGATCGCCCCGGACTGGGAGTGGATGTCGACTGGGCCGTGGTGCGCGAGCATCTGATGAAGTAGCTTGACTCTCCAGAGTCGAGCGATCGTCCCCCTTTATCGAATCGCGTTTCGATTTTCGTCAATCGTCGTCCGGTCGTGTTATCAATGGTATTTTTAGGAATGTGCCCGACTCGGGAGAGTCAGGCTACGCGATAGAAGCCGAATTATGATTTTCGATGTGCATAGTCATGCGTGGCAGTATCCGCTCCATTTCAGTGACGATTTCCGCGCTCAGGCGCGTGGTGCCAAGGCCGGCACGGAGCTGGATCTGACCGTGCATTACGAGGAATACCGCAAGACGGCCCCGGAAGACACGATCACGGTGGTGTTCGGTGGCAAGGCTCGATTGAGCGGCCTGTGGGTGGATGACCGGTATGTCGCGGATTATGTCGCCGCCCATCCGGACACACTGATCGGGTTTCTGTCGGTGGATCCGACTCAACCGGGCTGGCAGGACGAACTGGTGCAGGGGCACCGCGACTATGGCCTGCGCGGGATCAAGCTGTTGCCGATGTATGCGGGCTTCCATCCGTACGACGCGGAACTCGATTACTTGTGGGAGTACGCGACTCGGCATCAGTTACCCGTTCTCCTGCACACGGGAACCACCTTCGTGGCGCAGGCCCCGCTGGAATGCACCTTGCCGCGACATCTGGATCCTGTCGCCACGCGGTACCCCGAGGTGCGGATCATCATGGCACACCTGGGCCATCCCTACGAAGGGGAAGCGATTGTCGTCGCGCGGAAACATCGGAACGTGTACTGCGACCTCAGTGCGCTGCACTATCGACCGTTTCAATGTTATCACAGCCTGATGCTGGTTCAGGAATACGGCGTCTGGGACAAGGTGTTGTTCGGAACCGACTACCCCTTCACGACGGTCGACGCGACTGTGTCAGGCTTGCGAAAGCTCAATGATATGCTCGAAGGAACCGCCCTGCCCCGCTTGAACCGCGATGCGATCGAGCGGCTGATCTATCGTGACAGCCGCGAGTTACTGAACTTGCTGTAGTGACTGATTTCACCGCAGATCAATTGTGAATAAGAACTAGTGCCAGAAGGCGCTGGCGAGGCGTTGGAAGACGAGCCGGCGCCAGGTGATGTGTGCCTGGACCAGGGCCCAGTCGTAGCTGCGGTGCGATGGGCTGGAAGTCAGGAATTTAACTTGTTGATCGATCGGCCGCACCCAGCCATCGTCGGCGACTGCCAGCAACGCTGAAGACTGCGGATCGTGCATGCCCCCTGCGATGTCCTGCATGATCCAGGTGATGGCACCACAGAAGACGACGCACATGACCAGCACGATTTGCGAGCGGTTCTTTTCCTGGGCGTGCACCTGCGCAGAACTGGCGGTGCTGATGATCCTGGCCCGCAAGCTGTCATTGGGGACTGGCCATTCCTCATGACTCCGCAGCCACTCTTCCGTGCGCGACATGGCATTTCGACTGGGGCTAGCCATGGGCAGACTCCTCGCGAGCCAGGGGCTCCAGGATGCGTGTCAGCTTTTCGATGGCATACCGGTAGCGACTGGCGACGGTGTTTTGCGATTCGCCCAGCACGACGGCAATCTCGGCGAATGTCATGGCTTCCCAGATCTTCAAGACGACGACTTCGGCCTGATCGGCCGGCAAGCGTTGCAAGGCAGCCCGAACGCACGCGGCACTCTCCTCACGCTCCAGACCGGGATCATCGACGGACCAGACCAGGTTTGATTCCGTCGCCGCGGTGATCACGGGACGGCGTTGTATGACTTTCAAGGTCTCGTTGCGAACGATCTTCAGGAAGTAGGCCCAGGGAAATTCGGATCGGGCCAGTTGCTCGGGGTACTGCGAGACCCGGCACATCGCCGCCTGTAAGGCGTCTTCGGCGTCGGATGAATTGCGAGTCAACGTCTTGGCGTAACGGATCAATCGCTCCGCGGTTAGATCGTACAGCTTCCCCAATGCCACAAGGTTTCCACGCCCCAACTGCAGGGCATAGATGGCAACCTGTTTCGCCAGAGTCGTCTCAGGGACTGGCATAAAGAGGGGGTTTCGAACTGAATTCAACGTCGCAGAAGACACCGTCGGGCGTGAACTGCCCGACGAACTCTGCTCCTATTGAAACGCCAATGAGCGCATTTTGTCTATGTAATTTGGCCGACAGCCCGGTTTTTCAGGAATTTTCCGGTTCAGTCCTGATGGTGCGGTGATGGACTGATGTGTGTGATTCAGTGTGATGTAAGATGTGTTTTGGTAAAGAGTTGTGTCGCGACTCCTGTCGCGGGGGGCGGCCGTCGAGTCGCTCGGATGTGGCGTTCTGGCAACGCGTCGACGAATCTCATCTTCGTGTTGCCGTTTTGAATGCTACATTTCCCCTAAGGTCTCAGAATGCGCAGGCTGGCATCCCGTAACTCAACGAAGGAAATTGAACGTGGCGAAGTATCTGGTCACCGGCGGAGCTGGATTCATCGGGTCGCATATTGCCGAGCGATTGGTTTCGCTGGGGGAAACTGTCCGCGTGCTGGACAACCTCAGCACCGGTTCGCTCGACAACCTGGTCCATCTGGGAGACCGAGTGGAGTTCATACAAGGTGACTTGCAGGATCCAGAGCGTGTTGCCCGCGCGGTGGAAGGGGTCGAGGTTGTCTTCCACCAGGGAGCGCTCGCTTCGGTCCCGCGCAGCATTGCACATCCGCTGGATACGCACCACGCGTGCGTCACGGGAACAGTGACGCTATTGGATGCGTGCCGCCAGTCTGGTGTGCGTCGAGTGGTCTATGCGGCATCGAGCAGCGCTTATGGCAACTCACCGATCATGCCCAAGACCGAGACCCAGCTGCCGGCACCGCTCTCTCCTTATGCTGCGGCCAAGCTGGCAGGTGAACTGTACCTGGAAGCATTTGCGGCGTCCTACAGCCTGGAGACTGTCCGCATTCGGTACTTCAACGTCTTCGGTCCGCGACAAGATCCGAACAGTCCCTACTCGGCGGTCATTCCGCTGTTTATTTCGGCCCTGCTGAATGATCGCCAGCCCACCATTTACGGTGACGGCGAGCAATCCCGCGACTTCACCTATGTGGCGAATGTGGTCTCGGCGAACCTGCTGGCGGCTCACGCCAAGGGCGTGTCGGGCAAGGTTTACAACGTGGCGTGCGGCGGTTCCATTACGCTGCTGGAATTGCTCAAAGAGATCTGCCAGTTCCTGGGAAAACCGTTTGCTCCCAACTTTGGTCCGGAACGCGTCGGTGACGTGAAACATTCCTGGGCCGATATCCATCGGGCTCAGGAAGATCTGGGATACAAGGTGGAAATCGATTTGAAGGAAGGGTTGCGACGCACGGTGGAATACTATGTCGAACAGCATTTCAAATTGCAGAAAAACCTGGAAACGTGCCGCGCCTGATTGTGTCTGCAGACGCCAGCCGTTCACGACAGCGATATCGCATACGACACCCATTGATTGAGGAGCTCAGCGGCCAACGGACGGCCTGTTAGAGGATCTGTAGCCGTGAGTTCGAACATTCCTGCCGTCCCCACACCTGCACATGACCTGATGCCGGACACCTTGTCGGTGTTTGGATCGAGCCCCGCTACGTCCATGGCCGGACATCCGGACATCTGGACCGTGACGCTGGGGGCCAAATGGTGGCTGATCGGTGGCCTGGGAGTGGGACTGGTTCTGGGCTACCTCGCGCTGCTCAGGCTGGGACCTACCTTTGATGCTTCGGCGCGCATTCTGATTACGAAAAAAATTCCCAAGCAAGCCAATAACGGTGACGATCGCAGTGCGTCGGCCATCGGCGATCGTGCCGAGCACATTCATCTGATTCTCAGCCCCAAGGTAGTCGGGCCAGCGGTTAAGAAACATCACCTCGACAAGCTGAAAACGCTGCGCGGTTCGGACGAGCCTGATCGCGATATCATCGATGCGCTCCGCGTCCGCCGTATTGGCGGCCAGGAAAAATCGACCCTGAACGTCTTCGACCTGACGTTCAACTGGGGGAGTGAACAGGACGCTCGGGAGATCCTGGAAGCGGTCATTGACTCGTACAACGACTACCTCGTTTCAAGTCGCAAGCGTCACGGCGAGGATTCAGTCGAATCAATTCGCGTTGCGGCGGACAACCTATGGAACGAGGTTAAGGCCAGGGAAAAAGAGTACGAAGCCTTTCGCCAGACCGCTCCGTTGATCTGGAAAACCCCGGCTGGCGCCAATGGGCAAGCGGGGGACACGACGAACGTCTATCAACAGCGTGTGCTGGAGTACGAAGCCGAGCGACGTAAGAACCGCGCGGATATCACGGCCGTAAAATCGAAAATTGAGGCCCTGGAAGAGGCGATCCAGAACGGGGAATCGCGAGACAAGCTGGAAATTCTAGCTCGCAAGATGATGCAGCTGGAAGGGGGCACCGCCATGGCCGCGGGTGGTCTGGGGGGCGACAGTGCCGGCCAGATCACGACCTTGCAATCGACGTTGATCCCGCTGATGCTGGAAGAAGCCAAGCTGGTCCGCGCGGGTTTCGGGCCACGTTATTACGGTTTGATGACAGTCCGCCAGAACATTCATCAGGTGAAGGAATTCTACCGCCGGCAGGGCATTATCCTGCCGGAAGAGCAGATTGCCCAGGGCCCCGATGGCGTGCCGGAAGTGGTCACTCCCACCGATGCGGTCTCGGTCCTGCGCCTGTCGTTGCGCTATGAGCTCAATCATCTTGAGAAGCGGGATGTGGAGTTAACCAAGGAGTTTGACGATGCCAATAAGGAGGCCAAGAAGTTTGACCACTTCTTGACCCAGGATCAGCAATTCAACGACGATATTCGCCGCATGCGGTTGCTGCATGTTGAAGAAGTGAACCGTCTCGATCGCGCCCGCATGATTGTGGACGACGAAGGTTACTCGCTGGAACAAATCGCTCCCGTCTTCACCGAAAAGTCCAAGAAGCGAATGATCCAATGCCTGGGCCTGGGAGGGGCAATGGGGTTTGCCTGTGCATTCGGATTGGCCTACGTTCTGGCCATGACCGATCATCGACTGAAATCGGCGGATGACCTGCGGACCCAGTTGGGCCTGTCCATCCTGGGGCAGGTGCCGACGTTCACACCGGCCAGCCTGCAGGCTGCGGCCCGGGCTCGGCCGGATCTCGATCCCACGCTGTTCTATATCACGCGTCCGGGATCACACGAGGCCGAAGCCTATCGCAGCGTGCGTACGGCCCTGTTCTTCCGCTGCCAGAAGGCCGGTCATAAAGTCATTCAGATTACCAGCCCGGAACCCCAAGACGGTAAGACCACCGTGGCCGCGAACCTGGCGCTGGCCATGGCGCATGCGGGCAAAAAAGTCCTGCTGATCGATGCCGATATGCGCTGTCCCAAGGTGCATCAGATCTTCCATCTCCGCCATGAAATCGGTCTCAGCGATGTGGCCACCGGCGAAATCCTGTTCGAGAACGCGGTCCAGACGTCGGAGATTGCAGGGCTGCATCTGTTGTCGGCCGGCATGACTCCTGCGAATCCCGCCGAGTTGCTGGGGAACATTGCGTTTGAACGCCTGCTGGATCAGCTGCGTCCGGAATACGACTTCATCATTATCGACACGCCACCCCTGATGGCGGTCAGCGACCCCAGTATTGTGGCGAGCCGCGTCGACGCGCTGCTGCTGGTGGTGCGGATAGGCAAGAATAAGATCGCCACGATCCGCCACGGCTGCGAAACCTTGTTGGCCCTGGGAGCCCCGATCATCGGGAGTGTCGTCAATGACGTACCGAATCCCGAATCGAAGCAGTACGGCGGTGCCTACCATGAGGCTCCGGCAGTCCATGGTCAATCTGCCGCGTCCGCTCCGATTACGGTATCGCCAGTCACGATACCCGCGCTGCAACCCGTGGCGTCATGGATGGGGGCACGGAAGTAACTGGATCAGGGGGGCGGGCAAATCGACCCCTGGCTAATTCACGAACAGGAATTCATTGCAGTTCAACAACACGCGGCAGGCGTTGGCCAGGCCGAAGTGGGTGGCGTGCTGCGTGACGGATTGCAATTCCTGAGCGGTTGGCGGGCGATTGAGGACCAGCTCGTACATCCGTTGCACCTGACCTGCCAGGTCCGTTGCGTCACGCGTCAGGCGGTCTGCCAGGTGTTCGGACTGCCGGACCATCAGCCGATTGTTCAATGTCGTCAGCGCTTGCAGAGCGGTGATCGATGTGTTGCGGATCGGTGTCAGCTGCGAAGCATCCGCACAATCCAGCGTTTCCATGAAGGGGTCGGGAATCGTGCGGAAAATGAAGCGGTACACGCTGCGTCGATAGTTGTCGGGATGATCAACGTCATAGCCGAGATAATCGACCATCGGCGTGACATGTATGCCCGGCGTCTGGATGAACTGCTTGACGGACGGGCCCCCCATTTTCAGATCGAGTTTGCCGGTCACTTGCAGCACGGCGTCGCGGACCGATTCGGCATCCAGACGCGTGCGGGGCATCCGCCACAAGTATCGGGCATCGACGTCGCGCTCGGCATACGCGGGTTGTGACTGTGACGATTGACGATAGGTGGCGCTTGTCACGAGCAGCCGGTCGAGGTCCTTGAACGAACCTCCTTGATCACGGAAGGTCACGGCCAGCCAGTCGAGTAACTCGGGATGCGTGGGAAGCGAGCCCATGCGTCCGAAATCGTTGGGTGTGTCGACCAGTCCGCGACCAAAGTGACGTTGCCAAACCCGATTGGCGATCGACCGCCAGGTCAGCACGTTCTCCGGGTCGGCCAGCCACCGGGCCAGGGCCATGCGCCGGGGTTGTTCATGCGTCAGGTCGTTGACCGCCAGTTCTCCCGAAAGATTGGGAAGGCACGATAAGGCCCCCGGGGTGACTTCCTTCAGAGGATGGCGGATATCTCCCCGCTTCAGCACCTGGATCATCCGCGGCGACTTGGTCGGGACGAAGCCCCCTTCCGGCCGTACGGAACTCGACGCCGCATACACGAACTGCTGCGGCGGGAGTGTCGCGAGTTGCTGTTCCAGTCGCAGGTTGATCACGAAGCCCGTTAACGTGGCCTGCTGAGCCGGAGTGCGCTGGGCCAAGTCGATTTTCAGGATCTCGGTGATGTGCGAAGGGAGCACCTCGGACAGCAGCGGCAGCGGTGTTGAGAGATCGGTGACGGCCACGCGCGGCCGGCCGATCAGGTGCCCGCCACCGTGGATCTGCTCCAGTCGTACGGTCAGAATAGCGCCCCCTGCAAGGGCGACAGGTTCGGCGAATTCCAGGACTGCAAGATGCGACTTGCCCACCTCCGGATAGATCCCCCAGGCAGTTCCCGGGTTGCCGTCCAGGGCCATGTCGATCGACCAGCCCTGCTGATTAAAGTCAGCGCGGGGGCGAATCAGTTTGACCGGTTTGGCAGCTGTGGGATTATCGCGTGGTGCGGCCGTGACCATGATTTCGTTCAGATGCAGATTGCCATTGTCCTGGCGGCCCGGGCCCTTGTGCGCCAGGCTGTCGTCTAACAACAGTTCCAGGCGCAGGCCCGTGATGCGCGGCAGTTCGACGGGCGCGGTCAGGACATAGACGTCCTTCTCCGGCCGAGGCCCCGATGCCAGGTACGACCCATCGGGCTGCCGGGTCAGCGTGGAGCCCTGCTCGGACTTGAGCGTCTCCGGGCTGAGTATCGTCCAGGGCGAAATTGTGGACTTAATCCGCGTTTCCCAGGTCGCCACTTCCGCCTGATGTTCGGCGCTCAGGAGACGGAGATCAAGTTTTTCGATCTGCACCGGCAAGGCGGCGATTTGTGCCTGCAAGTTCTGTCTGTGAACAGCGACCGCCGGATCAGGATCGAAGGGGCGTTCACCCTTATCAACTCCGGCAAATACGGCTTGCAGGCGGTAGTACTCTTCCTGCGAAATCGGATCGAACTTATGTTCGTGGCAACGCGCGCAATGGACGGTGGAACTGACGAACGTCGACATGGCAGTGGTCAGCATGTCGTCGCGATCCAGGTACCGGGCAATCTGCCGATCCAGCGTTCCTTCCTGAATGTCCTTCAGGGAACTCTCGTCCCACGGTCCGGCCGCCAGCATGCCCATGGCTGCATAGCCATCGGGTTCGTCTGGCCAGAGCGCATCGCCGGCAATCTGTTCCTGTACGAATCGCGCATAAGGTTTGTTCTGATTGAACGAGCGAATCAAGTAGTCGCGATAGGGCCAGGAATTGGGCCGCGGGCGGTCCTGGTCATGGCCGTGCGTTTCCGCGAAATGGACCAGATCCATCCAGAACCGGGCCCAGCGCTCGCCATAGCGCGGATCATCCAGCAGGCGATCAACGACATGTTCATAAGCGAGCGGATCCTGATTCGCGAGGAAGGCCGCCATTTCCTCGGGGGTGGGTGGCAGCCCGAGGAGATCAAAGTAGACCCGACGCAGGATGGTCCGCTTATCGGCGGCAGGGGCCGGGCCCAATTGGCGGGAGGACCAGGCGGCGGCGACAAACTGGTCAACCGGGTTTAACGGCCAGGTTCGAAATTCCGCCCCGATTTCCGGGACCGCCGGCTTCATCAGCGGCTTCAAGGACCACCATTTGTCCTCAGGAGGAAGTTCCAGCGGACTGGCATAGGGCGCGCCCGCCTTGACCCAGGCTGTCAGCGCCGCGATCTGTTCCGCGGGCAACTGGGGCTTCTTGAATGGCATGCCCGGTTCGGCAGTGTGCGTGACCAGTGCGAGCAACCGGCTGTTCCCAGGGTTTTGCAGATCGAGAACCTCGCCCGATTCACCACCCTTGAGAAGCGATTCGCGCGTCATGAGGCTCAGGCCACCACGCGGCGATTGACCACTATGACAACCCGCACACCGCGTCTGCAGGACCTGCCGGGCCGCTGCCGCGACACGATCACTGGCCTCGTCCGCGAACGACTGTGATGCGGACAGGCTGCTCGCCAACCAGATCAAACGTAATATCAACGAGGCAGTTGGTGGTCGTCGTATCAATTGGAGCACCATGTTGATCCGAATCAGGTAGGCATGACAGACGCGGGCGGGGTTCTGCAGGCATCTGTTGATGCGTCTCCGAAATCGTACCACGGCGCGCTCGCTGCTTGTAGCTGAATTCGGGGGGAATTCAGGGGATTGCAGCACCTCGCAACAGCCTTGGACGAGACCTCCGGAAGCAGCGAACATGCCGCCCGCTTGCATTACACGCATCTGCAGACTCTGATGATATCGCAATTGGTCCAGTCAACAGGGGTCACAAGGAGTTCGGTGAAATGTCTAATGTCAGCGGGTTTGGAGCAGTGGGCGACGGTGTCACGGATGACAGCGAAGCGTTGCAGCATACGCTCGAAGCGGGAAATGGAGTACTGCGTCTCAACAAGGGGACGTATCGCATCACAAAGCCGCTGGTGCTCGACTTGACCAGGCAGGGGTATGGTGCGGTCCGTGGCGAGGGGGGAACTTCGCGCATCATCATGGCGGGCCCCGGTCCGGCCATTCGAGTCCTCGGTGATCATCAGGGATCTGCCCTGCCCAGCAGCGTGCAGCCGCATACCTGGGACAAAGAGCGATTTCCCACGATCAGCGGCATTGAGATCGTCGGCGAACATCCCGAGTCCGTCGGGATCGAACTCCGGAAGACGACCAAGTGTGTGATCTCGCAAGTCCTCATTCGCCGCTGCCGGATTGGCGTGCATCTCGTTGAGCGGAATCGCGATTTCATCCTGGCCGATTCGCACTTATACGATAACCACGAGATCGGGCTGTACTTCGACCGCTGCAATCTACATCAGGCGATCGTCCACGGCTGTCATATCAGCTGGAATAAAGTCGCGGGGATTAAGACTCTGGGGGGCGATATCCACAACTTTCAAATTGTGGGAAACGATATCGAATACAACAACCTCACCGCGGGGGGCTCGAAGAATCCGCCCGCTGCGGCTGCCTTGGCTGCACATTCCGGCGGTTCCGAAATCTGGTTCGATGCCACCGACGGTATTACCAGCGAGGTCACGATCAGCGGTAATACGATTCAAGCGACAGTGCAGTCGGGCGGAGCCAACATTCGCATCGTGGGAGCACCGGTAGATCGTCCGCAACAGGCTGATACACCGCAGACGCAGAAGGCGGACACGGCCCATTTGATCAACATTACCGGCAACGTGCTCGGCAGCCAGTGGCGCGCTGTTGATCTGCATCATGTTTCACGAGTCACCATCACCGGCAACACGATTTACGATTCGGCCGATCTGTCGATCTTCGCCACGCACTGCACGGGCATTGTCGTCAGTGCGAACGCGTTTGTCTGGCGCGGACTGGATGCGGAACCCACGAAGGATGGCCTGCGGTTTGAAGATTGTGACAATGTCCTGCTGAGTAGCCTGTCGACGCAGCGACTGTGTGCCGGCTCGGCCGAACGGGGCGCGGCAATCGCCTTCATTCGCTGCAGTGACTGCGGTATCTCGGATTGCCAGATCCTCGACCCGTTGCATCGCGGCGTTGAACTCGAAGACTGCATCCGTTGCCGGGTGGCGAACAACACCATCGCCGACCGTCGAGCCCAGCCCAGTATGCGCCAGGCCATTCGGCTGCTCGGGAAGAGCCGTCACAATCTGGTCACCGGAAATATTCTCAGTGGCGCGACCGAAAAACTTCTGGAGACAACTGACCTCCCGCTGGAAGTACGGGACAATCTGCTGCTGTAGGTAGTTGCGGCTACGGATTGGCACCGGTTGTGATGTGGCGGATACGGCATTGGCCAGCATTGGGGGACGTGCCGAGCTGACCGGGATGAAAGTCGATTGCCAATTGGCTCCGGATCAGAAGTGCATAGACACATTTCGTACGGGCCTTACTTTGACAGCAACGCGAAGTCGGCCGGTTTTGAAGCGGTCGTCACTTCGAACCCGAGTTGAGTGTTGTAGTTGTACTTGGCGGGCACGATTTCCACCCCTGCGGCGTTCGTGGCACGGATCTGGATCAGGTGCTTGCCAATCGCCGCCCCGCGCACACCTTCGACGTACTGCAGATCAAAGTGCCCCTGCTTGTCGGTGATGCCGATCGAGCCTGCGATGTGAGTGTTAGCGGTCGGGCTGTCAAAGACTGGCTGAAACAGAACGCTTGCCCCGGGCAGTGGTTGCCCATCCAGAGTCACGGTGCCGGTCACTCGAGCCAGGGGCGGCAATCTGGGACCACCCATCATGCTCGACATCAGCGAATAGAGCCCGTAACAGACGACGACGACCACGAGCGATCCGAGTCCGATCTGCCTGGCATAATAAACCCGCGCCTGGGCAGCGGCTTTGGCTTGTGCACTGCCTTTTTCCGCCTTGCCTTCTCCGAACGGTTTGCCAGTTTTCTTCAGCGTGGGCTCGGCCGTGTTCTTCATCATCGACGCCGAGATCTCCGCAGTTGTGCGGCCGCGGGGCTTGGCTGTGGGAGGGGCAGCGGGCTTTGGTAGATCGGTGTCGGATTCTGCAAATCCGGTCTTGGTGGGTTCGTCATCGGCGTCATTTGTGAGGTACGTGTCTGAATCAACAGGCCGCCGGTGACCGGCCGTCTCATGGGGGGATGCGCCACCCATCAAGATAGCTTGGAATTCAGCTTCTCGTTCCTCTTCGGATACCGCCGGCCTCGCATGAGGAACCGCTTGCGGGGCCTCAGCTGTGTTCTCGCTGGTGGCAGCCGGAACGATGAATTCCACTTTACACTTGGGGCAATGTGCTGTGGTGCCTGCCTTCTCATCCTTGATCTTCATCGTGGCATCGCATTCGACGCATTGGTAACGAATGGTCATCTTGGTCACTCTTCACAATATTGTGTGGGGGAATACCTGGTGGGGGAGTTTGGGTTTGTATTGGTTGGAAGCGAGTCTGGCAGCATTCCAGGCACCAGGCCGGGCGGGTCAGTGGGTCGCACGGTTACACCGCTTTGGTAGAAAGGTCGCAGGGCGACCAGCGGTCACAGGCCTTGTGGCCTGGCCGATTCAGCGGCTGCTCACCCGCGCCAGTGACGGAGTGAGCGGCTGATCGATACGGCGATGCACCATCTGACCAGACCCGGCTGGTTCAAACCGGATGATCAATAATCTGTCACAGGGATTCCATTCGCGATATTCCCCAGGTTGGCGAACACCGTCTGGTTAACATTCTGGTTGATGGCATGCACACTGCCGTCAACAAATACAAATTGGGCTATTCCCGGGTGACTGCTGCCGGGGCTTTCGTAATGAATTCCCTTGTTGAGGCCCAGCCGGGTACTGAAAAGGGTTGCCGGCCCGCCCCAGCACCATCCATCGCTGCTTTGCAACGACGAGTTAATGTTGCCGACGGCGGTCGGAAAGTTGTTCAGTCTGGCAACTTCTCCAGCCGCGATTACGTTTGAAGTACCGTCTGAGACATCGCGAATATTTGTATTGCTGTTGACGTAAAAGACGCCGGAGTGCAGTTGGGCAGGCGGATTGATGCCGGTCGGCGAGACCGCGGTTAACTGTGCGGGAGAGAGATGATAGGTCGCTCGTTGCTGGTCGAAAAAGGGTTGGCCAGATCCCGCACAGCCGCCGTAGTCATTACCCCCCATCGTCCAGTTCTGGTTCACACGGAAGACATTGACAAACTGGTTGGCGAGTGCCGTTGTGCGACGCGTCGGACAGTAGAAGACTTGAATGTCGGTGAGCGCGGGATAGATCGTGACCGGCCCCGTCCCCTGGTTCAGAATTGTCGGAACGCTGCCGTTATAGAGCACATTGAAGTTGAAGTTCCAGAGATTGTAGGTACTGGCCTGATCGATCTGCGGCAACAGGAACAGCATCCAACTGGTACCGTGAACTCCGGGCGTTCCACTGCCGACGGTGTAGGTAGTGGAGCCAGTCGTCGCTTCTGCCGGGCTGGCGTATTGTGCCGAGCCGACCGCAGTTCCGCCGAGATAGACGGCATTGACCTGACCCGGGGGAAAGACCTTGAACTGATCGTGGTAGTTCTGCAGGGCCAGGCCGATCTGCTTCAAATTATTCTGGCACTGAGACCTGCGGGCGGCTTCGCGGGCCTGCTGAACTGCCGGCAGCAACAACGCCACCAGAATCGCAATGATGGCGATGACCACCAACAATTCGATGAGCGTAAACCCATTCGAGTGACGACGTTGACGCGCGCTGCTCAGCATGATTTCTGGCCCCTGAAAGAAGTATGTAAGTCGAGATA
>CAZQUW010000148.1:0-15844 GCA_964596215.1 uncultured Planctomicrobium sp. | reverse complement strand
AGGACGCCTCACCTTGTCGCAGCCCACTCCGGAATTTGCCGAAGAACTGGTTCCCGATAGTGTCATTCCGCATCAGACGCTGCCGCCGCTGCGGTATCGCGATCTGCCGGAGGCTCCGCATTGGCGAAAACTGGTCGGCCCCAGCATCATCCTGGCGGGGCTGGCCCTGGGCTCGGGCGAATTCGTCTTCTGGCCTTACGTCACCTACAAATCGGGGTTCGTCTTTTTCTGGGCGTGCATGCTCGGCGTGCTGACCCAGTTCTTCATGAACCTGGAAATCGAACGCTGGACGCTGGCGACAGGTGAGAGTGCCATTACCGGTTTCTGTCGTCTCAGCCGGCATTGGGCCTGGGTGATGTTGACGATGAATATCGTCCCCTGGATCTGGCCGGGCTGGGCGATGGGGGCGAGTACGTTACTGAGCTGGATGCTGTTCGGTGCCGATATCCAGCCGCAGACGGCGACTGCTCCCTTGCGGCAGATGACGGCCACCATTCCTGCCGAATTGCAGTCGCAGTTGCGATTTGACGGTGCCGGCCAGCAGCTGGTATGGCTGGGCGCGCAAACTCCGGAGCAGGCTGAGGTGTTGAAAACTCTCACACCCGAGCCCGAGTATCAGCAGGCGATCGCCACGATCGCCGCGAAGGTCCGCAAGACCGGCGGCTTGAAGCACGACGCCTGGTATGTGCCGTGGTTTGCCATCGCAACGCTGCTGCTGGTGGGGATTGTGCTCACGTCCAGTCCCGTCGTGTATAACACCGTCGAGGCTCTGCAATCGTATCTCGTGATGTTGATCTTCATCATTGCCGTGACACTCGGCAGTTTGATCATCAAGCCCTATGCCGTGGTGGCGATGCTGACGGGCATCATGAACATTGGCGGACTGCCAGGGCCTGACAGCGGTCTGGAGTTCATGGCGCTGCTGGGGGCCTTGGCGTTTGCCGGGGCGGGGGGGACGATGAACCTGGGGCAAAGCAATTTTATCCGCGACAAGGGCTATGGGATGGGCAAATACATTGGCCGCATCACCAGTCCCCTGACCGGTAACGAGGAACCGATCGCGGATGTCGGGTTCCACTTCCACCACACCCCTGAGAACATGCGGCGCTGGCGCGACTGGTGGCGGGCGGCCAACATCGAGCACTTTTTCAGCTTCTACCTGACCTGCGTGGTCTCGTTGATGTTGCTGTCGTTGATTTCCTATTCGCTGTTCTATGGCCCCGACGGCAAGCTGTTGCCCGGCATGGAACGGTTCGGTAGTGGATTGGATTTTGTCTGGGGCGAAGCCAACCTGGTGCAAAGTCAGTTTTCGAACCCGCAGGTCGGAGCCGCCTTCCGATTGCTGTTTTTTGTGATGGGCATGGCGCTGTTGTTTACAACGGAACTGGGTGTGCTGGATGCGGCCGCGCGGATCTCGGCTGATATCATCAAGATCAACGTTCTGCGTGAGAATCACCACTGGACCCTGGCCCGTCTGTACTTTGTCGTGCTGTGGACCGAGATCCTGCTGAGCGTGGTCATCCTGGGAGTCGGGTTTTCGGAGCCGCTGTTTCTGTTGAAGATGTCGGCCGCCATGAACGGCATGGTGATGTGCATCTACGGCATGCTGCTGCTCTATCTGAATCTGAAGATCATGCCGCGGTCCCTGGCGATTACTCCGTTGCGGTTTGTGGCCATGGTCTGGGCCTGTGCCTTTTTCGGCTACTTCAGCCTGCAGGCGCTGCAACTGGAAGTCTGGCCGATGATCAGGAGCTGGTTCCCGGGGGGCTGACGGAAGTCGGAAATCAGGATGACGCCTGCTGAAATCTCGTCATTCGACATTCTTTCGTCATGCATCCGGCAAGATGCGTTATAATTAAGGCTGACCCCTGTCAGTCTATAAAATGAAATCCACTATGCACATTACCGTTCAGGCCGTGAATCGCCCCGAAGTTCCCGCGTTGAAACTGTCGCCGCGGTTCCGGCATGACGTGACTTACTTTGCGGCTCATCCGACCGATCTGGGCCGGCCGGCACTGCCCGAGGGGGAATACTACGTCGTCCTCGACGAGGCCCGCGTGACACTGGATGACGGCGTGTTCCGGATTGTTTCGCCGCTGGACAGCGACAATCGGACTGAGCTGGAAATCACTGAAGAGCAGGAAGACTGGCTGAAGTGGATCGTGGAGCATCAGGTGGAACACATTCGCCTGACATAGAGGGAACAGGTTGAGCGGCCTGCTGATTGATCGTCGGCGTGCTGTTCGAATCTGCTGACACGCCAATGATGGCGTTGCGGTTGAGATGCAGCTTTTCATGGCCGCTGGACGCTTGCTGAACGCCCCCGCATGTTCGTTGTGTGATGTGTCCGATCGTCGGTCGACAGGCCCGAATACTGGCTGCCGACCGACCGTTACGCCGAACTGTTAACGAGCACACTCGTGCCGATGTCCGATCGCTGACGCGGTGAATCCCGCGTTTTCCTGGCAAATTCCGCATTTGTTATGACCGGTTTTCGTGGCAGGGTCGCATTGGCATAGATTGTGCTTATTCGTAATAGAAGTACAAGCTTTTCGAAAAATCGTCGTCACGGTCGAATTCGAAATCTGCAAAGTCAACTCGAATTACGATGTTTACTCAAATACCCGCGCATCGTCGAAGCGCTTCTCCGAGACCGTGACGAACCAGACTTCCCAACAAGGGGTGTGACATGAGCATTGCTGAATCGATTCCCGCAACCGAACTGGAACATGTCGACCAGCGCCGGTATTCGCACACCTGTTCGTGTTGCACGTACCTGGGACAATGGCGGGAGTATGACCTTTACTTCTGTGAACAGTGCTGCATTGTTCCTTCAGTAGTCGCCCGCTGGGGTGACGACCGGCCCGATTACGTGAGTGGTCTTGATCGAGTCACCCAGAGTGTGACCCCGCACCTCCGCGAAGCCAAGCGGCGTGCCGAAGAGATGGGCCTGATTTAATCGCGAGTGCCACTTCGCAGTGCATTATTTATCTGGGCTGCGACGTGCAGTGTTCTGCAGTTGGCGTGACCCGCTGGGCGGAACGGTAGCCCCTCATCAGCGCCATGCCAGCGTGGCCGTGAGATTGAAACAAGCATTTCTGCAACCCGACTCTTTCGAGCCGGGTTGCAAGCTGTCTGCTCATTTACAAGAGATTGCTAGCCAATTCCGCGAGCTCGCTGCGTTCACCCTTCTCCAGGGTGACATGGGCGAAGAGCGGCTGCCCGACCATGCGGTCGATCAGGTAGCTCAGCCCATTCGAGAGCGAATCCAGATACGGGTGATCGATTTGCTGGATATCTCCCGTAAAGACGATCTTGGTTCCTTCCCCGGCTCGCGTAATGATTGTTTTGATCTCGTGCGGAGTCAGGTTCTGTGCCTCGTCCACGATGAAGAACACCCGTTGCAGGCTGCGGCCCCGGATATAGGCCAGCGGTGTTACTTCCAGGTGATTGGCCGCCAGCAGATCCTGGACCTTGGATCCGCCCGTCAGTTCGGACAACGGATGCCGCATCACGGCCATGTTATCGTAGAGTGGCTGCATGTACGGATCGAGCTTCGCGCCGATGTCTCCCGGCAGGAAACCCAGATCGCGGTTACTCAGTGGTACCGCGGGACGTGCCAGCAGGATCTGACGATAGCGCGATCGACATTCCATCGCCGCGGCGAGCGCCAGCAGCGTCTTGCCCGATCCCGCCTTGCCGGTCAGCGTGACCAGTTTGAGGTCGTCATTTAACAGGGCCCGCAGCGCGAACGACTGCTCGGCATTCCGCGGTACGATCCCCGATGCGGACAGCTTGTCGATACGGACAAACGATTTCTCGACGGGGTTGTAGGTCGCCAGGACTGACTTGGATCCATTTCGCAGTACGAAGTTTTCATTCGCCCGCGGTTGGGTGACACAATCGAGCTTGTCTGCGGGAACGTGACCTCCGTTGACGAAGAACTGATTCACCACTTCGGACTCCAATCCTTCAACGAGTCGTTTGCCAGTATAGAGCTTGTCCATGCTCTCGACTTTGTCGGTGCTGTAGTCCTGGGCGGTCAGGCCGAAGGATTTCGCCTTCATCCGCAGATTAGTGTCCTTGGTGACCAGGACGACAGGTCGCGGGGCGAGTTGTTCTTGCAGCGTGAGGGCCACATTCAAGATGCGATGGTCGGGGCAGTCCTCCAGAAATGCGCTTTTCAGACGCTCGTCACAGTTGGTTTCCAGGACCACGCGGACCGAACCGAGACCGTCACCAAGGGAAGTTCCGGTGGGCGAGAGCACATCGCCAGTCAGTTCGTCCAGGCGGCGTAAGAAGGCCCGGGCCTGGAAATTGATGTCCTCGTTCCCTTTCTTGAAGCGGTCCAGTTCTTCCAGGACCGTGATGGGAACGGCAACATCGTTCTCTTCAAAATTCCGCAGGCAGCCTGCATCGTGCAGGATGACATTGGTATCGAGAACGAAGAGCTTGGAACCGACGTAGGACGCAGTTTCCCTCATTCCATCCTCCTTGATAGGCGACTAGAAGCGGACTGCCGCGCCGAAATCCGACTCGGCAGTAGGATCGTACCCTCGGCCTATCGCAGGGTCAACGGCGCACGCGGGAGATTGCTGCGACCGTTGTGTTCTTCACACAAGCTTCATAAGTGCCACAATATATTATATGCATTAGTGGCGCGATCGGGGGACAAATCCAGTCGGTCGACAACTGGAATGATCATAGAGACTCATTCATTCGTCAGGCTGGCTTCGGCATGCGTCATTTCCAGTTCCGGCCCCGTCTCCGGCTCCGCCAGCCCCTCCAGATGCGATAACAGAATTCGGCGGACTTCCTTCGTCGTTTCCATCGCCTGGTGCACTTTGACGTGTTCAGAGGGGACCAGCACTTCCGACTGGACGCCATCCAGATGCGCACTGGCATACGAGACGACGCCGTCGGTCTGGTCCTCCGTCTTGCAGTGCAGTCCCGCAAAGGTTCCGTCCGCTTTGGGCAGGATGCCGATAATCGAATGGTAGGTCACGTCGGCGGCAGGAGATCGCGACAGCAGGATCTTCAGGGCGCGCGAATCGGGCGCCAGCAGTTCCACGCTGGTTGGGACGTGGCCTCCCGGCAGGTCGGGAATCTTCAGAATCATCTCGCGGGAGGCCTCGGCCAGTGAGCTGCGCAGATGGACCACGCGATTGGCGATCTGGCCCGGCAGCCCGGGGCTCAAGGAGGATCCATGATGTGGCGTGGCAA
The DNA here is from genome assembly GCA_964596215.1 of uncultured Planctomicrobium sp. Taxonomy (GTDB): domain Bacteria; phylum Planctomycetota; class Planctomycetia; order Planctomycetales; family Planctomycetaceae; genus JAKFVC01. The sequence continues at coordinate 10,621 of CAZQUW010000148.1, read as the reverse complement.
TGAACACGACCCGTTTGACCGAAGGTTGTCGCTCGAAGTAGAACGCCCGCCGCAGCTCGGCGGCAACCTTGGGGCTCAGGTTCAGGCTGTCAAAGGGCTTCTCACTGACGATGCGAAACAGGTCGTCGCCGCCATCAATCGTCATCATTTTACAGAGCAGCCCGCCCATGCTGTGGCCGAGCAGCACCATCTGATCGAATGCGGGATCTTTGTGCTCGGGGTCCAGGTCCTTCCGCAACTTCACCAGTGATTCGCGGAAGTCTGCCGCAGAGGTGGGGAAGGGATCACCCGTGGGGTAGAAGTACGACCAGAACTGATAGCGGTCGCGCAGCGTGGGGTCGGCGAGCAAATCGTTAAACAACGGAGCCCAGGTGATCGGTGATGACGCCAGGCCGTGCACGAAGATGACCGGGATCTTGCCGGGCTGATAGGGTTCGAGCATACAAATGCCCGAATACTCCCGCACGCTTTCCGAGTGCAGGAAGCCCACGTAAGCCAGCAGGTCCAGCTGGGTCTGGGAAACGGTGCTCGCCAGGGGGGTGGTGAAGTCTGCGGTCAGGGCGAACTCCTGCCCGCGGATCACCGTTGTGGGCACCGTCATCGAATTGGCCAGCTGCAACCGCGTGGGGGCTTTCGCGCCCCCGTCGAAATGCAACACGACCGTGGCCGCGAATGAGACCAGGTCCGGCGAGTAATGCTTACCCTCGGACGGCGTCTTCACCTGGCGATGAATGAGAACGGGTACCCCGATCCCCTCAAAGCGGTGTCCGCGTTCGATCCCCACGACCTGCAGATCGTCACACAGCTCCACTTTCCCGAATTCGCCGACATCACGTACGAAGCCCAGATGCTCCACCGGGACGACTCCGCCCGAACCCGGCAGTACCAGTTGCGATTGGGGATTCAGGGTGCCGGTCTTCAACGCCAACCGCAGGGATTGCGCCACCGCGCCGTTGTATAAGTCGCGGGACCGCTGCACTTGTTCGTCCGTGGCTTCCGTCCGACCGAGCATGAGATACGACTGACGGGCCGACGTCACATACCAGTGGCACGCCTCGTTGGCCGACTGCAGTTGCGCGCTCCGTCCGATGTGGTAGGCGACTTCTGCCGTCGCCAGCAATTTGGCGGGATCGGCATCGGTCTCCGGTTCATTCAGCAGGGCTTGCAGGGCCGCCTTATCAGGACGGTCGCCCCCCAGCAGCAACCGCGCCTCGGGCGAGATCGACTGATAGGCCAGGAGATCGGGGCGGACAACGCGGCGCACGCCGATGCTGGCGCAACCATGCAGGCACACCAGGCAAATCAGGATTGCCCAAGTACCCAGTAGCTGCCTTCGCCGCCACAGATTGACTTGGGCCATGACCGGGCCTTGGTAACGCGAAAACACGAAAATTCCTGGAGGACTCCTCCAAACCGCGAGTGAAATAACGCAGATCGGAATTCAGGGCAATACCAAGTCCGACGGATTCACGAGGGGGGACCGCAGCTGGCGGGAAATCACATTACCAGGTGTGGCGCTGGGGAAAGCGCGCAGGCTGCGACGTCTTCGTTGTGAACGGTTTCCTGGCCACGCCAGGGGATGAGTAAAACCCGGAGTGCTGCAGAGTTTCGGTCCTCGCCGTGTGACCTCAAGTCCCGAGAGAGGCAAATGAACCGGGCCCTGCACAGACGGCACTCTGGCGACCGGAAACCGTTGCCATGATGCCGCCCGTGCAGGGCCTGATTTGTCAGGGGGATGGGGTTCGTCGCCTTGCGGGACTAAAACTCCTCGCACTTATTCATCTGCCAGGGCGGTCTCAGTGCTCGACTTAACCGGCAGTTCGAAGCAGGCAATTTCTTCCGCGTTGCGAGCGAACAGCTTGCCATGGGCGATCACCGGATGATTCCAGGTTTTCCCCTCAATCACCTTCAGCTTCGCAATTTCCCGATGTTCCTTCGACAATGCTTCGACCAGCACGGCTTCGCCGGTTTCCGTCATGACCAGCAGTAACTTCTGCTCGTTCAGCAATAACACTTCGCCGTTGCCGTAGCCTCGAGTCCGCCAGGCTGCCTTGCCATCGGCCAGGTTCACGCACATGAAGATATTGCCGTCAAACCCATAGGCATGGTCATCCAGCACGACGAAGTCGTTGTAGTAGGGCTTGAACGTGCGCACCGTCCAGACTTCGGTGGTATTCCACGATTCCCCTTCACGCTCGACGTGGATCCGCCGTGTCCCCACCCCCAGGCCTGTTCCGATCAGAATATCGGTCTCGCTGATCACGGCCGGCTGGACGACACGAGCGATCCCTTCCGTGGGCCAGGCATGGTGCCACAGCACTTCACCGGAGGCTGGCTTAAATGCGGTCAGGCCGGCATTCGTCGTGATCAAGAGTTGCTCGACACCGCAGACCTTGGAGAGTTGCGTCGAGCAGTAGCTCAATTCCCCTTCGCCAGCCGTCCAGGCCAGCTTCCCTGTATCGGCCTGGTAAGCGACGACGCTCTTGCCGCTGGGACCCCCGGCGAACACCGAGACCAGCCCCTCCACCACCAGCGGCGAACTGGAAAATCCCCATTGCGGGATCTTGGCTCCGGTGTCGGCCACAATGTCCCTGGACCAGACGACCTTGCCCGTGACGGCGTGCAGACAGTTCAATTTGCCATTCGCACCGAGTGCATAAATCCGTCCCTCATGAAAGGTCGGAGTCCCGCGGGGCCCGGCCCCGGCGACGACTTCAAAGAACCGGGTGGTATCATGGTGCGACCACAACTCGGTCCCCTGCGCGGTGTCATAGCACACGACGAACTCATCGTCGCCACGTTGCTCCTGCGTGTAGAGTCGGTGGCCGACAATCGCCACTGACGACCAGCCCGGGCCGATCCGGTGCCGCCACACTTCCCTGGGGGGTGCCTGTTCCCAGTTTGTTCCGATCGACACCCCCTCCAGCTTCCCGTCGCGCAGCGGTCCGCGAAAATCGGGCCAGTCGCCCGGTTCGGCGGTCAGCTCTGCCGCGGCGGGTGCTTCTTCGGTTTTCGCCGTGGCCTCGGCTGGCGGCGTCACGGGTTTCGCGGCAGTTTGTTTTAAGTCTGCCAACAGCTTTTCTTCGGCCGTGGGTGTCCACCGCCAGCTGAATTTGGCGTTGAAACTGCCATCCATGCCTTCCAGACGCAACGTGCTGCAGAAGGCTCCCAGCGCCACGAACAGGAGCAGCAATCCCGCGCGCCGAGCCGGCCAGGAGACCATGATCGTCAACACCAGCCAGCCGACCCAGGCCGTCGCCACGACCGGCACGCCGAAGAAAATCATGCCCATCGCGGGAAAGTTGCTTCCGCTCACGGCGACCGTCACGGCTGCGATGATCGCCAGCGCCGCCGGTACCAGCAGGCGATCGCTCCACCGCAGCCGGCTGGCGAACAGCCACCACAGTACCAGGGCCAGCAAGCAGGCCGCCGGACCGATGATCAGACCGAAGAAGAACTGCGACGGAGTGGCGGCGGCCAGGGAGGCCCACCCGCGAACCACCGCCAGTACGCAGAAAATCACGACTGCCGGCCACAATCGCAATGGTGTCATGTTTAGCGACGGAGCGGTTTGAGGCTCGGCTTGCATTGTCAGATCACTCATGGAACACTCCACAGAAGAGTTCTTGCACACACGCTGAAGCGATACCGGTATATTATGGACGGGTACAATATCTGTCAACATTGTCTTGGAAAGCTGCTTTGCTGATGGTTGGACCGCAGGATCTCGCCCCCCTCATGGCTGAATTTGGCCGTGGTTATACGCGCAAAATCTTCTCGGAGATGGCGCGTGTGAAGACGACGCCGGCTCGCGCGCGGCTGCTGATGACATTGCAATGTCACGGCAGCTGCAAGATGACCGATATTGGCGGCTACCTGGATGTCACCCCGCGGAGCGTGACGAAGCTGGTCGACGGACTCGAGCAGGAAGGACTGGTCGTTCGTGAACCCCATCCGCACGACCGGCGGATCACTATGATCCGTTTGACTCCGCAGGGGATGCAGGTCTGCAAGGAAAGTGCCCTGGCGAATCACGCGGCGGTGACAGCTCTCTATGAACATCTCACCCCGGCCGATCGCCAGCACCTCGCCCGCATTTTGAATAAGCTGATTGAAGCATTGAACTCGCAGAGTTGCGAAGGGTCTGCCGGTTCGTGATGTCCCGGCGCTGACAGTCTCCAGTGAGTAAAGTCGCCACCCTGTGATTCCACGAGACGGGGTTCAGTCGCGAGCAGCATCAGTGCTGCTGAAACCACCACGTATCGTGGTCCGTATCGGGGGTGGAGCGTGTCCTCGAAGAGGCTCGCCCCAGGTGCACGCCTGACCTTCGTTTGCCGTGACCCGCTCCCGCAGTCTAAGATCAACGAATACTGATGTAGCCAGGGTCTCGCGCTTGATCTCACCCGGGCTGATTTCTGTCAACCTGAATCGGGTTCCGGCAGATGTTGCTGTCGATTTCAACTAGATAGGCAAACCATGGACATCCGCATGACGACGACCGCTTTGTTAATCATGGGGCTGATGGTGACGGGGTTGATGTCCCCGCAGCAGGCCGCCGCCGAATTACGAGCTGGCGCCGCCTCCGTAGACATTACCGATAAGGAAGCGGGGCCCGTCAGTTCCCCGCCGTTCGTGAAGGCTCTGGTCATCACTGACGGCAAGACGACTGCTGTGATCGCCACGGTGGATGCGGTTGCTGTCGCGGAAATTGGCAGCATCAAGAATGACTATCTGTCCAAGGTGCGCACCAAGCTGCAGCAGGAACTGGGGATCATGCCCGCCAACGTCATGATCAATGCCAGCCATTGTCATGCCAAGGTCTGCACCGACATCGAAGAACGGACCGTGCAAGCGGTGAAGGCCGCGTACGAGAAGCTGGAACCCGTGACGGTCGGCGTGGGGCGCGGTTCCGAAAACCGGGTGATGGAAAATCGCCGGCTGAAGTTGAAGAATGGCCGTGAAGCCGACGTCCGCCACGCGTACTCAATGCCCCCGGATGCGGAAGTGGCCGAGGTCGGCCCCATCGATCCGGAAATCGGCATTTTGCGTCTCGATCGCAAGAATGGTCAGCCCCTGGCCATTGTTTATAACTTTGCCTGTCATCCGATCATGGGGGTGCCCAGCGGTGCCAACACGGCCGACATGACCGGGTTTGCTTCGCAGGTGATTGAAGATGCATTTGGTGAAGGGACGACCGCCCTGTTTGTGCAAGGCTGCGGCGGCGATATCAACCCGATCCAGTACAAGGCGGTGGCCTATCCCCGCGATGCCGAAACACTGGGCAATCTGCTGGGGCTGAGCGCGATGAAGGCCGCGCGGAAAGTCCATACCGGCGACAAAGCCGATTTCCGCATGATCAATGAATCGCTGACCCTGCCCCGTGCGGACCTCGCCGACCGGATTGCCGCTCAGCAGGAACTACAACTCAAGCTGCTGAAATCGTTGGGCGGGACCAGCCTCAATCTGAAAACGTTTCTGCCGCTGGTCGTGAATGGCCACATTTCGCAGTCATTCCCGTCCTACTATTCGCATCAGTACCTGCACGAACGGAAGCTCGGCCGCAAGGACTACGATCAGCTCGATGCGACCAATCGGGCCAACGTCGAGGCATACCTGAAGAACATTTACATCATGGAAGAACTGACGCGGGTGCAGACCAACCTGCGGCTGCTGCAGTTGCATCAGGCTCAGAACGTGGCGGCCGGCAAGCGGACCATCGACGTGGAACTGGTCGGCATTCGCCTGGGTGATTTCGTCCTGGTCACTTCGCCGGGTGAGTTAACTGTCCGCATTGGTCTGAATATCAAGAAGGCGTCGCCGCATCCCTTTACGTTTGTGGCAGGCTACACCAACGGCTACATCTACTATGCGCCGACTGCAGAACAATTGTTAAACGTGGGCGGCGCCCAGGAAGACAGTGACTGTATCCTGGCTCCCGAATGGCAAGCCGTGTTTGAGACCCGGGTCGCGGAATTGCTGAAGAAGCTGTAGTCGCCAGACCCCAACTTCCTAGTTCTACAAGCCCCCTTCGCCCGGCGACGTTGAGCAATTCAACTTCGCCGGGCGAATCTGTTTGTGGGGAATGTTATGTGGGAGCAGTCACCGAGAACTGGCTGAGGCCCGTTAACGGGTCACCGGTCGTCGGCGTATAGACCGCCTTGATCAGATAGGCTTGTCCGGTACCGTTCGAGACAATTGTCACGTCACCTGTGCCCGTGGCATTCTGGCTGAGGGTGACGAAGCCGGCGATCATTTGTGAGACTGTCGTATCCGGTGCAATCCCCTGGCCGGTGATGGTGACCCCTGTTGATAACCCCGCCAGGTTCATCACTCCCGTGACCGTCGTGCTGCCCTGCGTGATATTTCCCTGGAAGTAGACACCGTTCGAGTACAGGGTGACGACTCCCGTTTGGATCGCGGGATGGCTGAGGATCAATTCGGGCGGAGCAAAACCGGTGATCGTCGTGCCGGGAACAATGTTGGTTCCCGAGAGTGTTTGACCCACTCCCAGATCGACCACATTGGTCACGTTCGCGACGTTGGTACTGCCGTCGGTTGTCGTTCCAGTGAAGGACAGAATGGTCGACGGAATATTCACATTCGCCGTCACCGTGTTGCTCGTGACGGGCGAAGTCACCAGCAATTGCGAGTTGGATCCGTCGCTGAGAGAAAAATAGAAACTGACATTCCCGCTGGGATTGCTGCCAGGCAGTGTCGCCGTGACGGCCACTGCGGTTCCGGCGGGACCGCTGCCGGGGCTCAGCGAGACCAGGAAATCGCCATTCGCCCCGGTCAGTGGCAGCGATTGATAGGCGATGCTGGGCAGGTGATTGGCATCTCCCGAGTAAACTGCCGTGACCGTATAAGTGTGCGAGATACTGCCATCGGGGAGCGCGGGGAGGTGGGCCGTGATCGTCGCGGTGCCGGATTGATCCAGGGTGATCGGCTGCAAGGGAGGCGCCGACGATGCATTGCTGGAATTAATCGGCACGCCATCGATAAAGAAGGTGACGGTACCGGTCGGCGTCGTGCCACCTGCCACCGTCGCGGTTAAGGTGACCACTCCTCCCTGATTCGCTGCCACCGGCATGTTCGTCAACGTCGTGGTGGAGGCTGTCGCCTGGGTGTTGCTCCAGCTGCCGAGAGTAATCTTGGCCAGCCCCACATTGTTCTGGTTCAAATTTGTGCTGGCGCCGAACTTGTCGTCGTAGGGGAAGGCATAGGCCAGGTCGCCGTAGGTTAACCCCGTCTGATGCCAGTACTCGACCCAGTAGTTGTAAGCGCCCAGATTCTGGTCGTCGGTCTGGTACCAGGTCTGCTGGTTACCCCAGGTGCTGGGGTCATTCAAGGCGATGCCGCGATTGAGAGCCGCGGAGATGGAATTTTCGAGATCGCCCAGTACAGACGACGGCACTCCTGTGAAACCACGCGATACGTTGTCAGCGAAGACGGCGTCGCAGGCAAACACCATTTGCGACGGCGATTCGTTCTGCTGCGACTTGCCGGTGATCCAGCTGGGGGCCACTGCGGCCGGGGTAAAGATTGGAACGTAGATGTCCGGCGACGGCAAGTTGGACTCGAAGAACGGATAGTAAATGTCATAGTCCACGGCCTGGTCGGACGACGAACCGCTGGTCGCGTTCAAATGCAGGACATAGTACCCGTCGATCAACTGTGTCTGGCCACTATAGGTCACCGCAGAGCCGGAGGCACCGGAGACCAGATTGAAGGTCTGACCTCCACCCGTATGACCGTTGATATCGCCGGTGAAATACTTCAGGAAGAACTGGTCGATCACATTGTTGAAGTAGTTGTTAAGCGGATCGGAGCTTGCCGGATCCTGGATGCCTTCGACGACATCTTTCGGCGATACCAGCCGCAGTGGCGGTGTGGTATACACCGACCAGACGCCGCCCATCGTGTAGGTGCCGTTGCCTTGGGAATCCACCAGCGTAAAGGACGTGGGGGTCACATTCTCGATGGAGAACAGGCCATTGGCAGCGGTGTTCCCCAGCACCCCTTCGACCCGTACCAGGTCTCCGTTGGTGAGGCCCTCTGTGCTGGTGGTGGTAATGACAATCGGTCCGGTATTGGAAACCGCCGTAATGGTTCCCTGGGTCCAGGTGCCGCCACCCAGGTAGGCGGGGCTGGTGGTCAGGTTGGTTCCATTCAGTGTAAACGTATTGGAGTCGGTTACGGTCACTTCGAACGTGCCGTTAGCGGCAGTGGTACCGAGGACCCCGTCAATGGTGACTACCTTGCCGGTGACCAACCCGTGGTTGATACTGGTAATCGTGATCGGGGCATTGACTGCCTGAGTCACGTTGGTGATGACACCAGTGCTGATCGCGGATGGTGTGGTGGGCTGACTGGCGTAACTTTCAAGGAACGGCTGGGCGGCCGTGTTGGTCGGTGTGATCTGATTCAGGATGAATTGCAGGAAGGAATTGCTGCCCGTGCCGTCAATGATCGAGTCGCGCGGTGCCTGGACACCCACCGGCCCGGCTGCCGCCGCAGTGAACGTCGCACCCGACTGGGACGAGGTCACCGGCTTATTGAGCGTCACCTGGCCGGCTGCGGACGGTGTCGCGGGGACCAGGCTCTGGATCGTCGTCCCGGGTGCAATTCCCGGCCCGGAAATCGATTCTCCTTCGCCCAGATTGTCCGTGTTGATAATGCCACTAATGACGGTGCTGCCGGTCGTCGTATTGCCGGTGAAAGTGTAGTTGAACGGGATCGTGCCCGCTTCGTCGGTGAAGAACTGCAGCTCGGTGGGAATGCCGAAGGAATCGACCTGGGAGACATCAATGTCGAGGTTGGGGACTCCATTGAAGTTCGTGACCGTAAATTCCAGGAAGTCATAGAAGGTTCCATTGCTGGGATCGGTCACGCTGCCCGCACTGGGAGCGCCGACTGTCCCATCCGACGCTGTGACCTGGGCCTGGACCGGTGCCCCGACCGAAATCACAATGCGTCCCGTATATTGATGGTTGGGGGCCGGGACAGGCAAACTGAGCCGGCCGTCCCAGTCACTGAGAGTCGAACTGGGCAGGATGACCTGATTGGCCGTAGTGGGACCGGGTTGCAGATCGGCCGTGGACTGCGGATTGGGGTTGTTATGAATGATGTTGTCGGCCGACAGATAATATGTCGTGCCCACGGCGGGGACTTCACCAGGGCCGGGAGTGACAATCTCCTGGCCAAATATGGCGATCCAGATTTGATCATCGCCGTAGCCCGTGGCTGATGGCGTGACTTGCGAGACATCGAGATTGATGTACTTGGCCGAGAAGACTTCGGCTGTCTTCTGCCACAGCGTCAAGGTCGGGCTGGTCGTGCCCGGGTCCTTGCCGTTGACGGTGACTGGACCGATGAGGCCACTGGCGACAATCGAGTTGACCGATCCATCCCCGGCATCTGTCGACCCCGAGATCTTAATCGAACCGATCGTTCCCTGGATCTCCTGATCGACCACATAGTCATCCAGCGTCCCGAAGTTGCGATCCTCACTCATGTGCATGTTCGCTGTCAGCGAGGAGCCGATCAGATTCTCGGTCACGACGATATCGCCAATCGACGTGGCTGACGAGATCACAGCATGATTCACGTTGCCGAATTTGGCGCTTCCGAGCCCTCCCTCGCCCGCCAGAATCTCGGAACTATCCAACAGGACCGTAACGGTGACATTGCCGAATGTGCCTGCGGAGATGTGGGCACCGGCGGTGATATTGCGCGCGTTGAATTTGTTGATCGCCGCCGCAACATCAATCTGAGCGGTGAAAATATCCCGGGTGTCGAATTTCTCGATGTTCCCCGTCACCTGGAATTGGGAGTCGGCCCCGATGTCGCGGATTTTTACGTGGCCGATACTCCCGTTGGAACGGAATTCACCGCCGTTCACCAGGTCGACACGGTTGGCACGCAACAGGCTCAGGACGGAATCCGCGCCCATCGCCCCGTTGATCTGCAAGTTGTCAACGGTGGTACCCGCGACCGAGCCACCGCGACTGGTGATCTTCAGCTTGGATTCTGAGGTAGTATCGTTCAGGATCAAGCTCTGGATCGAACTGTTATCAGTCCCCCCGTTCTCCAGGGTAAACGTACCGCTGCCTGGTCCGGTCAGCTTGATTTTGACCTCGCTGCCGTCGACGTCAGTGAATGAGACCACCTGGCCGCTGACAAAGGGAATAATCGTCGCCGGCGTCAGTACCAGCCGGGGTTCAAGAGTTTCGAAGTTGGTCCAGGGTGAAACAGTTGTACGTTTACGGTTTTTTCCAACGCCCATGGAGCACTCCGCTTCTGATTTACGATGCTCTGACGTGTGGTGCGTACGGCATCGAGAATTACTCAACTGATTAGTCCGCAACCGTGCGCAGATCGCTACAACAGCGCAACTCTCGCCGCCCGGTGGGGGTGAATTTGGCGACAGTCAGGCGTGTAGCGAAAGGGACAATGACGATCGCACGACCCGCGTCATGTCGATATCCTGTTGTCGGCTCGGACAGGAAGTGGACTGATGATAGGCAGGTTCTGTCTGAATCTTTGGCACAGGAGGTATTTCCCGGTCAGGCGTTCGTCTCTAACTCGGCGGGCGACTGACTGCAGAGCAAACGGACAGAAG
>CAZQUW010000147.1:0-15897 GCA_964596215.1 uncultured Planctomicrobium sp. | reverse complement strand
CGCAGCGAGTGTCGGACGTGAGCACCACGAACCTGAGACGCACACCACCGGATGAGACTTGACGATGACAGAAGAAATGAAGCTGCACAAACCGTGGCTGATCGCCGTCTGGCCGGGTATGGGGCAGGTCGCCCTGAGCGCCGGCTATTACATGATGGCCAAGCTCGGAATGAATTTACTGGCGGAGTTCTCTCCAAAAGAATTCTTTGAACTCGAGTATGTCGAAGTCAATGAGGGGTTGATTCGTCCGGGAAACTTGCCGCGCAGCCGGTTGTTTGCCTGGACCGATCCTCAGAAACAACACGACATCATCGTGTTCATCGGCGAGGCCCAGCCGCATGTTGGCAAGTATTTATTCTGCCATAGCTTGATGGATCTGGCACATAAACTGGGTGTGGAGCGGGTATTTACGTTCGCGGCCATGGCGACACAGATGCACCCGTCGCATGTCTCTCGCGTCTTCGGTGCCGCGACCGATGCGTCCGGTCTGGAACAGTTGAAATCGCTGGACATCGAATTGCTCGAGGAAGGCCGCATCAGTGGTCTGAATGGAGTCTTACTGGGAGTGGCCGCCGAGCGTGGACTGCGCGGCACGTGTCTGCTCGGTGAGATGCCGCATATCTTCGCGCAGCTCCCGTTTCCCAAGGCGTCGCTCGCAGTGCTGCGGGTTTTCGGCAGCCTGGCGGGGATTGATCTTGATACTCACGAGTTAGTCGAACAGGCCCGGATCATGGACCATAATCTGGGACAACTACTGTCGCAGGTTGAAAATGAGCTGGAGCAGCGCAGGTCGGAAGGGGAGGAGAAATCGGAATTTGAGACGGAGCCAACCGTCGAAGAAGAGGCAGGGCTGGCCGCACGGGACCAGCAGCACATTGAGAAACTGTTCGAGCAGGCAGGACAAGATCGTTCCAAGGCCTATGAATTGAAGCGAGAACTCGACCGTCTGAATGTCTTTAAAGACTATGAAGACCGGTTCCTGAGTTTGTTCCGCAAGCCTGACATCGAATGAACGTCCGCGGCGCTCGCTCCGCAACCAGTCCGCCCGGTATTGGCTGATGGCGGCGCGCGATGTCAGCGGGTGAGTGAATCGGGTACCAGAACTGCAGCACCCTGAATCTGTCCCGCACGCAGGCGGTTCAAGGCGTCATTGGCAGCCGACAGCGGGAAGACTTCAGTTTCTGTCTGGATGGGAATACGGGGGGCCAGCGCGAGGAAATCGAGGCCGTCTTGCCGGGTCAGGTTGGCCACGGAACGCAGCATTCGTTCGCCCCACAAGTAGCGATACGGAAATGACGGAATATCGCTGCTGTGAATTCCGGCGCAGACGACCGTTCCGCCTCGCGATACCACTTGCAGGGCGGCGGGTACGAGCGCCCCGACCGGCGCGAACAGGATGGCGGCATCGAGTTCTTCCGGGGGCTTCTCCGTTGAGTCACCCGCCCACTCGGCACCCAGGCCGCGTGCGAACTGCTGGGCCTCCTGATCTCCGGGCCGCGTGAAGGCGAAGACGCGCCGGCCTTCATAGCGTGCCACCTGCGCGACGATGTGGGCTGCAGCACCGAACCCGTATAAGCCCAGACGCTGGGCGTCACCCGCCATGCGGAGCGAGCGATATCCGATCAGTCCGGCGCACAGCCACGGGGCCAGCGAATGTGCGGCAATCTGTTCCGGGAGTCGGAAGCAATACCGGCTGTCGGCGACGGTCAGTTCGGCATAGCCGCCGTTGATTTGATACCCGGTGAAGCGGGCTCGTTCGCAGAGATTTTCTCGCCCCGCGCGACAGAACCGGCATTCACCGCAGGTACTGCCCAACCAGGCGATGCCGACGCGTTCGCCCACGCGGAAGCCATCGACCGCCGGCCCAGTGCTCAAGACGCGACCCACGATCTCGTGACCCGGAATGATGGGCAAGTTCGGATCAGGCAACTCGCCGTCCACCACATGCAGATCGGTCCGGCAGACACCACAGGCTTCGACCGCGACCAGGATATCATGCGTGCCGATACTCGGGTCTGGCAAGTCGACGGCGACCAGCGGGCGACCGGGCGTTGTCAGCTGCTGCGCCCGCATTATACGCGATCCCGGGAAGGTGATCTCAATTTGTCAGCCGCAACTTGGGAGGTCGTCCAGCCCTGCTCACCAATCAATGGCACGAACGCAAATGACCCCAGTTCCTCGACGACGGCTTCATCTCCACGACGAGTAAACCGGCACATGGTTTGTCCGCTGGCCAGTCGTCCGACTGGCATCACGATCCGGCCTCCCTCCTTCACCTGTTCGAGGTACGCGGGCGGCAACGTGGCTGCCGCAGCGGTGACGACTATTGCATCGTATGGAGCACCCGCGGGCCACCCCAAGGTTCCGTCAGTGGTGTGGACCTGCACATTATGGTAGCCGAGATTGGCGAGACGTTCGGCGGCCGTGGAGGCCAGAAATTCAATCCGCTCGACCGTAATCACTTCGTCTGCCAGGAGCGACAGCACGGCAGCTCCGTAGCCTGAACCCGTGCCGACTTCCAGGACGCGTTCACCACCCCGCAATTTGAGAGCCTGGCACATGAACGCCACCGTATACGGCTGCGAAATCGTTTGACCGCAGGCGATGGGCAATGCCTGATCGGTATAAGCGAGCGCTCGCAGTTTCTGGGGGACGAATTCCTCGCGCGGAACTGCGGTCATCGCCGCGAGCACTCGCCGATCGTGAATTCTGCCCTCCACAGACAGGTCCTCGACCAACCCTCGGCGCAGTTCAGAAAAATGTTCGGCGGACTCGTGAGGTGTTCCCAACATGGCAAGGTCTTTCAGTTATCAGCCCGCGTGAGCTCGATGCTCATGTTCGAGGGATACGGCACATCATAAATTCCGCGTCAGCGAACTTACGAGGTCTTGTTCAACTGCTGTTCCATCTCGGCAATCTTCAGAGTCGTCTTCACCAGGGAATCGGGATTGAGCGAGATGCTGTCGATCCCCTGCTCCACCAGGAACTGCGCAAACTCGGGGTAATCGCTCGGCGCCTGTCCGCAAATTCCGATCTTTCGGCCTTTCGCGCGGACCCGCTTGATCACACTGGCAATCATGCTTTTCACGGCGGCGTTGCGTTCATCGAACACGTGGGCCACGATCTCGGAATCGCGATCCACGCCCAGAATGAGTTGTGTCAGGTCGTTGGAACCGATCGAGAATCCATCAAAAATCTCGGCGAAATCTTCCGCCAGGATCACGTTACTGGGGATCTCGCACATCACGTAGACTTCCAGGCCATTCTCACCCCGACTGAGCCCGTTCCGGGCCATTTCGGCGATGACCTTCTGCCCTTCTTCCACGGTGCGGCAGAACGGAATCATGACTTTCAAATTTCGCAGCCCCATCTCGTCGCGTACCTTTTTCATGGCCCGGCATTCGAGTGCGAAAGCGTCGCGGTAGCGTTCATCGTAATAGCGCGAGGCCCCCCGAAATCCCAGCATGGGATTCTCTTCCTGCGGCTCATAAGCCCGGCCGCCAATCAGGTTGGCATACTCGTTCGTCTTGAAATCACTCAGCCGGACAATCACATCCTTGGGATAGAAGGCTGCGGCCAGCGTCGCGACTCCCTCGGCCAGTTTGTCCACGAAGAACTGCGGCTTGTCCGCATACCCGGCGGTGAGGCGATCAATTTCTGCTTTGACAGTCGGATCGGTCAGCCGGTCATAATCGATTAGCGCCTTTGGATGGATCTTGATGTAGGTGCTGATGATGAATTCTTCGCGTGCCAGCCCGACCCCGTCATTGGGCAATGCCGACAGTCGGAACGCCTCCTCGGGATTGCCGACATTCATCATGATCTTCGTTTTGAGTTGCGGAAGTTTCTGCAGGTCAAACTTTTCCACCGCGAACTTCAACTGCCCCGCATAGACATGTCCGACATCTCCTTCGGCACACGACACGGTGACGATCTGACCGTCTTTTAACAGGGCGGTGGCGTTCTCGGTGCCCACCACGGCGGGCAGGCCCAGCTCGCGACTGACAATCGCCGCGTGACACGTGCGGCCACCCCGGTTGGTGACGATGGCCGAAGCCTTTTTCATCGTCGGTTCCCAGTCGGGATCGGTCTTGTCGGTGACCAGGATGTCTCCGGTTCTGAATTGATTGAGTTCCCTGGCGTCCTCGATCACATGGACAGTTCCGGTCCCGATCTTCTCGCCCACACTGCGGCCGTTGACCAGTACCGGGCCCTTTTCCAGCAGCCGGTATGCTTCCTGGGTGGTCACCGACTTCTGTGACTGGACAGTCTCGGGCCGCGCCTGCACGATCCACAATTCGCCCGTTAACCCGTCCTTGGCCCACTCCATGTCCATGGGGGTAAACTGGCCCCGCTTCTTCGAATAATGGTCTTCGATCGCACAGGCCCACCGCGCGAGCTGCAGGGTCTCATCATCAGTCAACGCAAACCGCGCCCGTTCCACCGGTGGAACCGGCACGTTGTGCGTCATGCGTCCGCCACCCATGTCATAAATGAGTTTGAATTCCTTGCTGCCCAGACGCTTCTGCAGGATCGGCCGAAACCCCTGCTGCAACGTCGGCTTGAAAACGAGCAGTTCGTCAGGATTCACCGCTCCCTGGACGACGTTCTCGCCCAAGCCATATGCGGCATTGATCAGGACCGCATCACGGAATCCCGTTTCAGTATCGATCGAGAACATCACCCCCGAACTGGCCAGATCGGAACGTACCATCCGCTGCACGCCAATCGACAATGCGATCTTGTGATGATCGAATCCCTTGTGGTGCCGATAGGAAATCGCCCGGTCGGTAAACAACGACGCGAAGCAGCGTTTGCAGGTTTCCAGCAACGGTTGATGGCCGCGGACGTTGAGATAGGTTTCCTGCTGGCCGGCAAAGCTCGCGTCGGGCAGATCTTCGGCGGTCGCGCTGCTCCGCACCGCGACATCCGCGCCGTGCTGCAAGTCGCCGCTCAACGTGTCGTAGGCCTGGACAATCTCTGTCTGCATGGCGTCAGGCAGTTCTGCCGCCAGGATGGTCTGGCGAATGGCCCGGCCACATTCCTGCAAACTTTCCACATCGTCAATCTTGAGACGCTTCAGGATCGCCAGAATCTGCTGGTCGGTCCCCGTGTTGGCCAGGAATTCACGATAGGCATCGGCGGTAACCGCGAAGCCATTGGGGACCTGAATCCCTTGTCCGGCCAGCTCGCGATACATCTCCCCCAGCGAGGCATTCTTACCACCGACGATGGCTACGTCATTAATGGTGGTATCCGCAAACCAACGAATTCGAGAAGACGCCAACGGGGCCATAAGAACCTCACAGTGAGTAGCTGTCGAGAAAGACCCGATCAATGCGGGCGAAACCTCCGGCACTTGAATCTGCAGGCTGATTTAAGAAGCAATCGCCATGCCGGAGCACGGGTGCCAGACGGTGGGCAACTTCGTCGTCAGGCCTGCCTGCGTTCGCCCGGGACCAGTGCACGTCAAAACTCAGACGCTACGGGGATGCTGTGCCGCGGACGATTGGCCCCCTTCGCGGTTCGCCGCCGTGCGTGAGGCGACCAGATGCCGCAGTGCGATTCCCGCTCCCGCACACTGTGTGCTCAATCGCACATCCCGGCCCACGGTCCCCAGGGAGAATTTATCCCCAGGGAGTATTTGTCCTCAGTGGGGAAGTGACCGATTCCGGGGGCTCGCCGGGCGTAGAGGGCCGAACTGTCAGGTCCTCAAAAATCAAACAGCCCGAGTTCAAAACCCGGGCTGCTGAATTTCGCTGGGATGATGTGCGAGGTCGTGACCTCGGGAAGACTATTCTTTCTTTTCTTCAGCCTTCTTCTCCGTGGCTTCCGATTTTGCTCCGTCCTTGGTCTCGGTCTCTTTCTTGGCATCGCCGTCCTTAGCTTCGTCCTTCTTGGCTTCCGCTTCGGCAGCCTTTTCGGCCTTTGTCTTGGGGGCAGCCTTCTTGCCTTTCAACACTCCGAACGGGTCGACGTCCCCTTCCCCGCCTTCAGTCTTGGTTTTCGTGGTCTTGGTTTTGGTGGTCCTGCTCTTCTTGCCGGTCCGTTCTTCTAATGCGGCGAAATACTCGTCCGAACTGACGGGTTCGGCAGCGGTGACATTGACCATCGTCGGGTTGATGGTCTTCTTTGTTTTCACCAAAGTCCCTTCGACTTCCACCGCATCCCCTTCCTTAATCAGGCTGGCGTCGGAAATCCTGACCGAGATGGCAATGGCCCCTTCGAACAGCACTTTGACCTGCTGGGGGCCGACCTGGACCGTCACCCCGTCAGCGTCCTTCGCCAGCACTTTGCCGCTGAGAGCGAAGACGCTCTTGGCTTTGGGGTCGGGGGTCAGCTGCGGGGGAGGTGCCGACCCGACAAACACGGTGAATTCTTTGCCGGTGTAGACGTTGGGGGCGTTACCAGTCACGGCTTCGGTCAAGATACTGACGTTGGGCCGCAGAAAACCTTCGTCACCTTTGACAATGACCGCCAGTCGCGTCGTCGGCTTCAACGAAACTTCGAATTCCGCATCGTCTGCCGAGCTCTTGAATTTCATCTTGTAGTTACGGCCGGTCTTTTCCTTCTCAATACTGGAAACCGTCCCAGGGATGAACTCGCCCCCCTTTTTGGACTGTGCCAGTACTGGCAATCCGAGCATTGGAAGGCATGCCAGCGACAGCAATGCGACGAGAATACGTGTCGAGCGAACCATCGAACTGCATCTCCTGCCACTGACCGTGGCGTCGACAATGATCGGGAAGAGAATGATCGGGAAGAGTGGGATTCCTCTTCTTCTCATTAAAATACCGTCTATTGCGGTGAGATCCAAGCGTGGTTGACATTTCTACCCCGTTGGAGGAACGCCCAATCTTCCGCGCGGTACAGTTTTCAGGCCTGTCGCAGTGGACTATCATGGACGTCTTGATTTTGAAACCACTCTCTTGCGAATGCCACCACGGACTGAGTCATGGACTATTTTCACTACCAGAATAACGAGTTGTTTTGCGAAGAAGTGCCGGTTGCCGAACTGGCCAGGGAATTTGGTACGCCGCTGTGGGTCTATTCCAAGCGGACCCTGCTGCACCATGTCCGGCAGATTCAAACGGCATTCGCAGCCGTCGATCCAGTGCTGTGCTATTCGGTAAAGGCCAATTCGTCGCTGGGCATTCTGAAGGTCATGCAGGAAGCGGGCACGAGTTTCGACGTGGTTTCAGGGGGGGAACTGTTCCGCGTCCAGAAGGCCGGGGCCGATACGACCAAAGTGGTATTTGCCGGGGTCGGTAAGACCGACGCCGAGATCCGCCAGGCCCTCGAGTGCCGGGTCCTGATGTTCAACGTCGAAAGCGAAGCCGAACTGGACGCGATTGCGGCCGTGGCGGGTTCGATGAATGTGATCGCACCCGTGGCGTTGCGTTTGAACCCCGATGTGGATGCGAAGACGCACGCCAAGACGACTACCGGCAAGAAGGGGAACAAGTTCGGGATGGACATCGAACGGGCCGGAATGCTGGCGAAGAAGGTCCTCGCGGACAAGCGGCTGGCTCTCAAGGGAATCCACATGCATCTGGGTTCTCCGATTCTGACCATCGAGCCCTATGCGGAAGCCGTGGAAAAGGCGACGCAGGTCATTCGCGAATATCGCGCGCAGGGCCACGACATCAACTGGATCAACCTCGGGGGCGGTTTCGGCATCAACTACCGCCAGCAGGAAGCCAAGCCGGCATCCGCATTCGCCGAAGTCATCGTGCCGGCCGTGCAATCGGTGAACTGCCGCCTGGCTCTGGAGCCCGGCCGGTTTATTGTGGGCAATGCAGGCGTACTGCTGAGCCAGGTCATCTACACCAAGCGTGAGGGGGGCAAGCAGTTCGTCATTCAAGATGCCGCCATGAACGACCTCGTGCGTCCCGCGATGTACGACGCCTTCCACCGGATCTGGCCAGTACAACCGGCGGTCGCCCCCCCCACAGATTACGAAGCCGAAATTCCGGGCTGTGAACCAGTCGATGTTGTCGGTCCCATCTGCGAATCAGGCGATTACCTGGCCAAAGGCCGCTGGTTGCCGCCGGTGGTCCGCGGCGATTTGCTCTGCACGTTCAGCGCGGGTGCGTATGGGACGGCAATGAGCAGCAACTACAACTCACGGCCACGCGGGGCGGAGGTCCTCGTCGACGGTTCGAATTATAAGCTGATTCGACAACGCGAAGACTACGCCGACCTGGTCGCCCACGAATTGGTATCGCTGGGCTAACGCTGGGAATTTGTCAAAATGGCGAGCGTTGGGCGTAAGCCCAATGGTTGTCAGCGACTATCAGTCACCATCCGATGAACTCAAATCTTCGTGTTGGGCGATCGTGCTATTTGGCCAGTCGTAGCGCAAAGCTCGCAGGGTTTTTGTCGCCACCGATCAGGGAAACTATGTTTGATCTGGCCTGCATGTTTGTGTGACGTCGAGCAAACCTAACAAGTCGGGTGCCACTGGCTCTGCCAGTGCTTTTTGCGAGTCAACTGACACGCGGCACTGGCAGAGCCAGTGGCACCCAATCCCAAATTCAAACGTTAAATGCCACGAAAGATCCTCGCACGATCTTGGGACAAGTTGCTGTAGGACGGACAATCCTGTCCGTCTTTCTACAGTTGACTCTCATAAGACGGACAGGATTGTCCTTCATACGGTCTGATTGCCGTGACGTCAGTATCACTGAATAGTGCAAGGTTATTTAACCACCATCCGGCTTACGCCGGACGCTCGCCTATGGTGGTCTTCGGCGACCGATAGACGTTCGCCTTCAGGATGTCCAGCGGATAAAAAGTGTCGCGCCACCGGACTCCTCCTTGCCGCAGCGTGACCCAGCCAGATCGCACAAATGCAAATTGCGTCAGCAGCAGGGCGATCGGGAAGGCTGGCCACAGCACCCAGGAGCGCGCCATTTTCCAGCTGAGATATCCGTAGGTGACGTGCATCACCAGTACGGTGGCAATAAACCCCGAGGCTCGCCAGTCGGGGAAGAAAAACGGCGCCAGGTAAGGGATGGCAATTCCCGCGAGCAGCGTCACCGTCATATTGAGAAGTCGTGGCACGGAGAAATGGAGGACGGCGAAGCCGTTTTTCTCCAGGCCGCGGATTGCTCCCCACAACGAATGTTGCCAGCGGACACTGACGAACGGGCCGGCGGAGAGGATATCGCAGCGAAAGTCGTGATCCTTCATCATCTGGCCCAGCCGCACGTCATCCAGAATCTCCATCGCCAGCCGGGTATGGCCCCCTGCGCAGTCGTAGGCGGTGCGGCGGACCATGTTGAACGCACCGATACCGACATAGGCGTTTTTGATTTGCGGATTGCGTACCAGGTTGGGACGCGTGCCCGCCATGAAGGCCAGTGAGAAGAATACAATCACTGCATTTTCCCAGTAGGCGCCAGGAATCATGTGCGGGAAGAGCGTCAGCATGTCGAGACGCTCGGAGATCGAGTACAGCATGGCGCGGCGAAGTGCGGTGGTCTCGAACACGACATCGCCGTCGGTAAACAGCAGCCAGTCACCATGGGCGGCGAGTTGCCCCAGGTGCATGGCGTGGTTCTTTCCCAGCCAGCCTTCCGGCAGTTCCTTGACGTGAATCACTTTCAGTCGCGGGTCGGTCGCTGCCAACTCGTCCATCACGCGGCCAGTATCATCGCGCGACCGGTCATCAATGGCGATGATTTCGAGCCGGGGATAGTCGCTGGCCAGCAGCGATTTCAGCCCTGCTGAAATATGGGGCCCCTCATCCCGGGCAGGAACCATCACAGAGAGCAGCGGCCATTCGGCCTGATCGGGCAACCCATCCGAGAATCTGCGTAAGGTGCGATAGCCAGCAGCGTAGAAGATCGGCAACAGCTGATAGCACCAGGCCAGGCAGACGGCCCAGCCCGACAGGAAAACGATCCACCACCACATGCACGGCCTCATTGCGACTTGAAAGCTTCGCGGGTTTCACGAACTGCTGCGCCCATTGGGATTTCGAACAGCAGATCACGAACGACACGCAGAAATGCCTGTTTGAATCGGTCTGACATCAGAGTTGCCAGATGGCAAACACGTGATGGTGTTGTCCATCCGCTGCGCAGTATGACGGCGAATGGCCAAACTTGGCAGTCTCGGCATTGAGGCTGCTGCGGGGCTGGCAAAGTTTCCACAGTGAATTCGCGGCCCCGGGCTTCAGACATCGCCGCAGTCCGTTACAATGAGAGGACTTATTGTCGGAGTGGCGGTCCGGTCTCGGCGCGCGGTCGCGTGGGCATTACGGCCTGTTCACAAGTTTTGCAGTCCAGATTCCGGACGATTTTCAATATGGGGTTGATTGCCGCGACGCTCGAACCCTTGCCACCCTGGACCCTGGCCGTCATGGCTGTGGCGGGTTTGGTGGGCGTCTACCTGTTTCGAGCGGCGGGGATACGCACCGGCCTGTGGGGGGCGATTCGGTCGGGCTTGCGGCTGGTGGCGGGACTCGTACTGGCCTATACCGTCCTGGGCGGTGCGCTGCTCGGTTTGCGGCTGGTCTATCCCGAACTGGCCGTACAGATCAATCCGGTCTGGCCCTGGCCGCTGGTGCTCGCCATGAGTCTCTCGGCGGTCGGCGTCGTCCTGGGGACCTATCCGCAACGGCTGGCGGGGTTGGGGCCGTGGCAACGCGGGTTGCTGTTGGGTTTACGACTGACGGCCGCGTTGCTGTTAATGCTGGCGATGTTGCGTCCCGGTCTGCAATGGTCGAAGAAAAACGACCGGGCGATCCTCTTCCCGATCCTGGAAGATACCAGTCGCAGCATGATCACCAAGGATGAGACCGGCGGTGCTTCACGCTTTGAAGCGCAACGCAAACTCCTGCGGGAAAATCGTGCCTTGCTGGAAGTGTTGCGCAAGAAGGTGCAAGTTCCCGAATTCGGTTACAGCCAGAATCTGGTACCAGTCGTCGCCGAGGATTTGACGCCCAAACCCGGGAGTTCTGGCGAGCCCCAGGGTGAACAGACCGCTATCGGATTCAGTCTCGACGCCCTGTTGAAGCAGTATCCCAATCAACCGATCGCCGGGATTTTGATGCTGGGAGACTTCGGTCAGCGGGCCCTGCCCCCCTATGATCTTGATCCCCGTCTCATCGCGACGCGGCTCGCGGAACTGCACATCCCGGTCTACACCGTCCCCTTCGGTGCCACCAGTTTATCGTCGTCAGGACGCGATCTGATTGCCGAGGATCTGGTGGTCAGTCCCACCGTCTTCGTCAAAAATACCGTCATCGTGGGGGCCAAAATTCGGGCCCTGGGGGCTGCGGGGCGCGAACAAACTGTGCAGTTGCTGGTCGAGCAACCGACGAACCGGCAGCCCGGCCAGCCGGCCCAGATGGAGGTTCGGAAATCGGTCAAGATCCGTCCGGCGGGGAACGAAGACATCATCCCGGTGGAACTCGATTTTACCCCCCAGCAGGCGGGTGAGTTTCGGGTCAGTCTGAAGGTCTTGCCTGATGAAGGTGAACCGGTGGTGACCAACAATGAAGTCACGACATTCATCACGGTCCTGAAGGGGGGACTGAGCATTGCCTACTTCGATGTGGCCCGCAATGAACGGACGCCAATTTCCAGCCTGGCCAAATCCCCTGATATTCAACTCGATTTCAAACTGATTCGGATCGGGCCGCAGTTCGGTGAAATCAGTCTCGAGCCTGAATGGTTTCAGCCCGGCAAATACGATGTTTACATCATCGGCGATGTGCCGGCCGACGTCTTCCTGCAACCCAAGCTGAAGGTGCGGCCGCTCCAAGCCATTCACGATGCCGTCGAGCGTGGTGCCGGGCTATTGATGCTGGGGGGGATGCGTAATTATGCGGCGGGGGGATATGCGGAAACGCCGCTGGCGGCGACCTTGCCGATCGTCATGAATCCGGCGGATAAACTGGTGCCGGGGACGTTGAACAACAGCTTGAACTTGCTGGGACCGCAGCGCATCGAACCGACCTCGGATGGGTTGAATCACTTTGTCATGCGGATCGATACCCCGGCTACGAATCTCGCCAAGTGGCACGAATTGCCGCCGTTGAATGGGGCGACGAAGCTCGGCACGCCGAAGCCCCTGGCCCAGATCCTGGCGCGTAACACCGAGGGCATTCCGTTGCTGATCGCCCAGGATTTCGGGCGCGGCCGTTCGATGGCATTTGCGGGCGATACCACGTTTCTGTGGACCCTGGCTGGCCACGAAGATGTTTCGCAACGCTTCTGGCGGCAGCTGATTCTCTGGCTGGCGCATAAAGAGTTGCAGGGAGATAGTTCGATCTGGTTGAAGCTGAATGAGCGGCGTTTTCGCCCCGGGCAGCCTGTCGACCTGACATTTGGTGCGAAAAACAAAGACGGTGTCGCGATTGCTGACGCCCAGTTTAAAGTCCAGATTTTCACGCCCAAAGGTGAGCCGAAACTGCTGGCCCCGCAACAAGTCGGTACTGAGCATACATCGCGCTTCACCGACGGGCTGGCTCCCGGCGAATACACCGCGATGGTCGAGGCCACGCATCAGGGGCAGTCGGTGGGCAGTGCGGCGCGGTCCCGGTTCATGGTCTACGAACACGATCTGGAGCTGCATAATCCCGCTGCGGACAGTGCGTTTGCCGCGGAACTGTCCGAAACGACCGGCGGGAAAATGTTGAAATCCGAGGAGCTGGCGAGTTTTCTGCGAGATCTGCTCAAGCGGGATCTGCAACCGGACGACCGGCGTTTGACCACGGTTTCCCTGTGGGACAACTGGTTGTTCGTACTGTTGTTCGTAACTATTATGACGGTCGAGTGGTTTCTGCGAAAAACTCGGGGCTTGGTCTGAGTGTTAAGTCGAGTAGAATAACGATGCTGTGTCGAATAAACCGGTTGATGGGAGCCCCACTCTCGCATTCACGGCAAGGTGCCCTTAACTCACGCGACACAGATTCCATCGAATTTGCAAATCATCATCGTGAAACGCTCGCGATGAATTTAAAAGAGGTGCGGTATGGCCACGACAGTGGAGCCTCGTGACGGAACTCAGCCTTATGTGGATGCCGATGAGTACATCGACTTCCAATTGGCGAAGACGCAGTCACAGATCAAGGCCACCGAAATTCTCACTTCAGCCAGCTGGCTGGGGCTGGCGGTTCTGGGTTACGTACTCACCTTCGTCATTCTCGATCAGTGGGTGATGCCGGGCGGGTTTGGCACTTGGACGCGCGCCGCCTGGCTGGGGGTGCTGATGGTTGGCGGCGGTGCCTGGCTGACGGCCCGCATCATTACCCCGTGGTTTAGAACCGTCCATGAGCTCTACGCCGCGAAAATGATCGAGTCTGCCGATCCGACGCTGAAAAGTTCGCTGCTGAATTTGATTGACCTGCAGATCCACGATCGCCAGTCGCAGTCGACCTTGGTGCGGACTTCGATGGAAAAGCGTGCGGCGGTGGAATTGTCCCGGGTCGATGTCGACCATGCGATCGACCGCCAGACCTTGCTGCGGGTTGCCTACGCCCTGTTGGGAATGGTGGTGCTCTGCAGCCTGTATGTGATGCTGTCTCCGAAGGACGCCTTTTCCTCAGTCCAGCGACTGCTGCTTCCGGCCTCACAAACGGCTGTTGCTACGCGGACCGCAATTGCCAATATCACGCCCGAGGACACCCGGGTGCTGGCCGGCGAATTGCTGACCGTTGAGGCTGATATTCTGGGCCAGATGCCTCCGCAAGTGAATCTGGTCTACACCACTGCAGATCGCGAATTCGTAAATCAGCCGGTGGAAATGCAACGGGTGGAAGAGGGGACGTCGCGTTTTCGGGGAGTGATCAGCGGCGAGAAGGGACGCGGGTTGATGCAGAACATCACCTACCGTCTGGAGGCGGGCGATGCCCGGTCCCGCGAGTACAACGTGCAAGTTCTCGAGCCGCCCTCTTCGAAGGTCGAGAGTGTGAACTATGCGTTCCCCGCATACATGAAGCTCGATCCGAAAAAACATCCCGGGGGCCATATTGATGCCTGGGAAGGGACCAAGCTGACGTTGACCGCCTTCACCAATCTGCCGGTGCAGTCGGCCATGCTGGTGATGACCGATACCGAGAACCCTCTGGCCAAGGGGGAAGAGGTGCGGATGACGATCACCAACGGCAAGCAATTGACCGCTGAGTGGACTCTTGAATTCCGCAGCGATGGAACGTTCGCCCGCTACTACCACATTGAATGCAAGACGGCGGCTGGTGAGAGTGATCCGCACCCGACGGTGTATTCGATCAAAATCCAGCCCGATCAGCGCCCCGATGTCGCCCTGCTCCATCCGACGCAAGATCTCGAACGCCCGGCGAATGCCATCGTGCCGCTGGCCGTGAAGGCTTCGGATCCCGACTTCAATCTGCGGTTCGTCACCCTGCGCGTGGAAAAAGCGGGTGAAGAGATCCTCAGTGCCGCACTCCTCGACGAGGAGCGGCCGACATTTGATGGGACTCACGATTTGCATCTGGAGAAGTTGAGTGCCGCCGGATTGCAGCCGGGAGATGAGATCCTGTACTGGATCGAAGCACGCGACAACAAACAGCCGCATGGGAATCGGTCGGCGACACCGCGCCTCAAGATCAAGATCGCGGCCCCGGCTAAGGCCGAGCAATTGGCGCAGCAACTGGAAGAGGATCGGCTGAAGCAACAGCAGCAAGCTGATGAGGCGAATGCAGATCGCAATCCGAATGATCCCGATCGTCAGCCCGCGGAAGACCGCCCGGAAAAAGATCCGCGCCCCAGGAAGCCTAACGTCAAGCAGAAACCCGAGCGGAAGCCGGGCGATCCGCAGCCACGCGAAGAGGCTCAACAACCCGACGAGCCAGACGCCAGGCCGGAAGAACGGCCAAATCAGCCGGGAGAGCAGCCTACCAAACCCGAGGCGGAACAAAAGCCGGGGCAAGGTGCGAAAAACAAGCCTCAACCGGGCCAGAAACCGCAGCCTGGTGAGAAGCAACCCGGCGAACCACAGCCAGGAAAAAACGGGGACGGTGAGGAGCAGTCTGAGGGCGAGAAATCTGCCGATGGTCAGGAGCGAAAGTCAGGTGATCGGCCCGGGAAGGAAGAAAAATCGGGCGCCGCTGGCGAAGGGGCTCAGTCGGATCGCGCCCAGAAACAGAAGGGGCCCGCAGACGATGAGGAAGCTCTCAAGAAGTTAATCGAGCGTCAGCAGCAGGCTGAATCGAACCCTGATGAATCGGGACGAGATTCCCAGCCGGCCAATGAGCCGAACGAGAACAAGTCAGACAACAACGGGCAGAAATCCGCAGATCAGAACAAGGCCGAGGGCCAGAAGTCGTCCAAGAATGATAAGACGACGAAGCCCGAACACGGCGGCGACGAGTCGCGCCCCGATCCGGATCAAACCAAACCGGGCCAGAACCAGGCGCAAAAGAAACGGGGGGGCACGGAAAAATCGGAGACCCCAACCGACACTCAGCAGCCGAAGCCGGGCGGACAGGGTGAGAATAAATCCAAGACTTCTTCCAAGGGGAAGTCTGCCGACAAGGATTCGGGGACAGATAAACCGAATGCGGATGCGCCGGGCGACGAACCGCGGCCGGGTCAGCCCACTGAACCCAATCCGACCGGAAAGCCCCAGCCGGGGAAGGATGCTCCTGACGGTAAGCCGATGTCGAAGCCCGAGTCGGGCGAGAAGCCCGGGCAGCCGCGCGGTAAGGCGGGAGACAAAGATCCTGATGCCAAGAATTCCCCCGAGGGAACTCCGGGACAAGAATCAAAAGATCCGCAGGACAAAAACGGCGCGGAGCAGCAGCCCGGAAATATGCCTTCAGGTAAAAAAGATCCCAAGGGAGCAAAACCACAGTCACCCGAAGGCAAGCCGGGTGAGGGAGCGAAGGCGCCGGGTGATGAGAATTCCGAGGGGCAGAAGCAG
>CAZQUW010000146.1:9052-15912 GCA_964596215.1 uncultured Planctomicrobium sp. | reverse complement strand
AAAAACTCCATAGCCGCCCCTGCAATCGCGAGCTCGCAACATTAGAATGCACAGACTGTCGCCGGGATAAACCTGGCCATCGGCGAACCACACCGGGAGACGAATGATGTCCAACCGCGCACGAGGCATTGTACTGGGAACACTCGCGTCGCTCCTGGCGATAGGAACCTGCGACCACCCGGCCCAGATCGACGGCGCCGACACTCCCACCAAACCGGCCTGGACCTATCAGGCCGATTTGCTGCGACCGTTCTGGCAAGGCACGGTGATGGAAGGCGAGTCTGTCCTCTTTATGAAGGACTCCCCCACATCTGAAGCCCGAGCCGCAGTTCTGTTCCCCGTGACAGACGTGCTCGCCGTGCGGAACTCGGCGGGCGATGTCACCTACGAAAATGGTCGCGATTACATCTGGAAACCGGGCACGCGCGAATTCATTCTCCCTGCGGGCTCTCGCATTACATCACGCACACCACAAGAACTCCGGCGGCCGGCAAAAACACAAAAATACGAGCTGACGCACCGCGACGGTAACGGCGAGATCTTCTTCGGGTCGAGGCTGGAATACGCCGAGATGCAGACTTGCATCACGTACACTCACGCCCCCGATGTGTGGAAAGGCACGATTCCGAAGTTCGATCCGCAGGTGCTGCCGCGCTCTGTCGGCCGACTGGTGAACCGGCAGCCGTTGTCGATCGTACTGGTGGGTGACAGTATCTCTGCTGGATGTAACGCCTCGGGCTGGGCCAACGGCGAACCACAACAGCCCCCCTTTTCGGAATTGCTCCGGCGGCATCTCGAAGTTCGGTACCGCGGGCAGGTGACTCTCTCGAATCCATCGGTGAGCGGCACCGACTCCAAGTGGGTCCTGGGGTCCATTGATAAAGTCATCGAGCCCCGGCCTGACCTCGTCATTATCGCGTTCGGAATGAATGACGCTGCGGGTCGTTCAGCCGAAGAATACCAGGCCAACACCTTGGCCATCATGACGAAGGTCCGCGAGAAGCTGCCCGACTGCGAGTTCATCCTGGTGGCCTCGATGGTCGGCAACAAAGACTGGACGCGCCTGAAGCAGGAGCTGTTTCCCGCATACCGCGACGCACTCGCGAAACTCTGTGGCCCGGGCATTGCCCTCGCGGATCTGACTTCGATCTGGACGGGATTTCTCGAGCTGAAGAAAGACTGGGACTTGACCGGAAACGGGGTCAACCACCCCAATGATTTTGGACACCGGGTCTACGCCCAGGTGCTGACCACCCTGCTGGATGCCCGTGGTGAACCGTCCGCACTGCCTCAGGCGATTGATACGATCTCATCGGGGCCGTTGCAGTTTGCGGAAGAGCGCTTGCTCGGGAACTACACGTACTCGTATGCCTGCGTGGCGACCGATCTGGACGGCGACGGGGATCTCGACCTGACGAGTTCGGATGCGGAACCGAACAGCAATCTCTATCTCCTGTTGAATGATGGCCAGGGCCACTTCCAGCACTCGTTTATTCAGAAGTATGCGCAGTTGCCCGACCAACCGATCCGACTCGAACGCCATGCTCACGGAGACATCAATCGGGATGGGCATCCGGATGTGGTCATCGTCGACAACTTGTTGTCGGATATTCGCTGGTTTGAAAATCCCGGAGCCAAACAGATCAAGGATCAATGGAAGCTCCACCGCGTGTCGGCTCCGCGCGAGGTACCTGGTGCCTATGATGTCGCATTGAGTGACCTGGATGGTGATGGCGACCTGGATGTGGCGGCTTCCAGCTGGTCCGGTGGCAATCGGTTTGACTGGTTCGAAAACGTCGGCACCCCCGGGGCGGGCGAGAAGTGGACTCGGCATGAGATTGAAGGCATGGTCCGCGAAACTCGAACGATCGCAGTCGCCGACTTTAATCGAGACGGTAAGCCAGATGTGCTGGGGACCGGCCGCGTCGCGAATCAAGTCGTGTGGTATGCGAACACGGGCAAACCCGCGACAGAACCGTGGCAAAGAACTCTCATCGACGAATCAACCCTGGCTCCGGCTCACGGGCATCCCGTGGATCTCGACCGCGACGGTGACCTCGATGTGCTGATGGCCTTCGGGATCGCAGCGCCCAGTTCTGACGATTCACACCAGGTGGCCTGGTATGAAAATATCGGGCAGCCAGGTTTGGGAGTCGAGTGGAAGAAACATCAGATCGTGAAGAACTTCCCCCAGGGCTTCGAAGCCGTGGCCGGCGACTTAGACGGTGACGGCGATCTGGACGTGGTCGCCACGGGCTGGAACTCCGCGGGTCGTCTTGAATGGTTCGAGAATACCGGCGATCCCCGCACCGGCTGGCAGCAGCATGTCCTCAAGAGTGGCTGGCCGAACGCGGTCACCGTAATTCTGGCCGATTTCGACAAGGACGGCCGACTGGATATTGCAGCCTGTGCCGAACGCGGCGCAAATGAACTGCGTTTGTGGCGAAATCTCGGCACGCCACCCAAGTAGCTTCCGGCGGCTCACTCGACAGACATCAGAACGCGCGTACGCTTACACTAGTTCGCGATTCGCTCGCCCCCAGCCTGCGACGGCGCGGCACCGGCCACATTGCCTGGTTTGGATAGTGCCCGGCGAATCGCTCACATTTCGTCTGACGGTTCACAAACTACCGGAGATGTTTGAACCATTGCCAATATCCCGATATGCTGAGTTCTCACATTGACCTGGAAGGCATCGCTGAATTCCCGCCACAATCTCAGCTTGATGCACACGATCATCCAGATCATACGACTAGAACTTTCTAACTATTGGGTCCCCGAGCATGTCGGAGCGTGTCGCGTCGCTGACCGCTATCGTCCTGGCGATGTCTGCCGTGGCGTGCTTCGTGCTGGGTGGTGGCGTCCTGTGCGAGGCTCTGTGTGACGCACACATCGCCGCGGAATCGGCCTCGTCGCAGCGTTATTATCTTAACGGGGCGCTCCTTGTCTCGGTGCTCTGCACAATCGCCAGCGGCTACGGCTTGTGGCGACATAATCGTCGTCGTCCTGCCTTGGCAGTGGCAACGGTGTGGGCCGGGGTGGTCATCGCTGTACTGTCCGGCGAATTGATCCTGCGGACTCAGCTGCCCGCCTGGCCAGCCCGTGCACTGCACGGCGTGACGCCAGAGCGATGGGCGGCAGCGGTCATCCCGCAACAGCTGTCCCGCATCGCCAGGCTAGAACTGAATTCCTGGGGGCAGCGCGATCACGAACGCACCAGAGTCCCCCAGCCGGGAATTCGACGTATCGCCTTCATCGGTGATTCTTTTCTTGAAGAGGGCAGCGACCAGCCACTGTCACTAGCCACTGAAGCAAAGCTCGACCGTCAGCAGGTTGAAGTAATTAATCTCGGGGTGTCTGCCACGGGTCCCGACGAGTATTTTGAACGCATCAAAGGGGTCGCATCTCGGCTCGGCGCAGCACACTGCTATCTGTTTGTCTTCGCTGGCAATGATTTTGTTTCGCCGCCACGGACACTGACGAGTTACGGTGGAATCGCCAGCGTAGAACCCCGGTGCTCGCTTCTGTCGAGCTTGAGGTTGTCTGGGTGGAACTACGCGTTGACGAATCGACAGCGGCCGGTCATTCAGGCTTGGGTGCAGGGTGGGCAACTCGCCACCGACGAACTGAATCGCGCGCTGGCTCTCAAGCAAGCCACGGACGACCAGCTGCGGGAGATGTTGCTGCAGGCTTCAGGAATGGACTCAGAAGCATACCAACAGCTATCAACGAGATTACAGGGCGAAGGGATCATAAATTTCTTTGACATGCTCAGAAAACCTGACGATGACAAGTTTCGCTCGTACTACCTGACAGCCGCGTTAAAAGCGGCTGCCGACGAAGATTGGAAATGGGATTCGAATTCCGCCGAAATTGCATGGGAATGGACTCAGCAGACGGTGCAATACTGTCGTATTCAGGGGATCGGATTGACTGTTGTTGTGATACCGGAGGCATTTCAAGTCGATGATCGAATGCGAGAGCAGTGGCTGCCGCTGGCCGACATGCGCCGCGTGACCGCCCCCTGTCGTCAAGCCGCAGCAGAATTCGTGGCGCGTGCTCGACAGTCCACGCTCGATGTGATTGATCTGCACGACCACTTACAGGGATCATCGGGAACCTACCTAAACCTTGATGGCCACTGGTCGGCCGAGGGCGTGGAAACGGTCTCCGCACTGCTGGCGAAACACTGGAACGCCCGCCAGGTTCCAGTTGGAGATGTGGTGCATGAGCGTTAATCAGACAACTGCCGGACCGGCTGACTCACCGCTCCTGGATCGCTCTCGGTCTCGCCCCCATGGTCATCACGGCCACGCCGGACAAACCTGGCTGACTTGTATCGGACTGACCCTGGCAATCGCCGCAATTTATGGGCAGACACTTAAGTTCAAATTTGTCAATTTTGACGATGACGTCCACGTCACTGAAAATACGTCGGTGAATACGGGGCTGACTTTATCCAACCTCGCCTGGGATTTTGGCATTCATGGTCCCAGCCAATGGCACCCGCTCGCCTGGCTGTCACATCAGCTGGACTGCGAATGGTACGGTTTAAGTTCTGGAGGTCATCACGCCACAAGCGTTGCCCTCCATTTGACTGGGGCCATTGTATTATTTCTCACCCTGCAGCGGCTGTTGAATGCCTGGGGAACGGCGGCCTTTACTGCGACCGCATTTGCCGTACATCCACTGAACGTGGAATCGGTCGCCTGGGTTTCGGAACGCCGGAACGTGTTATGTGGTGTATTCTGCATGCTGACAATCTGGGCTTACATCGCCTATTCCCGACACCGCACCGCGGCACACTATTGCCTGGTGGTATTGGGGCACGCGGCAGCGTTGATGTCGAAGCCGCTGGCAGTAACCTTGCCGTGTGTGCTGCTGCTGATTGATTATTGTAATCCTCGACTCCGGGATGAAGGCCACGAAACCCCGCTTTCTCGGGGCGATAACTGGCGACTCATCTGCGAGAAAATCCCGCTGTTTGCCATGTCATTCGGTGCCAGCATCCTGACGATCTGGTGCCAACAGGCAGTCGGAACGGTGGCCACATTTGAAGCGATTTCATTGCCGCTCCGAGTCACCAATGCCGTAAGAGCGTACGGCTGGTATGTCTGGAAACTGATCTGGCCATTTGGATTGGGTGTATTCTATCCGCACCCCGCATTGGTGGACGCTCAGCCCTGGTCTCGACTGGCCGCCCCCGCAGCAATCTCTGCGGTCGTACTTTTAATCATTTCGATCGTCGCGATCCGGCTCTATCGCCGTGCGCCGTGGTTCCTGTTTGGTTGGCTCTGGTTCCTCGGAGTCATGGTCCCGATGATCGGTATCATCCAGGTTGGCGATCAACAGCAGGCCGACCGCTATGCTTATCTGCCTGCCATCGGATTGTTTCTGATTCTCGGTTGTGCGGGTTCGCAGCTGGCACAGGTTTCCCGCGAGTGGAAGACGATCGTCCGTATCGTGAGTATCCTCGCTATTACAGGCTGGTCGGTCGCGGCCACATACCAGGCGTCGTACTGGCGCGACAGCGTCTCGTTATTCTCGCATACGCTCGAAGTCACCGAGCGGAATCACCTGGCACATAATAATCTGGGCTTCGCGTTCTTGAAGCAGGGTAAGTTACCCGCAGCAGTCCAGCAGTTCTCGCTGGCCATTCAGGCCGCGCCAAACTATGCCTTGGCGCATTACAACCTGGGCGTGGCATTCGACGAGCAGGGTCACGCTGACGCGGCTCGTCGAGAACTGGAAACCTCACTTCGTCTAAATGCTCACAACGCCCAGGCTCATCAGCGGCTGGCTTCCGTGCTGATGCGTTCGGGCGAGTACTCAACCGCCATCACCCACTTTCGCAACGCCGTGCAGCTCGCGCCCGATGATGGCATCACTTGTTTTAACCTCGGGCTGGCCCTCGCCAAGTCTCAGCAGACGGAGGAAGCCATCTATTGGTTGAAAATCGCCCATCGTCTGCAGCCAACTCATCAGGAAACTATTTTAGGATTAGCGCTCGCGTTGCGCCAGTCGGGCCAGCAACCAGAAGCGATCGCCGTTCTGCAACAGTTCCTCGAACAGAATCCCGATTCAGCGGGAGTCGAAAATCTCTTGCGAGATCTGATGCAGCGTGATTGAAACTTACTTGAGACCAAGCCGAAACCGTGTGATATCAAACAACAGAGATAATCCATCGACCACGACATTGACGCACGAAACACCACCCTGACGAGCGTCCGTCGTAACAGGGACATCAATCACTCGCAGCTTGTGGCGGATCGCTTTGACGGGAATTTCAACTTCATAAGAGTAGTTGTCGCTGCGGACTTCGAATGTATTAATCACACGCCGACTCCACGCCATCATGCCTGCCAGGACGTCTGTCATCCGATGCCGGTACAGGATTGAGGCATACAAACTGGTGGTCTTATTACCGAATGTCCGCAGCCAGGTCGTGCTGCCGGGTAAGCGTTGCGAACCTGTCGTGAAACGACTTCCGAGCACGACGTCCGCCTGTCCCGATTCGATAGGCTCAATCAGGCGCGGAATTTCTTCCGGCAAAAATTGCAGGTCCGAGTCGATCTCAACCATGATGTCCGCGCGCGCGGCAGCGATGCCAACTTTTGTAGCATGCCCCTTCCCACGATCGTTCTCGTTACGAATATATTTTAAGCTGGAAAACTCCGTACACAGTCTTGCGACAATCTCCCCCGTGCGATCAGAGCCTCCATCCACAACCAATACCTCGCAGCCGGTGGGAAAGACCTGCAAAATCCGCCGCACACAACGTTCGATGGTGGCCTCTTCGTTGAACGTCGCCAGAATGACGCTAATCCTGGGCAAGACGGATGAGTGAGTTTCAGCCATAA
>CAZQUW010000146.1:4602-8952 GCA_964596215.1 uncultured Planctomicrobium sp. | reverse complement strand
ACTACCTGCGATCTCTCCTTCTTCCGCTCTTAATACGCAGCCGAATGTCGCATATGTTGGAATGAATCGCTGCAAATCTTGCCACGCCGAGGCCCATGCTTCCTATCTGGAGACCGCACATAGTCAGGCTCTTGCCAAGGTCGACGCGACATCAGAGCCCCCCGACGGCGAATTTGACGATCCCCGTTCGCAGCGGCACTATCGCATTTATCGCGATGGGGGCACCTTGCGACATGCCGAGTCCATTCGCACTGCGGCTCAAGACACGCTGCTTCTCGCCGATTTTCCGATCAAGTATGTCATCGGCTCTGGCCGCTTTTCCCGCAGTTATCTCATCGAAGCGGACGGATTCCTGTTCGAATCTCCCGCGACCTGGTATTCGGCCAAGTCGGCCTGGGGCTTGTCGCCAGGCTACGATCGGACGAATGCGGGCTTTCAACGTCCCGTCGAACTTCGCTGCCTGACCTGTCACGCCGGGCGCGTTGAACCCATCGAACGCAGTCCTCAGAAAGTCCAGTTTCACGCGCAGTCGATCGACTGCGAACGCTGTCACGGCCCCGGAGCCCTCCACGTCGCCAGGCACGAATCGACTCCGTTTCATCAATCTGCCCTCCTGAGTCACGACCCCACGATCGTCAATCCCGCACATCTGGATCGACAACGGCGCGAGGACCTCTGTAATCAATGCCACCTGCACGGCGCCGCAACGGTGGAACTGCGGGGACGCAGCTTGCACGATTTTCGTCCCGGCCAACTCCTCACCGACTACGCCACCCATTTCGGAATCCTGGGCCCCAAACAACGGATGGAAGTCGTCGGGCATGCGGAGCAGATGCACTTAAGCCGCTGCTATCAGTCCAGCGACACGTTGACGTGCACGACTTGTCATGATCCGCATGCCACACCGTCCGCCCGGGAAATTCCAGGTTTTTATCGACAGAAATGTCTATCTTGTCATGCCACAGAGGCCTGTGGACAACCCCTCGAAACACGCAAACAAACCAATCCCGCCGACAACTGCGTCACCTGTCACATGCCGCGTGGCCCGACTGAGATTCCGCATTTTGCATTCACCCATCACCGCATCGGAATTCACTCCGGCAGCACACCGGCACCCGACCACTCGCAGCCGGCCGAACTGGTCCCGATCTCGGAAAACGTCGCCCTGTCCACTGCCGATCGTTTCCGTAGCCTGGGCCTGGCTTACCTGCAACTCGTCGATAACCCGGGGCAGGCCCAGCATGCCGAAACGTATCGTGGACGTGCATTGAACCTGCTGCTGCGTCCCGATGTTCAGTCTTTAACCGATTCACGGTCCGAAGCCGCATTGGCCCGACTCTACCTCAATTTGAATCCTCAACTCACATTGCAACATGCCCACGCGGTCGCCGAGTCCGCCAAGCCTGCGCCGGAAGATTGGGCCACCGCCTGCTTTACCCTGGGCTCAACCTACTACCAGTTAAACAACCCTCAAGCCGCATTGCCCTGGCTGGAAAAGACCGTCCAGCTTCGCCCCACCGCCGATGTGTGGATCATGCTCAGCGATTGCTGGGAACATCAGCAACTGCTCGACCTCGCGGTGGAGGCTGCCAGGCGAGCCACAGAACTGGCCCCCGATCGCCCTCGATATCTCATGCGCTATGCAGAACTGCTGGGCCGGACCGGACAGTCCGCCCCGGCAGCGAAATTGCAGACGCGGATCCAGGATCTCTTCGAGTATCGAAAAAGAGTCGACACCCCAACACACGCACACTAACCCACTGTGACGGCCTGAACAACGTAAGTCATTCCGGCTTAAGACGTCTCTACCCAGGCGTGTCTCCCTCCGACGGTCCGTAGCCACCAGACAGCGGCTACGGACCCCAAGGGCGGAATTCAGCAGACGGCCATGCCTGGTCGCTGCCGAGGACTGGAACCTGCAATTCTATTTTGTCTTGAGCTCAAAATCCTTCTTGTTCGTGCCGGCGGCCACGTCGGCCGTTAATGTGGTGGCAGAATTGTAAATCGCCGGAAGTGGCATAGAAGCCACGGCTCCCGCTCCACCTGCAGGACCGCCACCCGCGACTCTCGTGATTCTAACGGTATGTTTGCCGATGACGGCACCGTTTTTAGCCCCCTTGTACTTCAGCACGTAACCTCCGCCGGGATCGGTAATGGCAGTGGAACCCGCACCAATTTTCTTGGCATCCCCTCCGCTGGCTTCGGGCGTGAACACCACTTCCAGCTCAGACCCCGGCTGACCGTCAACGGTGACCGTTCCCTTCACTTCGGCCAGCGGTGGTTCCGATTCGCCACCGGAACATCCCATGGCAATCAACGGCCACAGTGCCACCAAACACAAAAACGAGATGTCTCGTCGATTCATGGAGTAACCTAGCATCAAAAGTCAGCTCAAATGAAGTCATTCCCCCGGACGCGGAACCACATCCGGGGGGAATGTTGTAAATGACACAAACCCGGCACCTGACAGCGATGATCGCTCCCTGCCGCTAGTATTCACCGACCACTTCGCCTTTAGAGATCGTGATCAAAGCCTGAATAATCGCGAATGCCGTGTTATCGGAAAGGAACCCGACAGATCCGTCGGCTTTGGCATATTGCATTCCACCGATGTGGGCACTTCCGCCACCCCAGGCATACGTGCAGCCGCTGCCGCCTCCGCCACATCCACCCTTCGCATTGGGCAGCTGGCCAAACTCGACCCCGCTGGTATAGTTCCAGGCATTCCAATATGGGCCGTAACCGACGTAATTCTTCTTAAACGGAGTCTCCACCAGCATCATGGTGTTGCTGGTGCCATCCTTGACGTCGGTCAACCTGGCAGCTCCATTGAGTCCGAACATGGCGCGATTCGCGCTGGTGTCCTGAGCCCACGTGACCCCGCGGTCTTCCAGGCGATCAATTGCCGGAAACCAGTAACTGGCTCGCCGTCCATTGGTAATGGCATAGTGGGCCGTGCCTGCGATCGTCTGCGGGTCACCGAACGGAACGTCTGACGGGCATTGGAAGACGGTCAGTTTTGCGGCGGCAAACTTGGGACCATTCACCGACGAGTCGGGACCGGTGCCACTGCGCTGAGCACTCCCCATGGCCAGGCTGAAATTCAGCTGGTTATATAAGGGGGACTGATCCAGCTGCGGCAGAATCATCAACGTGAAGGGGGTATTTCGACAATCGGTGGCGCACGTCGCGGTGTAGGGCAATCCGCCGAGAGTCTGGACCCCTGGATTGATGGCCCCCGGGGGCAGCACACTCGCCGAGTCATGATAGTTATGCAGGGCCAGCGCAATCTGCTTGAGATTGTTCTTACATTGCGACCTGCGGGCGGCCTCACGGGCCTGCTGCACGGCCGGCAGCAACAACGCAATCAACACCGCGATGATCGCGATGACCACCAGCAGTTCGATCAGCGTAAAGCCGAACGGCTGGCGCACTTTGGGTTTCCACACTCTCATGATTCAATCTCCTCGCTCCAGATCCAGAAATCAAAACAAAAAAAACGAGCACACCTGATACCATCACCGCAGGCGAACCATTCGTGACACGAACGACCTGCAACTGATGACATACTGCCATAGTTAATGTGTTTTATATTTTGTCTTGATGTGCGGTCGTCGCCGTGACCTGGTCAACCTAGCGAGAACTCGCACGTCATTGCGTGAAGACGTTTTGCCTGAGAGGCCCGACTCGTGAACTGCAAAGTGAACTTTTAAGACAGAACTACGTGCAATTCTGCAAACTGCGCGCCACTGATCGCCCGAAAGGGCTCGACTGGTTGCGGGGATGCCGGGGCCGCCCCCCCTGTGCTCGATCAATCCTGCGGACTGGATTTCGAAGTGTTGTCCGCATTCTATTTTGAATTGTTTTGTCGACAATGCATGGTAATGTTTTTTAGATCGAAGATGCAAATACATTATACATAAAAATTTCGAAATCAAGGCAGTCGCCCGATTCTGTACTGCCGACCAGCCTCAGCGACTCGCCTGCGTCACGACGAAACGGTCGGCATGACAAGCCACGCCGTTCACCGGCCAACACCGCAGTGTGCAGTGCGGGTGCGCGCTGCGAAGCCTGGCTGACTGGAGCACACCACGCTGCCCGGTCTCCCGCTGGTGGCGATCCCGAGCAGCTGCCGGGGAACATGCTGAGTTGCGACATCTGCCGAACGACGCCCCCCGCGGCACACGCGTTGTCCCGACTCATGCTGATGGCCAACCAATCGGCTGCAACAGGTTCTCCAGATCGAAGATAGTGACAGACTTGACCAGTGGCACATCGCGGCCAGCCAACAAAAATTGTTCGCGGTCGTTGTCCACGACGAACGCCATCCTACAGCTCCCCGCAAAGTTC
>CAZQUW010000146.1:2291-4502 GCA_964596215.1 uncultured Planctomicrobium sp. | reverse complement strand
GCTCCCTTGGCTCCCTTGGCACACGCGCCCACATTTCCCCAATGCAACGCTCAGCAACAAAACCCTCCACCACCAGATCGCCCTCTTCCCTCATTCACCCTTCTACCATGCATTCACGTCCCGACAGAATCTCGTTGTGCCCCGAATTCCCGGCTGTCGGGCGTCCATGCGTTTCCCGTAATGCCCTAAACCACCAGACCCATTTGGGTTCTGGAACAATCCAAGCTAACATAGGCGCCCCCGAACTGGATCACACTGCAGGCCCCACGCCGAACCATCAAGGAACACCGATCGATGGCCGAAGTCATCAACTTTTATTTAGTGCACGAGATGTTCGGCGAGTTCTCGAACTTCGCAGCCTTTCCCATCGAGCTCGATGGAAAGATCTGGCCCACTTCGGAACACTACTTCCAAGCGCAGAAGTTCGTGGGAACAGAACATGAGGAGGCCGTGCGGCTGGAGGTTTCTCCCATGCAGGCCGCCAGGATGGGGCGCGACCGCAATCGACCCTTGCGTCCGGATTGGGACACGGTCAAAGATGACGTCATGCGTTCTGCGGTCCACGCGAAATTCGCGCAACACCCGGAACTGCAGGCGTTACTGCTGTCGACGGGCGACGCGATGCTCGTTGAACACACGAAGAATGATGCTTACTGGGGAGATGGCGGCGACGGAACCGGCCAGAACATGCTGGGGAAGATCCTCGTCGAAATTCGCGAACGCCTGGCGACAGGGAACTGACACTTTGTCAACGCCAGATTCTGGAATTGGGTGCCACTGGCTCGGCCAGTACCGCGTGTCATTGGACTCGCGATAAGCACTGGCCGAGCCAGTGGCACCCCACTTCTTAGCTTTGACAGAGCAATACCTTGTTCCCACAGGTATCCCCCTGAAAAGCCGCTGGCCGCCGTGTGGCACAGTTCGATTGGACACGCCAATCAACTGCCACACGCCGGCCAGCGAACTCATTACAGAAATCGTCGCGATTCGTCGACGACATCCGGTATTGAAGAGACTTTAGGGATTCTTCTTGAAGTCCAGCCCCGGATCCTTCGCACCGCCCCCGATCATCTGGAAATGGAACTGCGCCGGGTCGCTGAAGTCGATCTCAGCCAGCATGGTCCCGCCGGCGTCTGGCTCCAGGGCAAGGTTATTCTGGTCGACCGCGAAGACACCTTTGACCGTCTGCTTGTCCTTGCCGCGGGCGAACGCCCAGACGAAGTGGCCATCTTTTCCCAGCTCCAGTTCAAACTGCGCATCTTTAGTCGACGCCTTCCACGTGCCGACCATCTTGTCGACCGACAAGACTTTGTCTTCCGGAACGACCGCACGTTCACCAGCAGCAGGTGCTGCCGCCGGTTTCGCTTCGCCCGGAGGTGACGTCATACCGACCAGTTGCGCGATGAGCTTGTCGTCGGGCAATTGTTCCTGGGCCAGCTTGAACTGGGCCGACGCATCGGCAGAGTGCGACGTCGTCATGTAGTGATAGCCGAGCAGGAAGTGAGCGTCGGACGACTTGGGGTTGTCCTTCGCGAATTGTTCCAAGGCTCGCAGTTGCTGGGTATAGGCATCGGCACTCTGATAGAGGCCGATCATGGTCGTCCAGTCCCAACCGGGTCCGGCCGCCAGGACCGCATAAATTGCCGCGGCCGATTCGGGATAGCGTTTGAGTGCGAACAGGTCCAGGCTCCGGAATTCATGCACGACAGTATCCCGCGGCATGGTCTTCAACGAGACATCAAGCAGCTTCAACGCCCCGTCGTAGTCCGTCTTCAGGAAGGCGTCGCGAGCGTCGTTGAAAGCTTGCATCCCTGCATCAGCGGCCGGTGCTGCGGCAGGATCAGTCGGTGTCGTCGCAGCGGGATCGGTGGTCGCGGCCGCAGCCGACTCGTCGTAGCTGACGATCGGTTCCGAATAGTCGTAGCTTCCAGATCCCCCGTCCGAGTACGGATTCGAGTACTCGGCGTAGCCCATGCCATAGCCAAGGCGATTAATGCCCCACGCGGTCAAGCCGAGCGCGGCAGCCCCGGGATAGTTGTCCCACATGTAGTTCCAGCCATCTCCCGGCTGCCAGCTATCGTTGTACCAATCACCATGTTGATCATGATGCTCATCAGCATAATTCTGCCAGTCTTCGCGATTCTGGTCGCGCCAATCCTGACGATCGTCCTGATTCTGATTTCGTTGGTCCTGTCGATCCGTTTGATTCTG
>CAZQUW010000146.1:0-2191 GCA_964596215.1 uncultured Planctomicrobium sp. | reverse complement strand
TCCGTTTGATTCTGATTCCGGTCGGTCTGGCGGTCGGTGCGACCGGTTGACATGCGGTCGCTCAAGCTCGCCTGGCGATCCTGAACCGACTGTGAGCGATTGGCGGCGCGATCCTGGAGACCGGCCCCCTGATTCGGTAGTCGCGAACCGGCCGTCCCTTGTCCCAACCCGGGCAAGCGCGCCGGCTGCTGAGAAATTCCCGGGCGACCGGCACCGACGGCGCCAGTTGCCGGGCGTGCCGCCACGCCTGCTCCGGCACCAATTCCCTGACCGGATCCGATGCCCTGACCAGATCCAATCCCGGGTCGCCCCGCGGGTAGCGTTGAAGGACGACCTCCAATCCCCGCGCCGGCTCCGGTGCCAATGCTCGGTCGCGTCCCCGGCTGCAAGCCCGGGCGCGCGCCGGCCCCAGCGCCACCACCACCGATGTTGGGCCGAGTGCCGGGCTGAGGTCCTGGGCGAGCACCGCCTGCAGGACGCGCTCCACCACCTGCGGGGCGTGCTCCGCCGGCTGCGGGACGTGCTCCGCCACTTGGCCGGCTCATAGAGGGGGCACTTCCCATGGAAGGTCGCGCCCCACCACCCGAGAAACCACCACTGGGACGGCCTCCCCCACCTCCAAAACCGCCGCCTCCGCCACCTCCAAAACCGCCACCCCCACGGCCGCCACCGCCGCCACCCCGGCCACCAATGCCAAACACGCTATTGTGCCCCAGCACGGTCAGCCCCAGCACCGCGGATAGGCCTAAACAGATCCAGTGATTGCGTTTCATGATGAACTCCGTACGAAATGCCGCGAGTATGTTCGGAAAATTGATTGGATTACGAGCTTCAAGACTCAATGGAAACTCGAAGCGAGCGCTCTTCGAGTTCGACATACCCCATCCTATTTGGTCGGAGCTGGGGGCTGGCGGACAACCCGCACCGAGGAATCGGGCAGGAGTTCGCTACCAAAGACTTGATTGCTCGAATCGATCTGGTACGAGTCGGCCGTGAGCGGGGTAATAATCCGCGTCGCGGAGATTGACTGGCCGTCGGGCAGAGTCCCCTCAGCCTTCACCACCCAGCCCCCATCGACCGCCGTCCAGGTCGATTCTGTAATCCCACCGGCATTGTCAAATACCCAGCCGCGAATCATGTGTCGTGACGGATCCCAGCCCAGCCGTTGTGTTCCTCGCAGTTCGATACCCCGCCGCGTCTTGATCGCATATTCCTGCAGCAGATAATTCCCATCTGCGGTCCACTGGCAAGTCGTTTCCACACGCCCCTCACGGCTTTCATCAACCCAATGCCCCACCAGCCATTCCAGTGGCAGCAAGTGATCATGAGCGGTCAGCGTGGTCTCTTCCGGATAGTCCCGCACGCTGGCAAACAACCATTTGCCGTCTCGCTTCACATGCACCAGGGAGTAGGGGCTGCGTGATGAGGGTTGGTCAGGATCGAGGGTTACGGTGCTGACTCCATCTTCGACAGCGACGTCGGGGCTGAGTTGCCGCAGTAAGGTGACTTCGACGACGACGTGTGCTTTGGGATAAGTCTTGAACAGCTCCGCAAAGCGCGTTTCGACATTGGCTCGCCCTTCCAGCACATTGCCGTCTTCGTCGACGACTTCGGCCTTCTCGGCGAACAGGGCCGCGAGCTCCTTCGCATTTCCGGCATTGAACGCGGTCTCATACGCCTTCGCCGACGCGTACAGCACGTCGAGATCCGCATCAGCCTTGGGTTTATCTGTGGCCTTTGCCTCCGGCTCCTTCGCGGCTTTTTCCACCTTGGCCGGGGGTGATTTCTTGACAGCTGCGGGCTTGGTCTCCTGGGAGTGGGCCCTCGAGGGGAGCGTGACCTGAGTCAAACCACCCACAATCAATAGACCACCCACCGCAGCGAGCATTAACTTTTTCGACATTGCATTCTCCTTGAAATCGGGAGCAGGGTGGAACTGGCAACTCAGGCCAGGTGCTCAAACAATCGGGGAATCCCGTCCGCCCGGCAATCCTCCCGACAGGGGCGCCGACCGAACTTTAGTAAATACAGCCGTTCGACGGCAATTCGTGTGCCGTCACAGAACTGAATATCAATTGTCGGGAGTGAGCAATCATTGCGATTCAGGGAACAACCCGACGCGAATTTTTGGCGGGCGATCCTGCACAGATAAGTGAGCCATAACGCACAGATTCTCACACAGTACACATGC
>CAZQUW010000145.1:13431-16106 GCA_964596215.1 uncultured Planctomicrobium sp. | reverse complement strand
CAACATCGTGGCGATGAGGACCAATTCAGACGAAACGATGAAACCGGCTTCGTCAGCCATGAACTTCTTCAACATCTTGAAACTCTCCTGTGTGGCTTATTGATGCATTGAATGGAAGTTGAGTAGCGACCGCGGCACCTTCCAAAAACAAGCCGGGTCTCGGGACACAACGGGTCCCCGCTTCTGCTTGGCCGGCGATGAAGCTGGCGGCGTAATATTGCAAACCCCATTCCAATACCCCCGGGGGCTGGACAATGTTGAAGCGGTAATTGGTCGCCCGGCGTCCAGGGACTGGCCCCCGGACAAAATCCCCCGGTTTTCCGACGTTACAACCGACAGAATCACGCTACGGCCGTTCCTGGCCGCGTCGCGGCGGAGCGTTCAATCGTGAATTTGGCCGGTAGACGCGAAGTCTGAACGGGATGGGGATGCCCCCGCACTGCGGGAGATGTCAACACAGCGCAGCCTGGGGAGCGTAAACCGAGACGAAAATGTTAACCGCCGTTTACATCGCTGCGGGCGGAAATCATGCCCCAATGGGGGGCCGAACGGCTCGGCGGTAGTGTCGTAAAGTCCTCACTGGCAATAAGAAATCCCGTCTGCAGGCCAGCCGCTGTGCGGTTGCGTACGGGGACCGCCAGTGAGCACTCGCAGGTCATCAAAGCGAGGTGATTTCTGGTCTCGGACACTTGGGATACAGGCTGAGATTGGGGATGCGGGCCGCGATTTGAGCGACGCCCGGGCTGCCCGCGGACCGCGGGGACTTACACCCGATTACCGCCGTGCCCGCAGTTGCGCGGACTTCACCAACTCCTGCAGATCAGGTCGGTTCAGAGTGGTGGCGCGTTGCAGGGCGCGTTGCCAGGTGGCATCGGCCGCGTCCGTCTGTCCGGCGTCCGTCTGCACTTCCGCCAGGGCGATCCAGACGCGTGGCGCATCGGTTTGGGTGGCCAGTTTCTGCAGCAAGGCGATCGACCGCGGTGTGTCGCGCCCGGCTCCGGCCGGAGCCCGATGGAGGGCCAGGGCGAGTTCCAGCTGATTCGTCAGGCTGCCCGGGGCCAGTTGCGTGGCACGTTCGAATTTGGCAAGGGCCGCGCGGGGCTGTCCGGCCAGCAGGCAGGTCCGGGCGTGATCGAGGCACAGGACATCGTTGGCGGGGGCGCTCTGTTCCGCCAGTTCGAATTCCTGAAGCGCGGCCGCGTAGTTTTTTTGCCGCGCCAGCGTGTTGGCCAGGTTCCAGCGCATCCGCACATGTTCCGGGGCCGACTTCAAACCTTGTCGAAACTGGGCCACCGCCGCGTCCAGTTCGCCTCGCTGCAACAGCATGGCTCCCAGGTCGTTGTGCGCGGCCGTGTAGTGCGGTTCAATCTCCAGGGCGCGGCGGTACTCGGCGATCGCGAGATCCTCCTGCCCGGCAATTCGCAGGGAGTGCGCGTGGAGCACCAGGGCGATATGGTTGTCGGGAGTAACCCGCAGCGCCTGTTGCGACAACAGCAGGGTGTTTCTCCAGTATCCGGATTGCTGCCAGGTCAGCCCGCTCATCACGGCGACCAGGGCGATTCCCAGCACGGTCTGATACCGGGCGCTGGTGGGGGAAGCGGGCCAGCAGGCCAGCACGGCACAGGTAGCGGCCCACGCTAAACCGATCAAGGGAAAGTACATATAGCGATCGGCCATGGCCTGGCTGCCGACTTGTACCAGGCCGATCATGGGGACCAATGTCCCCAGGAACCACAGCCAGCCCAGCAGGATGCCCCCGTGCCGCTGACGCAGGCGCCAGGCGAGGACGCTGACGGTCACCAGCAAGACGGCGGCCAGGATGACGCCGCCGGAATCCCAGCGATTCATCGAGTAGGGATAGAACACCGCCAGCCGCGTGGGCCAGAAGGTTTTTTGCAGATAGGTCCCGTAGCTGACGCAGATGTTGGCCAGGCGCTGGAGCAGGCTGAATTTCTCGAGCGACGCGACCGCGCCCCCCTGCTTCTGGGCAATAATCGTGATGATCGACGAACCGATCGTCAGGAGCCAGAAGGGCAGTTTTTCCACAACGCGCTGGAAGAACGTGCGGGGATTGGACCAGCGTTGCAGCGGCCAGTAATCGAGCACCAGCAGCAGGCAAGGGAGTGTCACCAGCAGCGGTTTTGCCGTCAGGCTGAGAGCAAACCAGCCGCAACTGGCGTAACGCCGCCAGGTCTCGCCCGTTTGTACGCCCCGGACATACGCCAGCATCGCCAGCAGCCCGAAACAGGTGGCGAGCACATCTTTACGCTCGGTGATCCAGGCGACCGATTCGACGTGCAGCGGATGGACGCCAAACACGGCCGCGACAAACAGGGCAGGGCCCCAGTTCAGGCTCAAGCGGCGCAGCAATGTGAACAGCAGCAGGGTGTTGGCGACATGCAGCAGCAGGTTGGTGAGATGAAAGCCCCACGGCTGCAGGCCGAAGAGCTGGTAATCGAGCATCAGCGAAATCCAGGTCCCCGGATGCCAGTTGGCGCAGTCAAACGAGGTCCAGGCCCCGGTCAGCGACTTCCACGACAGTCCCCCGAGCACCAGCGGATTGGCCGTGACGTAGAATGGATCGTCATAGCT
Organism: uncultured Planctomicrobium sp.; assembly: GCA_964596215.1. Lineage (GTDB taxonomy): Bacteria > Planctomycetota > Planctomycetia > Planctomycetales > Planctomycetaceae > JAKFVC01. The sequence continues at coordinate 13,514 of CAZQUW010000145.1, read as the reverse complement.
GAGGAAATCGGCCCACAACACGCGGATGAAGGTGCACGCCGTCAGCAGCCCGAGCAACACGCGGGCGCCGGTGTCGGACCGGA
>CAZQUW010000145.1:3360-13331 GCA_964596215.1 uncultured Planctomicrobium sp. | reverse complement strand
GCGGGGAACCAGCGGTCTCGGAGTTTGAGGGCGGGTTTTTCAATCAAATACGATGAAACGATGCCGGCCAGGATGGATGCCATCAAGGACAGGACCGTCCAGGTCACCAGGTCGGCGGGGATTTTGTAGGCCTTGATGATCATCAGCAGCCAGGTGTTGGCCACCAGGATGTGCCACAGGTAAATCGAGTAGGAATGCTCACCGATGGTCGCCAGCAGGCCGGCTCCGAGGGACGGTTTGCCTTGCGAGCCCAGGGCCCCCATCAGCAGCAGGGCGCCGCCGATGGCGTTCAGAGTGAACAGCCAGGTGCAGATGATGCGGTCGGTTTCGATGTGCAGGAAGAAGACCGGCACCAGGCAGGCCAGGCCGCAGGCGATGCACACCGCGTGAAAACGGCGGCAGAATTCCAGGAATTTGCCGTCGGAGAAGTAGAACGCATAGCCCACCAGGGTGCCGATCAGGAACGTGTCGCAACGCAGATGCGTGGCTCCCAGGGTCGGGACGAGATTCTTGGGGATGACCGCGGGAACGGTGCAGATGCGGAGGATCAGGACCCCGATGGCGGTGGTGATCACGAATGCCGGCAGCCAGCGGAAGGGGTTGGAAGAACCGCGGGCGGTGCTGGTCATCCAGGTAAAGATCAGGCAAATTCCAATGTAGCAATGTTCTTCCACGGCCAGCGACCATGTGTGAGCGTACAGGCCGGGGAGGTAGTTCTGGACGAACGCCAGCTCCACGGCGGTCTTTTCGATGGTTTTCTGGAGGGGGAACGGGTCGATGGTGAGCCCGAACCAGACGAGGGTGGTGGCGATCATGACCCAGAAGGCGGGGTAAATCTTGAATCCCCGGCGAATCAGGAAGCGAGTCGGCTGGATGCGGCCATCGCGCTGGTACTGCCGGAACAAAATTCCTGAAACCAGAAAGCCGCTGAGGACAAAGAAAAGATCGACACCGACCCAACCACCCAGCTGCAGCCTGTGCAGGGTGTCGTACAACCCCGGATACATGCGGCGCAGCGTGGGAAACAGGGGCAGATGGCGAATCAGGACCAGCAGTACCGCGACCCCACGCAGGACATCCAGCGATTGCCAGCGGACCCCGTTGCCAATCAAGGGGGGCGGATTGCTCGTCGGAGACGGTTGGGTCATACGAAAACCAGCGCTTGAACAGGAACAGCAGTCGTCTGAATGAGGGAAAACGCCTCGTTGTGCGGGTAGACTCGATCTGTCCGGGTGGGCAGAGCGGTCGGCGTTTTCCCAGTTTCCGCAGTGGTGGCGACCGCTGACAACGGCAATCGACCCAAACAGGCTAAGAAACGACTGTTTCAGCCGCTACAATCCATACACTTAAGTTCAACGCAGCCCGCCTGAGTGAAGCAGCCGGGCTGCTGAACGTTCGGGAACAGCAGAACGAGGTCCACAGTCATGCAAGTGCGCTGGTTTGCAGTTTTAAGTGGTTGTGTCTTGTTGCTGGGTGGCAGCGTCTTGAGCGCTGTGGAACCTGATCCGAAAGGCGAGAAGTCGCATGCCGATGCCGTGCGGCAGATGTCGGCCTTTCGCCTGCCGGCGGGACTGAAGGCCGAGGTCTTCGCGACCGACCCGCAACTGGGGAGCCCTGTTGCCATTGGTCTGGATGAGCAGAACCGGGTGTATGTGGCGGAAGAATACCGCTTCAATCGGGGGACCGAGGAAAATCGCACGCGCCCTTTTCTGCTGGAAGACGATCTGCAGATCAAGACGCTTGATGATCGTTTGAAGATGTTCGAGAAGTTTGCCGGCAAGTTCGAAGGGGGCATGTCCTGGTTCACGAAGCATGCGGATCAGGTGCGGCAGCTGACTGATACGGATGGCGACGGGCGGGCAGACCGGGCGACAATTTTTGCGGGGGGCTTCAACGGCGTGCTGGACGGGTTGGCCGCCGGAGTGCTGGCGAAGGACGGGAACGTCTACTTCACCTGCATTCCCCATCTGTGGTTGCTGCGTGATGCCGACAACGATGGCGTGGCCGAGATTCGCAAACCGATCCATACGGGGTTCGGGGTCAATGCGGCGTTCCTGGGGCACGACTTGCATGGCCTGTGCTGGGGGCCGGATGGCAAGTTGTATTTTTCGGTGGGTGACCGTGGCTTTCATGTGCAGACTCAGGAAGGGACAACTCTTTCGGGACCGCGTACCGGGGCCGTCTTTCGCTGCTTCCCGGATGGATCGCAACTGGAGGTCGTTCATCGCGGTCTGCGGAACCCCCAGGAACTGGCGTTTGACGATTACGGCAACCTGTTTGCGGCCGATAATAATTGCGATAAGGGGGATCACTCGCGGTTAGTGTACGTTGTCGAAGGGGGCGAGAGTGGCTGGAATATGGCCTACCAGACGATCCTTGACCCTTATCTGACCGGCCCTTGGCACGCCGAGAAGCTGTGGCACCTGGCGCATCCCGGCCAGCCGGCCTATATTGTCCCCCCGGTCGGTAAGCTGGGGGCGGGGCCGTCCGGGTTCTGCGCCTACCCGGGTGTCGGACTGCCTGAACGTTATAAAGATCACTTCTTCATGTGCAACTTTACGGGTAATGGTGGCGTGGAGTCCATCGGGGTGAAGCCGCAGGGGGCAGGCTTCGAAATTACGGAAACCACGGAGTTTCTCAAGCCACTGATGGCCACCGATGCGGAGTTTGGATACGACGGAAAGATGTACGTTTCAGATTTTGTGGGGCTCGACTGGAATGGCCCGACCAAGGGGGGACGAGTTTATACGGTGCATGATCCGGAGCTCATTAAGACCGAGGTCGTTCAGCAGACGAAGCGATTGTTCCAGGCCGGATTTGCCCAGCGTGCTACGGAAGAATTATTGACTCTGTTGTCGCACGCCGATCAACGGGTACGCCAGCGGTCACAGTTTGCCCTGGCCGAACGTGGCGCCAAGGTGATCCCGCAATTACTGAACATGGCCCGGCAGGATCTCAGTCTGCTGGCGCGTCTACATGCCATCTGGGCCCTGGGACAATTCCGCGGTGAGCAACCTGAAATTGCCGCGGGAATTGTTCTGTTGCTGGGCGATGCCGAGCCGGAAGTGCGGGCGCAGACGGCGAAGGTCCTGGGGCAGCAGCGGTGGAAGCAAGGGGATCAGAAGCTGGTCGAGTTACTGGCTGATCCAGTGCCGCGAGTCCGTTACTTTGCGGCGCAAAGTTTGGGGCTGAATCGTTACCAGCCGGCGTTCGCAGCGATCGTCAAACTGATCCAGGAAAACCAGGACGCCGATCCGTACCTGCGACATGCGGGGGTGATCGCCTTGAAGAATCTGGATGATCGCTCGCAGTTGCGGGAATTGAGAAACGATAAGAGTCCGGCAGTCCGCCTGGCGTGTTTGCTGGTGTTGCGGCGCCTGCAGGATCCGGGCATTTCCCACTTCCTGAAGGACCAGGATCCCTGGATCGTCACCGAAGCGGCCCGGGCGATTAATGACTTGCCGATCGATTCGGAAACGCCGCAGCTCGCCGCGTTGCTCACGACGAGCGACCCGGCGGTGGCGCCTGAAGCTTTGTTGCGACGCGTGCTGAATGCCAACTTCCGGCTGGGGGAGGCGCAGCATGCGAAGGCAGTGGCGCAGGTCGTGCTGAACCCGCAGGTGACACCCGCCCTGCGGGCAGAAGCCTTGCAGATGCTGGCCGACTGGTCGGAGCCGAGTCAACGGGATCGAGTCAACGGGTTCTGGCGGCCGTTGTCGAAACGAGATCCGGCGATCGTGCAGGGGGTGCTGAACGAGTTTGCGATGCCAATTTTGACTCAGACGAGTGGTGCGTTGCAGATTTCGGCCATTCAATTGATTACGCATTTGAACATTGCGATCGACGATCAGGAGTTCTTCAACTGGGTTGGACAAAAGGACCGGGATGTAACACAACGCATCGCGGCACTCAATCTGCTGGTGGCTCGGAAGGATGCCCGGCTGCCCCAGGTCCTGGAGGCGGCGTTGCAGGATGGTCAACCCTTGTTGCGGGCCGAGGCGCGGCAGATTACCACGGTGAGCGATCCTGCGCGTGGAATTGACCTGCTGGCGGCGGTGTGGAAGCAGGATTCGGCGGCCATCATCGAAAAGCAGCGGGCACTCAGTCAGCTGGCGGCAGTCAAGAATGGAGCTGCCGATCGTGTGTTGCTGAGTGCGACGGAAGCGTTGCGGGCGAACAAGTTGCCGGCGGAATTGCAGGTCGACGTGATCGAAGCGGCCCGCTCGCGGGGGATTCCAGATCTGGTGGATGCCATCAAGAAATATGAGTCACAGCTGCCTTCGAAAGATCCGCTGGCCCGGTACCGGTCGGCCCTGGCGGGGGGGGATGCCGAGAACGGCAAGCGGATCTTCCGCAGCCATGCAGTCGCCCAATGCTTCCGCTGCCACAAGGTCCAGGGGCAGGGGGGAGAGGCGGGACCCGATTTGACGCAACTGGCGACTCGATCTCCCCGAGATCACTTCCTGGAATCGATGATTGATCCGAATGCGAAGCTGGCCCCGGGATTTGGGTCGGTGGCCTATGTGTTGACCGATGGTCGCGTGGTGTCGGGCGTGTTGAAAGCTGAAGATGCGCGGCAAGCGACGGTGCTGACGCCGGAAGGGAAGACGGTGGTCATTCCGGTCGCCGAGATCGATGAGCGGACGGCGGCGAAGTCGGCCATGCCCCCGGTGGGACCGATTCTGAAGCTCAGCGAAATTCGGGATGTGATAGAATATCTGGCGACATTGAAGTCAGGCAGTTGAAGCGGACCCGCGTGGTTCGGCTGGGGCTCTGTGAGTTGTTGTTCGTGTCGCCAGGAATTCGTGTGGTGTGACTGGTCGAGAGGACCGTTCGCCGTGGCTCGTGAAGATCTACTTGCGTTTTGGACGATCGTGGCCGGCGTGCTGTGTAATTCGGCCTGCGCGATTCTCGGCTGCTACATGGTGTTGCGGCGGATGAGTCTGCTGGGTGATGCCATCAGCCATGCAGTGCTGCCCGGGACTGTTGTGGCCGTATTGTGGTCGGGGCAGCTGGTTGGCTGGCAGGTGTTCGTGGGGGCGGTCGCGGTCGGCATTCTGACGGCATTCCTGACCCAGGCACTTTCGAATTTCGGCAATGTTCCGGAAGATTCCAGCATGGGGGTGGTCTTTACCTCCCTATTTGCGCTGGGGGTGATCTTACTGAATCAGTATGCGTCGCAGGTCGATCTGGATCCCGGTTGCGTTCTGTACGGTCTGATTGAGTTCGTGCCGCTGGATACTGTCCCCTGGATGGGCCTGGAGATCCCGCGCGCCATCTTCATGCTGAGCACGGTGGCGGCCTTGACGGTGTTGTTCGTCGCGGTGCTCTGGAAAGAGCTCAAGATTGTGTCGTTCGATGCCGGGCTGGCGACAGCTATGGGGATTTCGGCGATCACCGTCCACTACCTGTTGATGGCGATGGTGGCCGTCGTGACCGTGGCCAGTTTTGAAGCGGTCGGATCGATCCTGGTGATTGCCATGTTGATCGTTCCCCCGGCGACAGCGCACCTGTTGACCGACCGGCTGTGGACGATGCAGGTCCTGTCGGTCGGGTGTGCGTGCGTGTCGGCGATTCTGGGCTATTACCTGGCCGAGTATTGGAACACCAGCGTGGCCGGGATGATGTCGGTCGTGGCCGGTGGGCTGTTTACGGTAGCGGTCATCTGCGCCCCGCAGCACGGCTTGCTGGTCAAAGCAGTTCGCAAGTTGCGATTGACGGTGCGGATCATCAAGGAAGATATCCTGGCCGTGCTGTACCGCGTGGAAGAACGTGGTCGGCGCGATGATCGGGCGACGCGCCTGGCACGTGGGGAGTGTATTCGGTTTGCCGGCGGCGGGGTGCTGGCGCGGCTCGCGATTCCCCTCATGAAGGGGCAGGGGTTGATCGTCGACGCGGGCGAGCACTGCCTGGCGCTGACCGACGCGGGGCGTCGCCGGGCGGAATCGCTGGTTCGATCACACCGGCTGTGGGAAGCGTATCTCGAGAAGCATTTCGAGCTGCCGCGCGACCATTTGCACGAGCCGGCTTCGCGCATTGAGCATTATCTCGGACCGAACCTGCAGCAGGAGATTTCGGAAGAGCTGGCGGCTCCGACACAAGATCCGCACGGGCAGGTGATTCCGCACGCGGAGCCGCCGCCTGCAGAGCCGTCGTAACCGTCTGGGGCTCAAGGTCAACTCTTTGAAACATCAGTCGACGTTGATATGCTCACCCGGCATATTGATGATCACCCCGAGTCAGTTGCTCATTAAGAATTCGGCCGACTCGATCCGTGTTGTCCCCGTCCGATCGGATTCTGCATCAATGATCGCAGCCGGCACAAGTTCCACTGCCGGCGGAGAAATTGGCTGCGGCTGCGAAGTCGCGATCCTGTTTGACTTTGCCCCGCTGTGAACTGTGTGTGTGACTGGATTTAAACATCAGGCATATGAACCTGAGTCTGCGTGCGTCTGTTTAGAAGTAAATTCTACAACCAGGAGTGTCTCATGATTCGTCGTCTGGCAACATTGGTCACGTTAGTCGTACTGGGGATTTGTGGAACGGGCCCGAGCGCCCGGGCTGCGGAACCGGTCAAGGTGGGAATTCTCGGTATCGATAACTTTGGATCGGTGGCCTACACGGAATTTCTCAATCACCCGAAAGCGGAAGGTGACCTGGCGGGAATCCGTGTCGTGGCTGCGCTGGAGGTGAACAGTCCCACTTATCCCGACAGTGCCAAGCTGGCGGGGATGTGGAAGCAGCAGTTGCTGACGATGTACCAGAACCCCAAGGATCCGAAGGACAAAGTGCCGCCGGTGGAGTTCGTGAATTCCATGGATGAGCTGTTTAAGAAGTGCGATACCGTCATGATTTTCGCCATGGACGGGACGCAGCATCTGGAATTGGCCACGGCAGCGTTGAAGGCGGGCAAGCGATTGTTTATCAGCCGGCCCGTTGCTTCCTCACCGGAGGACGCGGTGGCCATCTATAAGTTGTCGGAAGAGCTGAAGGTGCCTGTCTGGAGCAGCTCGCAGCATCGCTTCAGCACGGGCTTCAGCGGGATGCGGAATCACCCGGAAGTCGGCAAGGTCATTGGTTGCGATGTGTATGGCGGCTGGACTGAGAACTCGCCCCCGGCCGACAAATTCATGCGACCGCTGCACAGTATCGAGACGCTCTACGCCATCATGGGGCCGGGGGTGACGACGGTGTCATGTGTCTCGACGCCCACGGCCGAATCGATTACTGCCGTTTGGAAAGATGGCCGGGTCGGAACGTATCGCGGCATTAAAGAGGGGGCTGTGAAGTACAGTGCGACGGTGTTCGGTGACAAGGGCGTGTCGACCGCCGGTATTTATGGACATGGGATTCCCGTTAACGGTGTGGTGCCGACAACTGACAAGTATGTGGGTTATGAAGGACTGGCGATTCAGATTGCCAAGTTTCTGAAAGGTGGACCGGTCCCGGTGACTCCTGCCGAGACCTTGGAAATCTTCGCCGTCATCAAGGCGGCCGAGGAGAGCAAGGCCAAGGGGGGCGCGGCGACCCCGTTGCCGGACCTGGCTGCCGGATTGAAGAAGTAGTCGCGACAATCACCCATGCCGGATGAATCCGGAACGTTGGGAACACAAAGGCCCGGAGATCACAGTCCTGTCAACACGACAGTCGCTGTGGTCTCTGGTCTGCTGTTTCAAGGTCCTCGCGTGAACTAGATTAACTCGTTGATGAGTCCGCGTTCTTCAAGGAGATATCTCGGGCGACCGGAATAGTCTTTAAAGGCGGTTCCGGGATCGATGCCCAGATGGTGATAGACCATGGCCAACGCGTTTTGCGGGCGATAGGGGGCATGGCTGACTGCGATGCCGTTGGCGTCGGTGGCACCAATCACCTGGCCCATCTGGTATTTGCCACCCGAGAAAACAATGCTGTTGGCTCCGGGGTAGTGGTCGCGTCCACCCATCCCGTTAAAGCGTGGAGTACGACCGAACTCACCCATGCCCACGACGAGCACGTCTTGCTCCATTCCGCGGTCGTGGAGATCTTCGATCAACGCAGAAATTCCCTGGTCGAAGATGGCACAGCGGGCGGTCATGTTTTTGGCCAGGTTCGCATGGTCGTCCCAGTCGGCCATCCGCACGACGACGTACGGCACATCCGCCTCGACCAGACGTCGTGCCAGGATCAGACGTTGCCCGATGGTATTCCGGCCATAGCGATCGCGGAGCTTCGGATCTTCCGCATGGATGTCGAAGGCCCGGCGGGCTCGTTCGCCGGTGATCAGGTCGAAAGCTTGTTGAGAGAACACGTCAATGACTTCGGCATTGCCGGCGAGATCGGTCAGTCGCTGCTGGCCCCCGAACGCTGACTGCAGGCGGCGACGCTCGCGCAGGCGCGCAACCGTCAAGCTGTTCGAGAGCGCCAGGTTCCCGACGGCGAATGTTTCCAGATTCGGGTCGGCGTCCACCGGGAAGAAATGATGCTGGGCACCCAGCCAGTGGGGGCTCGAGTACGCATGGTGGCGCGGCAGCGAGACATAGGCCGGAATTCCCGCCCCACCCACGCCCCTTAAGCGTGATATGGCCGCGCCGATGCTCGGCATTTCCCCTTCACGAGTCTTGCTGCCGTTGATCAGATCGTAGCCCGTCTCGACGATGTGTTCCGCGATGTGACTGGCTTGCTCGTGATGGATCGACCGCACGACGGCCAGACGGTTGGCGTGCTGAGCGAGCCGCGGCAAGAGTTCGCAGAATTGAATGCCCGGGATGGCCGTCGCTATCGCGTTGAATTCGCCACGATATTCACGTGGCGCGAGTGGCTTGGGATCGAACGTTTCGTACTGCGAGGCCCCGCCCGCCATCGTCACGAAGATCACAGCTGTGGAAGGAGTTTTTTGATGAGCGGGTTCCGCAGCACGCAGTCGCAGCACATGCGACAGAGTTGTGCCGCCAACGACCAGACTGCCGGATGCCAGCATCTTTCGTCGAGAAACGTCAGCCATCGTTGTACTCCAGTGATAATGCGGCAGCTCTTGTGGATCAGGATCCCGCGTGTGGAATTCACATCAATGTATACTGATTCGAGTCTCGGGTACATCGGAATTCTATTATTTACGTCTGAGCGGCTGAGCAAGAGTTGCACCTCCAAATTCACCGGCGTCCGCATTAATTAACGGCGGAATCATTGGTAGCCTGCAGCCTGGCGTCCAGCGCCACGCGTTCGTCGAAGACGAAGCAAGTTCCCTGGTAGTGGGCGCCGCCGCATTCCTCGAAGTACTTGAGGATGCCGCCATCGAGCTGATAGACGTCTTGAAAACCTTCGCGTTCCAGGTAGGGGGTGGCTTTCTCGCAACGGATGCCGCCGGTGCAGAAGGTGACGACCGGCTGCTGCTTCAAGTCGTCGGGCAGGCGACTGACGGCTGCGGGAAAGTTGCGGAAATCTTCAATCCCGATGCGGATCGCGTTTTGAAAGGTGCCCGTCTCGTACTCGAAGTTGTTCCGTGTATCGAGCAGGGTGACCGGGCGGCCTTCGTCGAGCCAGCGTTTGAGTTCCTGCGGGGCCAGGCGGCGCGACGTGTAGCGCTGAGGAGCAATGCCGTCGATGCCAAACACGATGATCTCGGGCTTGATCTTGATCCGCATCCGCTTGAAGGGACGTTCGTGGCTGAAACTTTCTTTGACCTCCAGTTCGGCCAGGCCGGGGATCTGCCGCAGCCGGGTCAGGAGCTGATCGATGCCCGCCCGGGTGCCGGCGGCGAAGACGTTGATCCCTTCCGGACTGAGCAGCACCGTGCCGCGCAAGTCTGCCTGCAGGCACAGTTCGAGCAGTTCGGTGCGCAGTTCTGCGAGGTTTTCCAACTCCGCGAACCGATACGCGGCTATGTTCACAATCGGCGGCATATCAGAATTCGTACGAAAGTTGAGGCCCCATCCGGAAGTTGCAGCAGAAAAAATCTTAACGCCGGGGTGCAGGGGGGTAAAGCGGCTGCGGGA
>CAZQUW010000145.1:0-3260 GCA_964596215.1 uncultured Planctomicrobium sp. | reverse complement strand
TGATCGCAGTAGCCGGGTCGAATGAGCGTAGACGTTCAAAGCATGCGCCGGCTCGCTACTGCGGATGCGTTATGATCGCGGAGCGATCAACGACTATCTTTGCCCTCTCTGCGGGCTGGGTCAGTCATCGGTCAGTTCCAGGTGGGGCAATGCGTCTTGAAGTTGCGCTTTGGCGTCGTCTGAAACTTGAGTATTGCTCAGGCTGAGGAAGACCAGCTTGTTCAATCGCCGCAGGGGCAGCAGGCTGGAGTCCGAAATGGATGTTCCGTCCAGGGTGAGGATTGTCAGCTGGTTCAATCGGCTGATTTCTTCGAAGGCTGGATTGTCGAGCTGGCAGTTCGACAGGTGGAGCTCTTTGAGGTCCGCGAGAGTTTGAACAATTGCAATATCCCGTGCACGAACTTCCTGCTGCCGCACTTTTAAGGTTCCAATCCGCGATGATCGCAGCAGTGACAAGTCGCGAGTCAGGTCGGTTGAGCCTGTGAGGTCGACGTCTATTTCCATGCGGAGACTGCGGAGATCCCTGGCGATTTGCGGCAGTTCGGCTCTGGTTTGCGGCTGATCGCAGTTCACAAAGGCGAGGGTCAACGTCTTGCCGTAATGTTGAAATCCCGGAACGGCACGCAGCCACGGTTGATTCCAATACCCCGCGGCATTGACGTAAACGACCTGCACGTCGTTCGCCTCGAGGCGTCGCACGATGGCCTGTTCCCACAGGAACGGTCCGAAAACGACACAGAAGGCCGCAATCAGTAGAACCGGCATGAGCAGCAGCCAGGCTGAGCAGCCCAAACGGCGAGCCGGAGTATTGGTGATGCTGTTCATCTCGTTCCGCGACTGTGTGGCCATGCTCAGCGGCAACTCTGGGGAATTTGCCTTCGACTTCGACATTTCTCATGATTCCTGAAATCGCCGTCAGAGCAATCCCAATTGACGCAATTTCCCACAATGCCTAGAGTTCCGCTCCAGAAACCGGAGTGTTTCGGGAGACATCGGTACCGATCAATCGACGACTTGCGGGTGCCACTGGCTCCGCCAGTGCCATTTGCATGGTAAACCCACCAGCAAGCCAGCACTGGCAGAGGCAGTCGCACCCGCAGGAAGTTTATTGAAGGACTCGATGTCGTGTATTTGAAAGGGATGGCAAGGAGGCCGCCATGACGTCGACTCGATTGATGACCGAACTGCTGGGAACAACTCGCGGCCGACTCGTGGGTTTGGTCCTGCTGTGCCTGGTTCTGTTCTGCTTTGCTCTGGGATCGAATCGCGCCCTGACGGCCCACGAAGTCCTGATGGCGGGGACTGCCAAGCAGATGGCCATAAGCGGCAATTGGATTGTGCCGACGATCGGAGATCACACCTGGACGGAAAAGCCCCCCTTGCCGCAATGGCTGGCGGGGATCTGTGCGCTGGTGTTGGGTGGCTTCAATGAATGGACCATGCGGCTGCCGTTTGCGGTGTCAGGTGTCGTCGTTGTGTTGTTGACCGTGCGCCTGATGACACGGTTGTTTGATGCCCGGATCGGGTGGCTGTCGGGGGTGATTCAAGCGACGACGGTATACACGGTCATGTATGCGCGACTGGCCGAATCGGACATGTTGCTGCTGGTCTTTGTGCTCGGGGCGATTACCGCATTTCAAGAAGTCGAAACGCGGCTCACGACGTTAAGTCCCGCGGAACTGCAGCGCTATCGGCTCACTTTCTGGACCTTGCTGGGGCTGACGAATCTGGCCAAGGGGGTGGCCTTCGGTGCCGTCCTGATCGTCTTCACCTGCGGCGGCTGGATCCTGCTGCGACGGGACTGGCAGGCGGTGCGGCGGTGGTGGTCTCCCCTGGGGATCCTGCTGGGCGTGGCGGTGGCCATCGCCTGGCCGGTGGCAGTTGTGGTGTATGATCCCGCGGCGCTGGAGCTGTGGAAACGGCACTTGTTCGATCGCGCCGCCGGAACGCTGGGATATACGCAACCCCCCTGGTATTACCTCGTACAATGGCCGCTGCAGATGCTGCCGTGGACGCCGTTTTTGCTGCTGGCCGTACCGCAGTCGTTGCTGGCCGCGCGGCGTGAGGCCGGCAGCGATCGGTTCTGCTGGTGGTGGTTTCTGGGGCAAATGTGTCTGCTGTCCTGTTCCTCTGGCAAGCACCACCATTATCTGATCTACGCACTGCCGGCCCTCTCACCGATTGCGGCCCAGGGGCTGGTGCTGGCTGCGAGCCAGTTGCGGGATGTCAGCAAGTCCTGGAGACTATGGACAGTGGGCTTGCCGCTGGCCGCTGGTGGCCTGTTAATTGCCGGCATTATTGCCGGGACGCAACGGAATGAGTGGCGTGCGGATGGCTGGGTATTCGTGCCGCTGCTCAGCTTGGGATTCGTGGTGCTGGCCTGGCAATTGGCCCGACGCAACGTGCTGCGATCAGCCGGAGTGCTCCTGAGCTTGATCGTCATGGGGCATGTTTACGCACAAGTCGTCGTCATGCCGCGCGTCGATACTTCGGCAGCCGATAAGCGATTCCTGGCCGAGGTTGATCGCGCGGTAGGGCGCGAACAAGTTCTGGCGGCGTGCGGGAGTCAGGAAATGGCCCAGCACATCTTCTACCTGCAACGTCCTGTCATCGGAATTTGGAATCCCGCCGATCTGCCGCAGGCGTTGCCCCCCAGCGATCAGATTTATGTGATTGCTCGCGGCAACGCCCGGGCCGACCTGGCATTGCTGGGGTCGGTAGAGCAGATTCTGCAGAGCACCTACACACGTCGCGAGAAATCACCGCACGATCGGTTCACGCTGTTTCGAGTGAAACCGGCCCCGTCGCTGGCCGCGAAGTAGTAACCAGGCCGATCCGTCCAGCCATCGTGGGATTTCGACATCCTTCGAAATGGCCTGATTGGACCTCTAATCCTTCGTGGCCTTCGTGTGCTTCTGTGAAAAAAGGCGTTGGAACAGAAGGACACGAAGGTCACGAAGAAAGAGGGTGCTGGCGGTTAAAAACCTGTACCTGTTAATGGTTTGATAATCGCAAAGATGTTGACAGCAGTAGACTCCAGGCCTGTCCGGGGGCCTCAATTCGGCACAATGCGCGAGATCTCGCTCATCAACGCGTTTCAAAACCCCTGTATCAGTTCAGAACCGCGTGAAATACTGCGGTTCTGAACTTCCCACAACCGGTTTTGTCAGGGGCTCTCGTTCGGAATGTGGGCACTGACGGGCCGGGAGACCCGTCCCACGATTCTGGCACGTCTACTTCAAGGCCAGTTTGGGCTTCTC
>CAZQUW010000144.1:5557-16244 GCA_964596215.1 uncultured Planctomicrobium sp. | reverse complement strand
CTGCGCCTTATCAGGAAGAAGTTCTTCCTGTAACACCGACTCCCACCCCCGGTCCCACGCCGATCTTCAAGATGCCTCCCTCAGCTGCGCCGACGAATCCCCCCGCGGCACCTGTGAATCCACCGGCCGCGCCTGCGAGTCCACCCGCAGAGCCTGCCTCTGTCCCGGCGGATTCCGCGAACGCGCCAACGGCCCGGGCCAGCCGTCCTGCCGCTCCGACTAGCACGGCCTCCGCCAGAACGACCACGACCGTCAGTGCGCGGGTGGCCGAGTCCAGGCATGTGGTAACGCCGATTGATGTGACAGTTCCCGGAGATGAAGATCTTAAGTTGAAACCGATCAACTTTACGACTCACGCACCGTTGAAGCCGGATGGGTGGGAAGCCACGCCGGCAGCCGTACCTGCGGCAAAGTAGCACTCGTTTTCCGAGTTGATCACGCCGCGGCACGTGGCGCTTCATTTCCCGCCGATCCAAGCTGGCAACTAACGCGAGCATCAACTGGGAACCGCACGACAGCAAGACAATGCGCCTTGGGGTCGCGTGATCGGACGGAATCGACTGTAGCACGAAAGTTCGCGTCCAACGGTCGAAGTGGCTTGGTCGGATGCAGCCAAAGTTTGCAATCGCCGTCGTCGGATGGATGCGAAAAGATAGCCTGCTGTAGAGCAGCTGCAGTACTTGCTGAATTCACAGTATATTAACACTGTCGAGTGAGCGGGGCTCGCACGGCTGGACTTGACGCATTGTCGTTTCACTAACCTGCTGAGGTTTAAGATCGATCTTAAGGATCGATTCAGTCTGTACTCATGTCGCTGATTGCGTGGGGTTAGTTGGCTCTTGATTCCCGGTTGGGGTGTTCGCCGGTTGAGTTCAGAGGTGACGAGTTGTCTTCGTTGCGGCGAACTGAACTGAACGCTACTCTGGACATATCATGAGTGGCGGAGGCGTCTGCCTCGAAGTTTGTCTAGATCGTTCGACCCCGGTGCGTCTCAGGGGAATTGGCGCGACTCATGTACGGTCTCTTAACGCTCAAAGGACCTGGCATGTCGCAAGTCAACGTTCGTCGTCACGGGTTTACTCTGATCGAGCTGCTTGTGGTCATCGCGATTATTGCGGTACTGATCGCACTCCTGTTACCTGCAGTGCAGCAGGCGCGGGAAGCTGCCCGTCGGTCTCAATGTAAAAATAATCAGAAACAGGTAGCTCTGGCCCTGCACGCTTATCATGATTCGCACGGAACTTTTCCAATTGGCAATCTCGCCAATATTAACTTTACGCTGCAGGCCTACATCCTGCCCTATCTCGATCAGGCGAATCTCTATAACCGATTGAATTTCAACTACGGCGGCAATTGTTTCAATATCAACACCGGCGACATTTATGCGCCCAAAATTCCAGCATTTACCTGTCCGACGGACCCGCTGGCTTCCACCCCGGGTTTTCTCTCTGGCTACGGGAATTTTCTGGTGGGTGCATATTTCGGAACGATGGGGACGTCCACGACAAACAAGTCTGGCATGTTTTACTCGTCGAGCGCTGGGGCGCCTGTCAAGATGCGTGATGTCACCGATGGTACCTCGAACACCTTGCTGTTCGGCGAACGGGGCGCGCCTGTCGACGGTCTGTACGGCTGGGCGTTGTGCGGATACGGGAATAACAACGATGGCGAATCCGACAATCTGTTGACGACAGCTGCGGGGTTGTCCAAAGGAGATTCGGCCGGCGCTCACAACAATCATTACTGGAGTTACCACACCGGCGGGGGGCATTTTTCGCTGGCTGACGGATCTGTGCGGTTCCTCAGCAACAACATGAGCTTCGCGACATTCCAGGCATTGTCCACCAAAGCTGGGAGCGAGGTGCTTGGTGACTTCTAAACCTCGAAGAGTCGTGGCTCTATTGGCGATCGGACTATCCCTCCTGGGATGCGGTCAACCGGAACTCCGACTCGATCGATTGGCGATATCGGGGCAGGTTACGGCGGGGGCAGACAAACTCGTAGACGGGGCCATCAGTTTTATCCCCGAGGATGGCAACAGCGGTCCCGCGGTGACGACAGCAATTGCCAAGGGGGAATATCACTTTGATATGACCAACGGCCCTATCGCGGGAAAATATAAAGTGATTATTGCTCCCCGAGTCGAAGGCAAAAGTTCGCGAACTCTACCAGTCGCCGGATCTGCCGCGACAGATCAGGGGCCCACGGATCGAGCGCTAGCCGCGGCTGGTCGCGAACCACATTTTGCGACTGTCACGCCGCACGAAACCACCTTTGATTTCGATCTGCAGTGAAGCGCGGGAATGGGGCGTCGGGAAAACGAGTGCCGCCCCGGTTCGTTGAACATGGCCGCCGCTGATTGAGACCTGACTTGATTAACTAGGGCGAGATTTCCGGTGCACTTCCAAGTTGATTTCTGATGAAGTCGTTGACTTCCCGGGGATGGGTCAGGGATAGCAAATGCCCTGCTCCGGGGACAATCTGGTCGGCCTGACTGCTTCGGGCAGGCAACAGCCAGTCTTTCTGGCCATGTATTTGAGCGATCACAACATTCGCGATGTTCGCGGATGGATTCCATTCCAATAGAGCGCGTACGGCCCAGCTCAAGAACCTGCCGTCAGCATCCGCGAGTTGACGCAGAATGCCGCGAAACGATGGGGTACACACGGCTCCGGCGAGCCATAGGCCGGCTCGTGCGCCGCCGGGAGCCAGGGCTGACAGGCTGCTGAGGCCTTGCAGTCGAAGACAACTTGAACGCAAACCCGCGGGAGAACGCAGGCTGCCGATCAAGATGCACTTCCGAACTGGTATCAGGGCTGCCATCTCGAGAGCGACGACGCCGCCAAAGGAGGCTCCTCCGATGAATTTGAACTCGTTGAGTGCAATACGCTCGGACATGCGTTCGGCGTAGTGGGCGATCGTTTCGCGTGGCTCCGGGGTCGTCCACTCCGCGATTTGCAGTTGAGGAAACGCCTGTTGCTGAGGCCGGAACATTCTCGCGTCTGCGCCCATTCCCGGCAGCAGAATTAGCGAGTCAGATCCCATCGTTCGTGTTCACCTGGAATTGCTCGGCAGGGACAGATAGCGGCTTCGCTCAGGCACCCCAATTGAACGTGATGGGCACTTCAATATCTGGATGCAGGCTGTGGTGCACCGGGCAGGTATGGGCAGCGTTTTCCAGCTTGCTGCGATCGGCGGCAGTCAGTACGGCTGCTGTGGGCGCTGGAATCGTGATCGTGACGATCAGTTTGCCGATGCGGCGAGTCGGTGCCGCGGCCATCTCCTTCGTGACGTGCGTCGTCATTCCAGTGAGGTCCCAGCCATTGCGTTCGGCGACGATGCCCATAATGGTCATCATGCAGGCACCCAAACCTGTGGCGACAAGATCAGTAGGCGAAAAAGCTTCGCCTTTACCATGATTGTCGAGCGGCGCGTCTGTGATCAGCGTGCTCTGGGATGGCCCATGTGTGGCTTGGCACCGCAAGCCGCCCTGATACACGACATCAATTTCGACGGCCATCTCGGGGACACCTTCTGTGATTCTCGTGATTGGGGCGGGGGGAAAGTTGTCGCGGTACATGGAAAATACCAGCGAAATACTCTAACTCTCTACATCGATCCGTAGCGCCTCGGGAATCGGTTGTACTTTGCCGGAGCGGTCGACGCACGCCAGTACAGACTCGGCTTGTGACAGCAGTTGGCCGTCTCGATAGAGAAAGTATTCGTGTTCGAGTTTGGCGGCACCGACTCGTTTGATACGGGTCTTCAGCGTCAGCCAGTCGTCGTAGCGGGCCGGCGCCCGGAAATGAGTATTGAGCCGCACGACAACCAGCAGCAGCCCCGCTTCTTCCATGATCCGATAGTTGCCACCATCAGCCCGCAATAACTCGGTTCGCCCCATTTCAAAAAACGTGGCGTAGTTCGCGTGGTGCACATAGCCCATCGCGTCGGTTTCTTTATAGCGGACGCGAAATTGAATCTCGTGTTCGGTCAACATGATAAATGGCAGGTTGGTGGTCTTAAACAGGCTGTTCTAGTGATTTCGACTTGTCGTCCCGATGATATCGGAATGGGAGAACAGGCGAGCATCGCCAAGGGGCAATGTTCGCCTGTTCTCTCCGGCGATCTGTCACTCATCGCCTCATGCTGTTCTCGACTAGGTCCTGGCGACCGTTGCCAGTGGCGGGACTGCGTCATACGTTCGCGACGACTTGTTTCCGGTGACGTCAGCAGCCTGGGCGAGAGCCAGCTGGTACAACTGCTGGCCCGCGGGTGTCGGATAATTCGTATCGAGGCACGCCTGGCAGATCGACTCACGATCTTTGTCGACGCAGCTGGCAATGGCTTCCAAAGGCAGATACCTCAGGCTGTCGGCCCCCAGTTCCTTCGCCATAGCCGCTTCGATTTCGGGAGTGAGCGGCTCACCCGGCTTCAGGAACTTTGTAGCGAACAGCTCATCGACGCGCGACATGTCGATGCCATAAAAGCAGGGGGCGAGAATCGGGGGACAGGCCACGCGCACGTGGACTTCTTTGGCATGCCCGCGTTTTCGCAACTGCGAGATCAACGCCCGCATCGTCGTCGAACGAACAATCGTGTCCTCGACCAGCAGCACACGCTTGCCGTCGAGCACTTCACGCAGGGGGGTGTACTTCATACGGACCTTGTCGGCCCGGTCCTTGCCTTCGATAAATGTCCGGCCGACATAACGATTGCGGATCAGCCCTTCCAGAGACGGAATGCCGAGTTCAAACGCCATGCTGTCTGCGGCAGCCTTGGCCGTGTCGGGCACTGGCACCACGATGGTGTTATGCCGATCGTCATCGATCTGCAGCGTTTCCTGACGCGCCAGTTCCTCACCGAGGCGTTTTCGGCTGAGATAAACGCTCCGGTCATCCAGCGTGCTGGCGACGTTCGCGAAATAGATCCATTCGAAGAAACAGTGGGCCTTCCGTGGTGATGGGGCAAACTGCTCCAGCCGCAACTTGCCATTCTGGATAATGATGGCACTGCCGGGGGGCAGGTTTTTAATGTTGGAGCGTTCAAAACCCATGTTGTCGAGCGCGACACTTTCGCTCGCGGCAGCAAACATGGGACCTTGGATAGCATAGCACAGGGGGCGAATCCCCAGCGGATCACGGGCTACGATCATGTCGCCCAGAGCATTGAGATAAACAATGTTGTATGCGCCATCGAATCGCTTCGCGAGGTTCGACAGCATCTCCACAGGGGTCGGCCGCTTTGATCCGGCGAGCTCCTGGCAGATGTGGTGCATCAGGATTTCGGTGTCGGTTTCGCGAGCCAGATGAAAGTCGGCCTCGTCGAGAATCTCTTTCCGCAACTGCGGGTAATTTGCCAGTTGCCCGTTAAACGCGAAACTGAACCACTTGGATTTTTCGATGTGATGCCGTTCGAACGGCTGAGCGTAACTCCGATCTTCCGGACCACAGGTCGCGTATCGCACATGTCCGATGGCGGCACAACCCGCATATTCCCGCATCAGCTGCTCGAAGGGAGCCGCTTTGTTGAGCTGAAAGACTTCGGTGACCGAGCCCACTTCTTTATGCGTATCGATCAGCTGCTTGCGATCGGGGTCGTAGGACGTCATCCCAGCCGCAAGTTGACCGCGGTTCTGGATTTCCAGCAAGAGGCGCGGAATCAATCGTGACGCCTGAGCCGGTCCCTGGGACGGGCACAGGGGACTGGTTCCCATGTTGGGGAGATGATAAATCGCAGCGACGCCACATTCGTGATGCAGTTCGCCCATACAGAATCGTCTCGTTTCGGGGCTGGGGAAAGAAGCGTGCCGCACTCAACGCAGTTAAAGGGCTGGAGTACGACGTCGGTGGATCAGCGAGCCCGTCCGCTAAGCCAGATCTTAACGATCCATGTCTCAGAAACCAATCCGGAATTCACACCGGCAATTGGCCATCATCTGACATCAACGATGATTGATTGTCGAAGTGGCGTGTTGTTTCGCAGCGCTTACTGATTTGGAAATTACTTACCGGACTGTCGTCCATCTCGAAATGCTCGCTGTTCGACGACGCCAGCCACACTGGATGTGTCGCCGTTGTGCCGAAGTCAACAGGTTGCATGCAGAATGACACTCTATTCTACACCGCGCCCGGTGGCTCAGGCGGCGATTTTCGGACTTCTGCCAGACTTAAAAACAGCGGCAGCAAGCACAAATTACCAACTAACCCGCCCAGCAGGGTAACGCTCGCCATAATCCCGAAGTAGATCACTGGGATAAAGTGCGAGGCGGTTAACACCAGGAAACCCAAAATCATTGCGAAATTGGCCAGAACTGCAGACGATCCCCCTTTCAAATAGACATTTTGGACGAAATCCGCAGATGTATCTCCGCTCGCGCGGGCCCGCTGATATGCGGACAGGTAATGGATGGTTGAAACTGTCATCAACCCCAGGGACATGCTGGCGATCATGGCGGTGGCGATATTGATCGGGTAACCGATCCAACCCATTGTCCCGACGACAATAACAATGGGGAAAAGATTCGGAATCAGGCAGATCACTCCGAATAGGAGGTTTCGAAAAGCCAGCGTCACGGACACCGAAATACAACCCGCGGCTGCCGCCAGGCTGATCCACTGGTCGCGCAGCAGGTCTTCAATGAGAAGTGTTAGCAATACAAAGATTCCCGTGGTCTCGGCCTGGGGAAAATGTTTGCGGCTGACTTCAGTGACGCGGCGGATGATTTCCAGTTTTTCCCGGCTCGACTGACGCTCGAGAGATCGCAGGATGAGCCGCATCCGTTTTTCCTCCGCGTTGTACAGAGTGCTGACATACTCCGCCTGAAGTTTGTCCAGCAACCATAAGCGTCGCGAAAGTTCGGACGTGAAAAATGTGCGGGGAACGATGGCTTCGCCGTCAGCCAGGCAGATCACTTTGGTGAGTGCGGGGCGTCCCTGGACTTGCAACAATCGCAATTCACCGGCCAGTTGTTCGGCTTGATCGATGAACTCCTCGGTCATTTCGTCGGGCGTAGGAAAATTAACTTCCCAGGTAGCGGACCCTCCAAAATGGCGTTCAACAAAATCGAGGCCAATCGCGATGGGGCTGCTGGGGCGGAAGTTCTTGATGAAGTCGGTTTCGATCTGGACTCGAAAACACCCAACTACGGAGAACACAACCAGTCCCAGTGTCATCACGGTGATCGATAAAGGTGCTGCTTCGACGCGTTGCAATACCCGTCGTAAGACCTGGTGTAACGCGCCGGCCAGCGGCGCTGGCCGAACCTGTGGGTTTCGAGCTCTGAATAGAATGCCCAGCGGCAGGAGGCAAGCTGCTGCGGGAAGCACCAACAATGTTCCAATTGCGATCATCCATCCAAATTCGGCG
Source organism: uncultured Planctomicrobium sp. (assembly GCA_964596215.1). Taxonomy (GTDB): domain Bacteria; phylum Planctomycetota; class Planctomycetia; order Planctomycetales; family Planctomycetaceae; genus JAKFVC01. The sequence goes on along the minus strand of CAZQUW010000144.1, from coordinate 8,879 downwards.
AGAGGGTAGACCTCGCTGGTCATCAAGGTCAGGCAGCCCAATGCGGTCACGATCGTTGCCAGCAGCATGGCCGGTCCAAGTTCGCGGCATGCGGTTGCCAGTGCCGTCCGGGAGTCGGCCCAGAGCTGCCGCTCACGAAGCTTGATCCCAATTGGAACAATCAAAGCCACGCCAATGATGGTCAACAGGGGCGTCAACATGGAGCTGATCATCCCCAGTCGCACGCCATGGAACGCCAGAATTGCTCGGGTCCAGACCAAACTGACAAATACAGCAGCAGACGGAAACAGCATCCATCGCAGATCGATGAAGAAGCACAGGAGCACGAACTGTAAGAGGCCTGCGGCGTAGATCCAGAGCCATGCGTCATCTATTTCGGTGTACTGCAGCGCATCCCATTCCTGCACGGGTTCCCCGACCAGATGCGGCTCGAGGCCCGTCTGTTGGTAAAATCTCTTCCCGACCTCGCGGACTTGACCAATCGTTTGAAGGCGGGGCACGGTTGCCAATACGACCTCGTCGCGCTTGTCGCCAGTTGCAACGTCATCCACACGCAGTGGGGCAAATCGCAGGACAATCGCGGTCGTAATACCGTCGTCGCCGATGAGGACCCGGTGAGTCAGTTCCCGGAACTGAACGGGGGGGATGTTGATGAACGGCAGCCGCGCCTGATCCAGCGAGCTTGCCAGATCCTGGACGCTCTCGGTACGAATTCCCGCGACTTCACCGAGTTCTTGAGACAGTTCACGTAATCGTGACATCCCGGACTTCGTGTTGAGTTCCGGGTCGGTATAACAGAAGAAGGCCAGTTCATCCCCGCCGAAAATGGCTTGGCTCCGCAGGAATGCGACGACTCGCGGATCATTCTTCGCGAACAGTGCTTCGACCGACTGATCCGATTTCAGCCTGGTGGCGGGGCCCCAGCAGAACCCGGTCAGGATCGCTGCGACGGCAAACAGCCAGTACCGCCCCGCAATCAACCATGCCGCCCAATCACGGGGTGTCGACTGCGCCGGATTTGACATGGTAATTGTCTATGAACCCCTGACAAAACCGGTTGTGGGAAGTTCAGAACCGCGGTATTTTCAGGGATTCTGACTGACGCAGAGGTTTTGTCAGCATTTATAAATGAAAAGAGATCGAACCATGTGACTGAATCATTCTAGCGGCTGGCGAATAGTTTCGTCATTCGGATTCAGACATTCGCTAATTTCTCGACGTCAGGACACGAAAAAACCCCGGCTCACCCTGAAGTGAGCCGGGGTTGAAATCTTCGAGCTACAGGACGTGCTTAGTACACGTCGTGGTCGCCGTGACCGCCCTTTTTGCCTTCTTTGGGCATTTCGGCGATCAGGGCATCGCTGGTCAGCAGCAACGTCGCGACGCTGGCAGCGTTCTGCAACGCTGAACGGGTGACCTTGGTCGGGTCGATAATGCCCGACTTGACCAAGTCCTCGTACTTGTCGGTCGCGGCATTGTAGCCCATGTTGCCGGTCAGTTCCCCGACCTTCTCGCAAACCACACCGCCGTCAACGCCAGCGTTGTCAGCGATCTGCGTCAGCGGAGCCTTGCAGGCGCGGATGATGATGTCCCAGCCCAGCTTGCCGTCTTCCGATAGCTTGGTCGCGGGAGTAACACTCTTCGAGGCACGCAGCAGAGCCACGCCACCACCGGGCAGAATGCCTTCGGAGACAGCGGCACGGGTCGCGTGCAGGGCGTCTTCAACGCGAGCCTTCTTTTCCTTCATTTCGGATTCGGTTGCGGCACCGACGTTGATCTGAGCCACGCCACCCGACAACTTGGCGATGCGTTCTTCCAGCTTTTCCTTATCGTAATCGCTGGTCGCGTTGGCCAGTTCATTGCGAATCTGGTCGATGCGGGACTTGATATCGCTGGTCTTGCCGCCACCTTCGATGATCGTCGTATTGTCCTTATCGATCACGATCTTCTTGGCGCGACCGAGTTCCGAAATCTGGACGTTTTCGAGCTGGATGCCCAAGTCTTCGAAAATCGCCTGGCCGCCAACCATGATCGCCAAGTCTTGCAACATGGCCTTCCGGCGGTCGCCGTAGCCAGGAGCCTTGACGGCGACAGTGCGGAGGTTGCCGCGGAGCTTGTTGATGACGAGCATCGCCAAAGCTTCCCCGTCAACTTCTTCAGCAACGATCACCAGCGGCTTGCCAGCTTGAGCAACCTTTTCGAGGACCGGGACCAGATCCTTGACGTTGCTGATCTTCTTCTCGTGGATCAGAACGAATGCGTCTTCGAAAATGCATTCCATCGTCGTGGAATCAGTGACGAAGTACGGCGACAGGTAGCCGCGGTCGAACTGCATCCCTTCGACGACTTCGAACTCAGTCTTCAGGCTCTTGCCTTCTTCGACGGTGATGACACCATCTTTACCGACTTGTTCCATGGCGTCGGCCAGGATCGAACCGATTTCGGTGTCGCCGTTGCCGGCAACAGTACCGACCTGAGCGATCGACTTCTTGTTCTTGCATTCAGTCGACATCGACTTCAGCTTCTCGGTGATCGCTTCGACGGCTGAATCCATCCCGCGCTTCATTTCGATCGGGCTGACACCGGCGACAACAGCTCGCAGACCTTCGATGTAGATGGCTTCGGCGAGGATGGTCGCGGTGGTGGTGCCGTCACCGGCGTTGTCGGAAGTCTTGCTCGCGACTTCCTTCACCATGCGGGCGCCCATGTCTTCGAACTTATCGGGTAGCTCGATCTCGCGAGCCACAGAGACACCGTCCTTGGTGACGGTGGGCGAGCCGAAGCTCTTGGCGAGGATCACGTTACGGCCCTTGGGGCCGAGAGTCACGCGAACTGCACGGGCCAGCTTGCTGACACCGATGCGCATCTTTTCTTGAGCTTCCTGATCGAAAGCAATCATCTTTGCCATGGGGTATTCGCTCCTCTAACACCTTCTAAGGACGGTTGAATTTTTTGACTCGCCAGTGCTTGCTTGCTGGCGAGATGTTGTCTTTTGCTGCCTGCGAAGTCGCAGAATTCGCGAGAATTCTGAGGTCTGAGTGCCACCGGCTCTGCCAGTGCTGGTCGTCTTTCGAGTTGCGATTCAAGAAAGCACTGGCAGAGCCAGTGGCACCCGAATTTCATCTACCAAAACATTAGGCGTAGATCGCCAGAATGTCAGCTTCGCGCATCAGAACGAGTTCTTCGTCGTCGAGCTTGAATTCGTCGCCAGCGTAGGAGCTGAAGATCACCTTGTCGCCAGCCTTAACGGTCAGCGGGTGCTTCTTGCCATCGCGAGTGGTGATGCCTTCACCGACAGCGATGATTTCACCACGTTGGGGTT
>CAZQUW010000144.1:0-5547 GCA_964596215.1 uncultured Planctomicrobium sp. | reverse complement strand
GGCAACACGATACCACCGGCAGTGGTGGATTCGGCGGTTTCACGACGCAGCAACACGCGGTCTCCCAGCGGAACGACCTTGGTGTTGGACTTGGTTGCAGTGGTTGCCTTCTTAGCCATCGACGTCTCCTCAGATCCGTAGCTCAAAACTCGCAGGTCATATCAAGTAAGTTTGATCCAATGGGCGTACTGCCCACCTTCGCTTGGACAGTCTCAATAGCGAATTGCGCGCCAAACACGTGCGGATGTCGTAACTCCAGGCTAATAAAAGAGATTTGAAAATAGACACTTTTCGATATCCTGCCAACCAGCGTCAGTGTCCTGCTTGTTACGCCACGGCGCTGCCAATCTGGCAGGAGCAATTGGTTGCCGCGAGTTGGCGTAGCCCGACTGCCCCCGGGACTATAGAATCCGCGCTGGTCGATACACGTTTGAACCGCCAGCGAGTGCAAAGTCTCTCATATTGAGGTCAAGGACTCGTTTGTGCGTTGAAGCTTGTGGGGTGGTCACTTTGTGACCGAAGCTCGTCTAATTTCGCTTTGAGTTCAAAAAACATTTCCGCAGACTGACGATGACCGAATCGCACGCCGCACACCGCCGCCAGATTATCGAATCCGCTCGCACGCTGGTGGTCAAAGTGGGCACGAATGCCCTCTCCAAGCCCGATGATACGCTCGATGTGGAGAAAATCGCCAATCTGACCGAGCAACTCCACCACGTGCTGCAGACGGGACGACAGGTCGTACTGGTTTCCAGTGGTGCGATTGGTTCTGGACTGGGCATACTGGGACTGAAGAAACGACCTGATGATCTGCCGCATCTGCAGGCGGCGGCGGCAATTGGCCAAGCCCATCTGATCCGGCAGTACGACGATTGCCTGCGCAAGTTTGGTTATCACGCAGCCCAACTGTTGCTCACCGCCAATGATTTCAAACAACGCCATCGCTACTTAAACGTGCGAAATACGCTGCACACGCTGTTTGAATACGGCACACTGCCGATTGTCAATGAAAACGACACAGTCAGCGTCGATGAAATCCGCTTCGGTGACAACGACAGACTGGCCGCATTGGTCACGAATCTGCTTGATAAACCGCCGCTGCTGGTCATTTTGTCGGTGATCGACGGCCTCTTCGACGGTGACCCGCGTCTCCCCACCAGCAAAGTGGTGCCGCTTATCGAACATTTCGACGACGCACTGTTCCAGTTCGCATCATTGGATAAGAGTTCGCGCGGTACCGGCGGAATGCAGACCAAGTTGGAAGCCGCCCGCATTGCGACGGCCGTGGGCCGTCCGGTGATCATCGCCAATGGCCGGGATCCGCAAATCCTCGATCGCATCCTGGCTGCAGAACAGGTCGGCACGTTGTTTCTACCTCAAGGGCCTGCCGTTTCTGCCCGAGAACGCTGGATCGGATACAACGTCTCTCCGCACGGCAAATATATCCTGGATGAAGGGGCTGGCCGGGCGATCATCCAGAAGGGACGATCGTTGCTGGCGATTGGCATCAAGTCGATTCAGGGGACCTTTGACAAGGGGCAAATTGTCTCGTTGGTGGACCTGGAAGGGCGGGAACTGGGGCGCGGGCTGACAAATTATAGCTCAGTGGACGCCGCTCGCATTGCTGGCAAGCGGACCGACGAGTTCACTCAGGTATTCGGCAATATTCCCTATGCTGAAGTCATTCACCGCGACAATCTGGTCGTGACGTGGAGCTCCGGCAAAGCCAGGACCGTTTCAGCCGACTGAGGGCTCACGCGAGACAGGCAACAGCGGCCAGCCCGGGCTGCACGCGGATTATTTCTGCCAGGTTCACGATTCAGCGTTACGGTGATGGCTTCACGCCACCGAATGCCCGCTCGACTTCGATCGCGTTGTTAACTCCGCGGCCGGACGGCTCATACCGCTTGTGTTCCTGGAAGCGGTATGTTGCAATAACGCCTGCAGATGTGGACGACGTTCGCCGATCAACGGACATTTAACGGAATATCTTTATGCGGATCGTAGCTGTATTGGGCAGCCTGTTGCTGGTAGGGTGGGCCGCCACCATGCCTGTGCGAGCGGACTTGGTGGTGTTCAAGGTTCCCACGACGAATCTGAAGTTCATTCTGCAGGGGAAGGCGCTGACCAGCCGTACGTTGCCGACGATTAACTTCACGCATACCAACAAGCAGACGTTTGACCTGCCGCAGACTCCGGATACCGAAGTCATTGTGATGGCTCCCTTGAATCAGGTCGCGTCCAAGAAGCTGGTGAAGGCCAAGGGGGACGAGGCCGAATTGCGGAATGTGGCGGCCTGGAGCCTGGAGCATGGACTCCTGCTGGAGTTTCATCGTGCTGTTGACCAGTTAGCTGCCGCGAATGCTGCTGATCCGTTTGCAGTCGAGGCCAAGCGACTCAAGGCCGAGTTCGTCAAACCCTTGCCAGATGAAACTCCCGAAGAAATCAAGAGCGTTTCGGCGGCGGGGTACAAGACCGTCAAGAGTGCCCATTTCCTGCTGGGCTGCCCCGAGAACGAGAAGCCGGTCGAGAAGACGGAAATCAAGAAGAAGAAGCCCGAGGCACGCCTTGAGCAGCTGGAACAACTGCTTGAGATCTTCATTATGAAGTGTGCCGAACGCGGCTTGTCCGTCCAGGTTCCGGCGAGTCGTCTGCGGGTCATGTTGTCGCCTGGCAATGCACCCGCCACGGCTGTTGTGGGAGCGCGGACGAATCCTGTTGACCCCCGAATTGTCTGGTCCCAGGGGACGAATATACTCTATATTTCGCAGACCAATTCGCCCGTTGCCGCTCTGGATAGTTTGAAGAAGCTGCAGGCAAATGTTCAAAAGGTTTATAACACCCCCCGCAAACGAAATACTCCTGGTCAACCGGGAGGCCAACCAGGCGGTGGTGCTGGCGCGGGGGCCATGCCCGGGGGGGGGGCCGGTGCTTCTGGTGGTATTGACCTCAGCACTTTGTCCTTAGGGCAATTGTCGAAATTGACCGTCGCGACGCAGTCGCTAATGGCGATCGGCATCGAAAATTACGAGTTGGAATCGGTCAGCCGTGAGGCGGCTTACATGTTTACCGCCAATTGTCGAGCCGTCCCGTCACAGGCACCCGCCTGGGTTCGCGATGGTCTGGCAGCCTATTTTGAATTTCCTGCCGAAATGGGCTGGTTGAAAATTGGCGACGTGGGGCATGTGCGGAACTCGTGGTATCAGGCATCACTGCAGGATCCCGAACGCTTTACGATCACCGATATCGTGACTGGTCGTTGTCACGAGAATCCCGTAACCATTGCGGAGTCGATGCGAGCGGGCACCATGTCCTGGGCATTGATGCACTTCTTGCTGCAGACAAATCCCGAGGGGCTGGCCAAGTACGTGAGCAGCTTCAGTTCAATGCCGCCTGACCTGGTGCTTGATCCCGAACTGTTAAATTCCATATTCGATGAAGCGATTGGCGAGGAGAGATCGAAGCTGGAAGAAGCGTGGCGCGAACATATGGCGGGGCTCAAGGCCGAGTACTTGATCCTGAAGGACGAAGAGGGTGGTGGAACAACGACTACCGAAAATTAAGCCGGTAGCGAATCCAGTCCCGTCCGTAATCGGGCCGACCCGTAAGTTCACGACCGCGCAGAGGACGAGCCCCCTCGGCTTTCGGAACAGTGCCATGAAATTAGTTTCCCGATTCTGTGTGATTTTGGCCGTGGCGATGATGGCCACTGGCTGCGGAGGTGGTAAGCCCCCGGCCGGTAATCCACCGGGCGCTGCTGCCGCTCCCGCTGCGAATCCAATACCCGTCAATCCCGCGCCGGCTCGGATCCAGCCTCAGCCCGCACCTCCGCAACACGCCAGCCGCGGAGCGTCGAACGCGGGGCAAGACGACGCAACAGCGGAAGAAAGCGAACCTGTTCCGCCGGGCCCCGATGACTTTGAAATCAATTCCGATCAGATCATCACCGAGCTGGCCGGCGAAGTTAAGGATCCGCCCCCCGAACCAGTCGAAGTTGTTGCGTTGGCGCCAGGGTTGAATTCGACCTCTTTGGAGATTGTCGACCCGGCGAATCCAGATTCGTTGACTGCCGCCACCAGCGTTGCTCCAGGAGAGGCGGCGGTCAAATCTGCGAGCAATTCTGGTGGCGGATTGCCATCTAAGGACACTGAGAAACGAGCGGAAGCAGAAGCTCCGGAACCGACGGCAGCAGGTTGGCAATTGCCCGCCGGAGTGCAAGTTGTCGCGGGAGCTGGCACCGATCCAGATACCGGATTGCCACTGCGGATTACACTGGAGCGTGACCCTGTCGAGATGGTGCTGGTTCCCCCGGGAGTCTTTCTCGAAGGCATCGATGGTCGTGATCCGCAGGCCGGCCCACAGCATGCTGTACTCCTGGAGGCACCATACTACATCGATGTCGTGGAAGTCACTGTAGCTCGACACGATACGTTCCGCGAATTCCTGCGGAAATCAGAAGGCCGGAGAATGGAACCCGCTGCCAATCACGATGACAATCCCGAAAATCCTGCGGTGGGGATTAAGTTTCTCGATGCCAAGTTTTATGCCAAATGGACCGGCAAGGAGCTCCCGACTGAAGCGCAGTGGGAGCGAGCGGCTCGGGGAGACCAGGGTTTCAATTATCCCTGGGGCAACGGGCGACCAATCTGGCATCGGCCGCGTCAGCCCGGACAGCTTGATCCTGTCGCCACGTTTACAGGGGACGTCAGTCCCTATGGCGTCTACGATATGGCCGGGAATGCGCGCGAGTGGTGCCTCGATCTTTACGGTGCTGACATCTATCGAAAAGACATCGCGGCTGGAGGGAGTACGGTACGCAATCCGTCTGGCCCGAAGACATTTCAGGGAGCCAAGCTGCAAGCCGTCAGGGGGGGGAAATCGGACTGGGCCGTCTGGCAGCGCGCCGGTCAGTCACAGAGTGAAGTCGCTTCCGATTTGGGATTCCGCTGCGTGTTGAATATCGCCGCCGTGGTAAAAGATGCCGACAAATCAGGGGTAAAAGGCAGCGACAAAAAGAAGAAGAACGCTGCTTTCTAAAAGACATTCACCCGTCTCGGATTTAATGCGCCGGCGACTTATGGTCGTTGTTAGTGGTTACTGTTGGCTGACATGCAACACCGACTTCCAGTGACCGGGCTGACCATTGGTGCCGGGAACCCAATCAGCAAGATGCTGGCCGTCTCGTGAGTGGAGCCGGTTGCCAATAATTTGAAGATCTCGCGCCGCAACTTCTGGCGGTCCATCGCCCGGTGACATCACATGCCAGGCACATGCCATGATCGTAATCAGCCCAGTAACGGCGAAGACGACCAGGATTTCCGCGAGTGGAAGTGCAATCCGAATTCGCATGACGGAACCTCTATGACCAGATGTGCATGAGCATCTGAACGTATTGGCACATTGGCGTCAATGCAAGTATTCCAGAAAATGCCCGACGAAGTGAATCGCGTGGGTGTCAGGGCAACGGCGATCGAAATGGACAGTCGAAATGCAAAAATGCGCCTAGGTGGATTCGAACCACCGACCGACGGATTAGAAATCCGTTGC
>CAZQUW010000143.1:9301-17040 GCA_964596215.1 uncultured Planctomicrobium sp. | reverse complement strand
TCCCAGCGAGATCACGGTGGCCAGGGTCAGCTTGCGGCCCTGCGGAATCTTCAGCAATAAGCCAATCGCCCCGAGCACCATGCAGAGCTGCAGACATAACGTGCCGAAATCAAACACGTCACCCGCCGCAGACAGCCGCTCGATGATCTTTTCCCGTTCTTTGGAACCGACGACCCGCCCCAGCTGACCATCAAGCTCCTGCACCCAGTTTTCTTTTCCGACGGCGGCTGAACCGAGCAGGATCTCGTGTTTTTCTCTCTTGTAACGCTCGACCTCGGAATGCAGCTGGTCGGCCACTTTGCTCAATTCGGTAACCTTGTTCGGCGCGATGGCCTCGGCCTTCAGCAGCGTGTGGATCAAATCGCGCTGGCCCTCGGCCAGGGTCTCCTTGATTCCCTTCGATTGATACCACATATACGAGTTGGACTTCTCGTTGGTCTCTTTGATCTCATCATCGCCGAACTTACCGGCCCCCAGGTCATTGATGGCCAGAGCCGCGGCAAAGATCGCCAGGGTCAGGCCAAATCGCAGCTCCCAATGCTCCTCGTGTGATTCATTCCCTGAATTGGCAATCGACATATTGCTCCTTAACCGAAATCGTCCATTAACTCCGTGGAATCAAGGTGCGCCGCCACTTCCCGTGAGCCGCAACTGACGGCCAGCGCGACGGTTTTATACCAAACAGTCTGCGGCGCGTGGAGAGTGGATTCCAGGCGCGGCGACGGAACGAATTGCCCGGGGGGCAGGAAGTCGCCGGTTCCTGGATTCTGCCTGCGTACCATCACTTGACCAGTCGTCAGACGGGACCATTTGGAGTAAACTGCGGCTCGGACTTTTGCGTTGCCCTCGAACACCAGGAGTGACCCCATGACAATTCGTACGTCTCGTCGTCAGTTTTTGAAGCAGGTCGCCGTTGCCGGTTCGGCCCTGGCCATGCCGGCTGCCAGCTATGCCCGGATTCTCGGTGCCAACGATAAGCTGCGAGTGGCTTCGATCGGCACCGGCGGAAAAGGATGGTCGGACCTCACAGCGACGGCCGAAAGCCCCCATGTGCAGATCGTAGCGCTCTGTGATATCGACGAATCGATGCCCTTCCTGGGGCGCGCGGCCGAGAAATTCCCGCACGCCAAAAAATTCAGCGACTACCGCAAGCTGCTGGATGAGCACAAGGCCATCGACGCCGTGATCGTGTCGACCCCGGATCACATGCATGCCCCGATCTCGCTGCCTGCCATGCAACTGGGCAAGCACGTGCAGTGCCAGAAGCCGCTGACGCATACCGTCTTCGAGGCGCGCCAGATGCGACTGGCGGCGAACAAGTACAAGGTCGTCACGCAGATGGGCAATCAGATCCAATCGCATGAGGCCTACCGGACCGCGGTGAAGCTGGTGCATGATGGTGTCATTGGGAAGGTGAAAGAGGTCCATTCCTGGCAAAGCGGAGCCATGGGCTGGATCATGGCCGACGACCGGCCCGCAGGAAGCAAACCGATTCCGGAAACCCTCCACTGGGACGACTGGCTGGGAGTCGCACCGGCCCGCCCCTATCTGCCGACGATCTATCATTCATTCAACTGGCGTGGCTGGCAGGACTTTTCCAACGGCCAGCTCGGCGACTTCGGCTGTCACATTCTGGACCCGGTGTTCAGCGCACTGAAATTGACCGCCCCGCTGACGATCAGTGCCGATGCACCGCCGATCAATCGTGAAGTCTGGACGAAATGGTCGACCGTGTCCTACGAGTTCCCTGGCACCGAATATACGGCCGGCAAAACGATCAAGGTCACCTGGTATGACGGCGACGGCAAATTCCCGCCGCGCGAGGCCACCGGCCTGCCGGAGAAATACAAGCTGCCCGGTTCCGGCTCGGTATTGATCGGTGAGAAAGGCACGCTGGTGATTCCGCACGTCGCGATGCCCCAGCTCTTCCCCGAGGAGAAGTTTGCCACGTTCAAGATCCCCGTCGTCCCGGGCCGCAACCATTACACATCGTGGGCCGATGCCTGCCGTGGCGAAGACAAGACGACGTCACACTTCGACTATTCAGGGCCGCTGACGGAAACCATCCTGCTGGGGACGATCGCGATCCGCCTGCCACGCCAGTCGTTGTCCTGGAACGCCGAGAAGCTGGAACTTGCCGGCTCGCCTCACGCCCAGGCCTTGCTGACCAAGCCGTATCGCAAAGGCTGGGAACCCGCCTGGATCTAACTCCCCGGCGAATTCGCGGTAGAACATCGTCGCGCGGGCCTTGTCCCTGCCTGGCAACATGTTTGAATTAACCAGTCCCACAGAGCCCAGCGCCGCAAGGCCTGGGCTTTTTATTTTGCCCCGGCGACCGCAATGCCGGGCAATTGCAGCCGCGGCACGGCGACCGACTGGCGCGAGTCGCCTGGAACTGATGATGGTCACCAGGAAGTCCACCACCCCGCTGCCAGCCCGCGGCTGCGGTTGAAACTGCGGCAGATGGCATCTGCAGGCAGGCGGCATATCATTCGATGACGGGAGGCGCTATCCTGTTGGTGAGCAGCAACCTTGACGAGATTGTCAGCGGGGCCTGATCGTTCTAAATTGTGCGGAGCGAATGGGATTCCCCTTCGCTTCGGATCTGTTGGGGGTGATGGACCCAATTCGATTTGCCGCGACCGATCGCCGTAGAGTTGGAACGGGATACATGTCTTCGCCTCGCCCGCCAAAAACCACAGCCGTTTCACCGGCAGCTTCTGCCGAGCTGTCAACGACACGCCGATTTGCAATCGACTGGCTGCCCGCCGGACTCCTCGTGTGGATGTTTCTGGCCTGTTGCTTTCCCCTCTTCGATACCGATCTCTTCTGGCACTTGAAGACCGGTGAGTGGATCCTGCAGAATCTCACGATCCCCGGCTATGATCTGTACACATTCACGGATTTCGATAAACGCTGGATCGACCTGCATTGGGGATTTGAGGTTGGTGCGGCCATTCTGTACCGCATCGGCGGTGCCAATCTGTTGATCCTTGCGAAAGCCGGGATCTTGATGCTGGCCCTGGGGATTGGCTGTTATGCCGGCGGGGTGAATCTGCGGGGCTGGCAGCGCGTGCTGTGCTGGGTGCTGCCGGCCATCACCATCAGCGGGCGGGGCTACGAGCGGCCTGAAATCATTACGGTACTGTGTCTCGCCAGCTGGCTATGGATCATCCCCCGGCTGGAACTGCGACCGCGGCTGATCTGGTGGCTGCCCGCGTTGCAGGTCTTCTGGATCAACTGCCACGCGCTCTACATCCTGGGCCTGGTGGTCGGCGGATGCTATGCCGTGGACTATATCGCACGCAGTTTGGCGGAAGGCAAATTTGGCCTGGCCCCCGCTCCACTGGAACCAGGGCCATCCACGGTCATTCGGGCCGCCGGCCTGTGTGCGGCAGCAGCGCTGGTGAACCCGTATTTCGAAGAGGGGGCTCTATTCCCATTTGTACTGTTTCGCAAATTTACGGTGGAGCAGGAATTCTATTCAATACACATTGGCGAGTTTCAAAAGCCCATCAACTTCCTGCTGAAAAACGGGTTCGTCAATCTCTATCTCAACGCCGAGATCCTGCTCTGGGTCGCTGCGGCAGTCTCGTTTGTCTGGCTGGCAGCCCGCGGCCGGGTCAATGTCTTTCGCTCCTTGTTGTTCGTGGGATTTTCTTACCTGGCCTGGAAGGCGAGTCGCAACACGAACATTTTCTCGATCATCGCCGGCTATGTGCTGACTGAAAATGTCGGCGAGATCATCGCCCGAAACCGCGGCTCCAGCAGCCCGGAGTTGCCCAGATCATTGAACTCGCCGCTGCCGCAACGTGTGGTGGGAGTAGTTCTCGTCATGATGATCGCGGCGGTCGTCACGGGAGAATGGAACCGCTGGGCCGAAAAGATTCGGCCGTTCCGCCTGGGTGAAATTCGCGAGTGGTTCCCTCACAAGGCGGCCCTGTTCATGCGACATCCCGGCTATCCGCAGCGCGTGTTCGCCGCGAATTTCGGCGTCGCGTCCGTCTATACCTACTACAACGGCCCGCAGGGCAAAGTCTTCATGGACGGGCGGCTGGAAGTGTGTACCCAGCAAACTTTCGAGCGTTACAACGATATCAGTCTTCGCATGAGCGGTGCCCATCCCAGCTGGGCGGAACTGTTACGCGATCAGGCAGGTAACTTGCCCGCGGTCATGCTGGATTCGCGTTTCTCACGCCATTTGATCTCAGGCGTCATGCAGACCCCCGGCTGGCGCCTGGTCTATGCCGACCCGTCGTGCGCCGTCTTCTTCGATGAGAAAACCGCCGACGCCTTCAAGCTGCCGGCGGTCGATCCCGAACCGCTCAAGTTGCCCCCGAAGCTGGGGAGCTGACTGCCATGCGGATGATCAGTCTCCAGTACTGTTCTCGCCGAAACTTGCCAGAAGGACTGCGGCTGTCATTGAGAGTGAGAACCAGTGCGCTGCGCGATATTCGCGTGACTGGGGATCTATTTCCCGCTGATTATTACAGGGTTTGACGGGCATGGAGATCCGTCCCATGAGGCGTGGCTGAAAAATAAACCGCCCCGCGCGAGAATCACTCGCGCAGGGCAGTTTGAAGTGCGACCAGTGCCGGGTGTCATTGGACTTGCAACAAGCACTGGCAGAGTCAGTGGCACCCTACTTCTGGACCTGGACAGCCTTACTGGGAACCAATTACGACAACCCGCGAATCGGCTTGCCGAACGGCAGGATTGGCATCGGGCGTCCCTGGTAGTCAGGGAAGCTGCGTTCGGGATCGATCCCCAGGTGCTGATAGACGGTGGCCCACAAGTCGTTCGGGGTCAGCGGGCAATCTTTGGGATGCTCACCGCGCGAATTGGTCGAGCCAATGATCTGTCCCATGCGGAGACCGCCGCCCGAAACGAGCAGCGACATGGCCTGCGGCCAGTGATCGCGGCCGGGTTGCTTGACCCCGGTTCGCGTGCCCACATAGTTTTCCACCCGCGGAGTCCGGCCGAACTCGCCCGTGACCACCAGCAGAACCCGCTTATCGAGACCGCGGTTATAAAGATCCTCGATCAACGCCGTGACAGCCTGATCGTAGATCGGCAGGCGGACCCGCAGATCGTCGTAGATGTGACAATTAACCGAGTGGGAATCCCAGTTATAGACCCCCTGGTTGAGCTGCGGCACGCCCGACTGATACGGGTTTTCCATCAGAACGGTGACAAAGCTGGAACCCGCTTCGACCAGACGCCGGGCCATCAGCATGCGCGACCCCCAGGCATGCTTGCCATAGCGCTGACGCAATTCTTCAGGCTCTTGCGAGAGATCGAAGGCCACGCGTGCCTTGTCATGGGTCAAGAGATCGAGTGCCCGCTTGTTGAATTGATCCATCGAATTCATCAGGCCACTGTCCGCGGCGCGGCGCATCCGGTCAAAGCCGGATAACAAAGCCAGACGATCGTCGAGCCGGCCCGTCACTTCCTGCAGCGGGGCGATATTCGGCACCTTGAAATTGGGGGCGGTCGGATCGCCGGGAACTGCAAACGGAACATAGGACGGCCCAAGATAGGCCGAACCGTAAGCGAACACATCCACCCCTTCGCGGCCGCCATCTGCCAGATTGACGTAATTCGGAACGCCCACCATCCGATCTTCACGGCACTTCGCAATGATGCCGCCCGCCATCGGATTGTCATTCACCGTGTCCACCGGCGACTTGGGAATGCGCCCGGTCAGGAACCGCTTGTGACCGCCACCGTGGTCTGCAAATTCATGTGCGATCGAACGGACAATCGAAAATTTGTCGGCCAGCTTGGCGTGCAACGGCATTAACTCGCAGACATCCAGACCGGGGACCGTCGTGCGAATCGGCCGGAAATCCCCGCGATAATCGATCGGGGCTTCGGGCTTCATGTCGTACATGTCCATGTGGGGCGGACCACCCGGCAGCCACACGAAAATGATCGCGGTGTCCGATTCTTTCCCGCGCTGACTTTCCCCGGCTTCTGCGCGGAGACGCAACAGGTCAGCCACTGACAATCCACCCAGTCCCAATGCCCCGACGCGCAAAAATTCGCGACGAGAAACGGGACCCGGACACGTAGCCTTCAGGTGGTGCATAGTATACCTTCGCAATGAGCAACGACTTGGCAAGCAACACTAGCAGAATTGTCGGCAGGCAAACGGAGTAAACTGGGACTCCGACTGTTCTTAGTAGCTTATCATCTTGAAATGCGCATGTCACCTACGAAACGGCTTATCTGTCTTGTTTCTTCCCCAATTTTATCGACATTCAGAGCACCTGGACTGCGTTTTTTTGACATCGATGCCACCAGAGTGCAAACGTAAACCATGACAGCCAAAGTCGCTCACACTCAATCTGCCAGCGGGCGAGCCCACGACTCTTCGCCCTCCAGCAATTCCGCAGGATTTCGCCGCGGCCACAATACGGCCGCCCCATCGCCGACGTTCAACGCCCGTTCTGTGGACTCACGATGCCAAATCCCGTGCGGCGGGAATCGCAGATGACGATTTCGCAGAACTCACGACACGACTAGCACAACACCACAACCATCTCCCCAAACAGCACTTACGACTCACGAACCACTCGTGCGTCGTGTGCCACGCGGTTGTGATCTCCTGATGGCAAGATTTTCTTCCGTCACCAAACCGACACGAAATTCGTTTTTAAAGTAGGCTTTCGACAGTCCGAGTTTGCCAGACGGACGTCGACTCAGTTCATCATCCCTCTGGAGCAGGTCATGCCTCGGGCCAAACGCGGTTTTACCTTGATCGAATTACTGGTCGTGATTGCGATCATTGCGGTGCTGATTGCCTTGCTCCTGCCAGCAGTGCAGCAGGCCCGCGAGGCTGCCCGGCGGTCGCAGTGCAAGAACAACTTGAAGCAGATTGGCCTGGCGCTCCACGGCTATCACGAAACCAACAACGTGCTGCCGATGGGCTACGGAGGCGTTCCCTATTCTAATACGGGAAGCCTGTGGGGTTGGGGAACGATGATTCTGCCATTCGTCGATCAAGCCCCGCTGTTCAACACGCTGAGTCAGGCCCCTGGCGGTACCAGCACGGCAGGCGGAGCAGGCGTGGGCTTTGGTGCGATCATGACATCGCTCCCCGCGAATCAGTCGGTGCAGACCAGTCTGCCCGTCTACCGCTGTCCGTCTGATACGGGATCCAATCTCGTGACGTTTCCCATCAATGGCAGCGTTGCCGGCACGACATTCATTTTTGGACGCTCGAATTACCCCGCCGTCAGCGGTGGATCGCCCCCCAATACCAGTGTCGGGGGGCTGGTCACGGTCGATGGGGCATTTACCGAGAGCAGCAGCCGTCGATTCCGCGACTTTACCGATGGCTTAAGCAACACGTTCATGATCGGCGAACGTCGCTCGCCAGCGACCGTCGGAGGGCTCTACACCGGCGGGGATACCATGTGGGCCGGTTCGAATGACGACGTCGCACCACCGTGGCAGGGATACGCCGCTGCGCAGGGCTTTTGCGATCCCGCCAGCCCATTAAATCTCAAATCAGCCACCGCCCCTTCCAATGGCAGTGCAATTCCCTATTTCTCATTCAGCAGCCAGCACGTGGGCGGCGCACATTTTGTGATGGGAGACGGCAGCGTGCGGTTCATCAGCGATAGTATCGCTACCGGCCCCTCGAGAACCGCGGGCAGCACGTATCAGAATCTGGCATCGCTGAATGATGGTCAGGTCCTCGGCGAGTTTTGAATGGAATCGCGGGACGACTC
>CAZQUW010000143.1:3592-9201 GCA_964596215.1 uncultured Planctomicrobium sp. | reverse complement strand
CCCGGGGCCCGTTCATTGAAAACGGTGACGACCATTGGTATAGCTTTATCTGTGGAGAGTGAGCCGGGGTAGAGACTTTGGGCTTCGAGGAACTCGGAGCGGAATAAAATGTCGTCTTCACGGCGTATGAAACTTGCGCGACACTGGGCACCCAGACTCGTCAGTCTGTCGGTGCTGGTGGGCATATTCTGCTCCATCGCGCCGTTGGCCGTTGGTCAGCAGTGCGTGAAGGACTTGTCCGAACCCTTCCCCTGTCAGCACCGAGCCTGCGGCTGCCGGTCAGCTTCCCAGTGCTGGAAACGCTGCTGTTGTTTCTCAGCTGCCCAGAAACTGGCATGGGCACGCATCAATCAGGTGCGACTGCCAGACTCGGTCGTGGCGTCAGCCAAGGCTGAAGAGCCGCCGCAGAAACCCCAATCGTCCGGTTGTTGCCACAAGGCGTCCAGCGGCAAAAAGGGGACCGCCGCCCCTGCGCCTGAAACGAAAACTCAAGATTCCACGATCTATGTCGTCGCGATGCTGGCTCAGCAATGCCAGGGACATCACTGGTACTGGAATGCGCTTCCCTGGACCATTCTGCCTGCAATTTCCGTCGTGGAGCGAACGCCGCCCCAAGCGCAGGCCAGGTTGGAGCTCACCTCTGAGAAGCGGCTTGTCGCGAACCAGCAGCCCCCCGTGCCACCGCCGCGCTGATTACGCCGGCAGGAATGACCTCGACTGACTCGGTCTGGCCCTCTGTCGATCGCGACTGCTACGGCATCGCGATCCCGACGGCGGCAGGAGGTGCGGCTCATGCTCGCACGCTTGCACGGGTTTTGGGCTCGCTCTCCACAAGGCTGGTTTAAGACCCGCTGTGAGCGTGCCACCATGCGCCGCAGCGATCTCTCATGAACTCGAGTCAGCGATGTCCCAACCCCAGAGAACATCACCAGATACTCCCAGCCTGATTCCGCACGCAACGTGATTACAGCAACCTGAGGTTTCACACCATGTATTGCCCTGACAAGTCGCCCCGTGCACTGGCGCGAGGATTTACACTGATTGAATTACTTGTCGTCATCGCGATCATCGCCGTCCTGATTGGCCTGCTGCTGCCGGCCGTTCAACAGGCCCGCGAGGCGGCACGGCGGTCGCAATGCCGAAACAACCTGAAGCAGATCGGCCTGGCACTCCACAATTACGAATCCAGCCACTCGGTGTTTCCACCGGGCCGAGTCGGCTATCCGAAGGTGTTTTCCGTCCAATGCCACATCCTGCCCTACATTGATGGTGGCTCGCTGTATAACCTGGTGGACTTCAATACGGCCCCGAATTTTGGCACTCCGGCGTCACCAATGACGACGAATGAAATCGCCATCCGGACGGTGATTCCCACCTATCTCTGCCCCAGTGACTTCGGGCGGATCAGCGGCTCCGATTTTGGTCCCACGAACTATGCCGCAACCACTGGCAGCGGTATTGGTGCCGCCAGTTCAATCAAGACGGGTGACGGTGTGATGTACAATGCTTCGAGCGTCCGCTTTCGCGATGTGACGGACGGTCTCTCGAATACCGCGTGTTTCAGCGAGTCCACGCTTGGAGCTGGCGGCAACCCCTCATCCCCAAGCGGTCCGGCCGCAAAACCTGATCTCGAGGTTCTGGAACTCTCGGGCGCTACGGCAACTACCGACGCCGCCTGCGTGCCGGGCGGCGGAACGTGGTCTGGATTACGGGGCGCCAAATGGATGAATGGCCATTATGGTGATACACTCTACAACCACTATTACGCCCCCAATAGCTTGCAAAGCGACTGCGGGAATGCCAGCCACAATTACGGACTGACAGCAGCCCGCAGCCGGCATGAGGGGGGTGTGCATGTCTTGCTGGCGGACGGCAGTTGCCGATTTGTCAGCGAGAATCTGAACCTGGGGATCTGGACCGGCATGGCGACCCGCGCGGGTTCTGAAGTGCTGTCAGAGTTCTAAAGCTCAACCAGCTTGCAACTGTATTTGACACAGACGCAATTTGACACAGGCGCATGCTCCCTGCGATTTCACGAATTCACACCTGACATAGAGATTGACGATATGAAGCGAAGCATAATCAGCGTCTGCCTGCTGCTCCTGGCCACGACCGCCGCCTGGGCTCACGACACGTGGGTGCAGACCAACACCAACCTTGTTCGTGTCCGAGATGCCGTGCACATCGATCTGATGCTGGGCAATCATGGGAATGATCACCGCGACTTCAAACTGGCCAGCAAGATCGACCTGGCGGGCTGCGAGTTGAAAGTGCACAGCCCGGGGGGCAAAAGTTTCGACGTGAAAGATCAGTTGATTGATCTGGGGTACGCGCCGAAGGAAGGGTTCTGGACGACGAAGTTCGCGACTGCAGAAGCCGGGGTGTATGTCATCGAACACACCATCGATCGGGTCGTCAATCACGGTCAAGCGGTGCGGTCGATCAAGAGCGCCAAATCGTTCTTCCTCGCCAGCACCTCGCTCGATAAAGTTCCAGCCGATCTGCCCGGCTTCGAAAAGCCACTGGGGCATGCCTTGGAACTGGTTCCGGTCACCAATCCCGTCGCCCCGATGGGCCCCGGCAAGGCCATCCAGGTGCGGGTGCTGCTGAAGGGGAAGCCGCTGGCCAATGGTCGAGTCAGTTTCATCCCGCGCGGCCAGACGCTCGCCAAGGATTTCGACAGCCAGTACGAACGACACACTGACGAACAGGGGTTGGCGAGCTTTACCCCCACCACCGGCAATTACTACCTGGTTGTCGTGCACCACAAGTCGCCGGAAGAGAAGTCCAAGGACTACGACCTGACGCAGTACTCGGCCACGCTGACCGTATTCGTCCCCGACGTTTGTCCGTGCTGCGGCGATTAAATGCCGTGGATCGCTGGCGTCTAGCCAGGGCAGTCGTGAGACAGCGCCGTGTTCACACAGTTGCATACGAGTTGAAAATCACGACAATGCAAACACTGAACCAACCATTGGTTACGACGACACAGCGATTCCAGAATGACCGGGCATGTCCCCTTTCGGAAACCGCTGTTACAGACGGTTTCTGAAAGGGAGTACGTACGATGTCCACACGCCGGATTCTGATGCTGGTGGGTGACTATGTGGAAGACTATGAGATCATGGTGCCATTTCAGGCCCTGCTGATGGTCGGCTGCTCTGTGGATGCGGTATGCCCCAATAAGCGTGCCGGTGACCAGATCCGGACCGCTATTCATGACTTCGAAGGGGACCAGACCTATTCAGAGAAACGCGGGCATAATTTCACGTTGAACGCGACCTTTGCGGACATCGATCCGTCGAGTTACGACGGATTGGTCGTTCCGGGTGGACGGGCCCCGGAGTATCTGCGACTGCATGCCCCGGTTCTGGAGGTGGTCCGCCACTTCTCCATTGCGAACAAGCCAATTGCCGCGATCTGCCATGGCCTGCAATTGCTGGGTGCCGCCGGCGTACTCCACGGACGTACGTGTACGGCCTATCCCGCCTGTGGGCCCGAAGTCACCGCCAGCGGGGGCAACTATGTCGAGATTCCCGTCGATAGCGTGCAGGTCGATGGTAATCTGATCACGGCACCTGCCTGGCCGGCCCATCCCGCGTGGCTGGCGGCATTTCTCAAGGTGCTGGGTCTCCGGATTGAAGGCTAAACCCATTGCCCGACTTTCTGGAGTCGGGTGCTTTTTGTATTTCAGTCAGCCGGACCCCACTCGGCGAGTCAGGCTGCCTAGAGGATCGTCCCGAATGAACTATCGAGTATGGTTGGTATTAGGAGCCGTGCTGGCTGGCCTGTCAGTCGGAGCCGGTGCATTTGCCGCGCATGGCCTGGACGGCTACTTCAAGCAGAAATATGCCCAAACTGAACCGCGAGAAGTCGCGGGGGTCAAAATCCCGGCAGCTCAGAAGTATCTGCAAGATTTCAAGACGGGCGCCGAGTACCAGATGTATCACGCCCTGGCATTGCTGCTGGTCGGGCTGCTGGCCCAGTCCAGTCGTTCAGCCTGCTGGTCGGTCGCTGGCTGGTCGTTTCTGCTGGGCATCCTGCTGTTCTCCGGCTGCCTGTATCTGTTGACATTGACCGGCCAGCGCTGGCTGGGGGCCATTGTGCCGATTGGCGGTGTCCTGTTCCTGGTTGGCTGGAGTGCCGTAGCCTGTGGAGTTGGCTGCGGCCCGCGCAATTAGACAGGGCGAAGCTCACCTGCCGAATCCTGTCTGCATGCACGCTGTGGACTGCAACTCACATCGAGCCATCCATATTCCCACGACCTTTGGCACTCTGCGCTTCAGCAATTGATTACCTATGCCACATCCAGAAGATCCGCCGCCCCCCCAGACCGACGAGGCCTTCGCGGAGAATCCGTGGCGCAAGGCTGTTGCCCCCCGCCGTGGGAAGAAGCGTGCTATCAAGGATTCCATGGAAACATCCCTGGCGATCGCGTTGAGCCAGGTGGCGGAACCATGGGATGAAGATCGCACGCGGTTCAAGCCGGAACTGGTGCTCCAGGGAAAGACCTATCAGGCCGTTCCACTGTTCGACGTTGAGCCTTATCCTGCCGATCCAGAGGACACTCCCGAGAACCTGCTTTTAAGAAGCCCGGGAGGCGAATTCGCCTACATGAACCGTCTCTGGAAACGAGGTCAGGGGATCCCGCTATTGCAGAACCGCCGCACGGGCGTGGTCTGCTGGGATCAGGATGTCGTCATCCCCGTGCTGCTGGATGGCCGGACTCTGGCGGTCTGGATGAGTCTCACGCCGATGGAGGTCTTCACGCTGCGTGAAGGGATTTCGATGGCGAAGGGGACCGTCATCATCGGTGGCCTGGGCATGGGCTACCTGCTTCGCAAGGTTTGTGCGAAGACCACGGTGGAACGCGTCATCGTGGTTGAACAAAGCCGCGAACTGCTCGATTGGTTCGGCGATCGGATCTGTGCGGCTCAACCCAAAGTGACCGATGTCATCTGCGGAGACGCCTACGATCAACTCGGACAATTTGGTGAGCACGCACGCTACCTGTTCGACATCTGGCCGAGCTATGGCGACGCCGCGGAAGATGCGAAATTTCAAGCGGCAAAGCAGCAATACCGAGGAGTCTGGGGCTGGGGCGACTATCACCTCGTCCCCCCAGGCCAGACCAAACCCAAGTCGTGACCGAATCCGTGGGACGGGGCTCCCGGCCCGTCCGTCCAGCGCGTCGAAGGCCGAGCAACCGGCGGACGCCAGCCGCTTTCCAGTAAAAAGGGGACTGACGGGCCGGGAGCCCCGTCCCACTCGCCCGTCCCGTATCGCCCATGCAAAGCTTACAGCGGGGTGAATCTGGCCTGCGGCGTTTGATGAATGCGTCGCGGCTGACTCCCCTGAATCGCCTTGATCTCTTCCTCGACCTGGGCCACCTGATCCGCCGTATTGTGAACGTGAATTTCCATGCGCGTGGTGTAAGTCTGACCGGGCTCGAGCACGATCACCCGTC
This sequence comes from uncultured Planctomicrobium sp., assembly GCA_964596215.1. Classification (GTDB taxonomy): domain Bacteria; phylum Planctomycetota; class Planctomycetia; order Planctomycetales; family Planctomycetaceae; genus JAKFVC01. The sequence goes on along the minus strand of CAZQUW010000143.1, from coordinate 3,734 downwards.
CGTTTTTCCGCTCGAAGGTTTTCAAGTTGGGATAGTTGGTCGCTGGTTCCAAACCGGTCACGTAGCCGTCCGCTTCGGCCGACGTATTCTTCCACTGCGTAAAGCAAGGGAGTTGCTGCTTGTTAAACCGCAAGCTGACCCC
>CAZQUW010000143.1:0-3492 GCA_964596215.1 uncultured Planctomicrobium sp. | reverse complement strand
GCCAAACATCATCGATTCGTCGACGATTCCCGTGACACTCAGTTTGCCGCCAGTCCCCGGCGTGACGCTCACTTCGACAAAATGAGCCGGAATATTCGCGATCCGACCGTGCAGGGTCAGGGGCGTCGAAACGGGTTCGCCCTGATTGTTCGGAATGATGTCCATCCCCGGGGCACCGTTCGACTCTAGTCCGCACCGGGCCATCCATTCGTTATATCCAATCAACCAGCCGAGCCCCCCGCGGGCCGACTGGTCCACGAACGCGGGGTGCACCGGCATCTCGACGGGTGATTTCCAACCCAGGGCCAGGCCGGCATAGCTTCCCTGCCACAGTCCCATGCCGCGTGTCGGCAGCAGGCTGAACTTCAGTTTGCCGTTGTCGATCTCGACGACATCGACCCCTTCCGAGACTCCACCACGCAGCGTCCGTTTGCTCACCGACCAGTCGGTATTGCCGGGAAACCATTTTGCAGCATCGATGAATTTGTCGGGCATCCGCGGTGAGAGAAGAAACTCCGGAGAATAGACACCCTTTTCAACATCGGTCAAAACCCAGCGCGAATCTACCATGAGTGCATCCCTACCTTGGCGTGCAATTCGGACAAATGGACCGATCGACAATGCCCCGCCGCATCGGGCAGCGTTGAACAACTTGAAGCATCGGCAGCCCCTGCGAAGCGCGAACACTGCGTTCCCGGATCAGGCTCAAACCGCCCGATTCTAGAGACCGTAAGGGCGATTTTCCACAACTCCAGATCGGCCGGTTGCTAAGAATTCCTCGATTCATCGCCAAACCTGCGTGGACGAAACTGCTCACATTGCGGATAATTTATGAGACTATACTGGCTTGAACTGCGCCACACCGGTTCGACCGGTGTTCTCAATGCTGAACGGAATCGTGAGTGACTATTATGGCTCGGCAGGAAAATCTTCGATTCACTTGTCGCAGTGACGCAGCAGGCGACCGAAATCGTCACGTCATCCTGTTGACCTGGCTCGTGTCGGCATTGTCCCTTCTGTTGCTGCAAAGTTCGGCAGCTGCCGCGGAAGATACCCCCAAAGCTGGAACATCCTCAACACAGGCCGCCGCTGAAGAAAAACCTGCAGGTGAAGAACCCGCGAAGACCGTTGATAAGAAACCGGCTGCCGAAAAAGGAGTCGTGCGAGAGCCCGCGGACAAGAGCCCCCTCGCGCAGGCCCCCGCTCTGACCGACGTGGAGCAATGGATTCAGAACCTGGACAGTGACGTCTATGCAGAACGTCAGGCCGCGATGAAGAACTTGCGTCGCAGTGGAACATCTGGCATCACGGCGCTCGCGGCGGCGGCGCGGGGCTCCAACCTGGAAGCCACCGCGCGCGCCATCGAGCTGTTGACACAACTTTACGAGTCACCGGATCCCGAGGTCGCCATGGCGGCGGACGAAGCCCTGGAAGGCCTGGGCGAGAATGGGCCGGCCGTGGCCGTCGTCCGCACTCAGCAAGTGTTATCAACCACCCTCGGGCCAATTCGCCGCCGGCATGCCATCGCCGCCGTTAAGCGGTTGGGAGGTAATATCATCGCCACGATGGTGCTGGACGACGAAGGGGAAAAAGAAGTCGAAGCCGACCTGAACGATGAAGGCACGATTGCCCATGTCGTGCTCGGACGGAAATGGACTGGCGGACTGAACGGCATCAAGTACCTGCAGCGTTTGCCTGACTTGCGATACATGTCCATTACCAAGGACATCGCCCTCACACCTGAAGAACAAGATCAACTCCGGACAAAACTGTCTGGAGTACGCATTGATGTTCGCAGTTCCGCGTACCTCGGAATCAAAAGTCAGAGCGCGGTCCCGGAAACCTGCGTCATCCACACTGTTGTGCCGAAATCGCCCGCGGATCGCGCCGGACTGCTGGCTGAAGACGAAATCACCCATCTGGATGGCCTGCGCGTCAACGGGTTTCTCGCACTGACTGCGCTGCTCGGCGAAAAACGGGGCGGAGACATCGTCTATCTGGAAGTCAATCGGGGTGGGGAATTCCTGGAGATTGAAGTGACACTGGGTGAATGGTAGACGACAGCCCGAGTGCAGAAAACGAGGGCTGAGACTGGAATCCCGGTCGCCACTCCTTCACAATCGACTCCGCAATACGCCCCAAAAGAGGTTCCTGCTGACTGCTGCCAGACAAATCCTGCCATGTTGACTGAAACGCTCCGCTGAACTGCCGATTCCTGTTAGTTGATGGAAAGTACGAGCACTATGCCCCTCGTTTTCGGACGTCGCTATGACACAGGTGAACCATGTGCCATTACGATCAAGCATGATCGCATCGCCGACGTCGCACCGGTCTGGCCCCGTGGCCCGCTGACCGATTGGCCCTACGTCGCCCCCGGCCTGTTTGATCTGCAGATCAATGGCCACAGCGGGATCTGGTACAGCCACGCCGGATTGACCCGGGATCAGGTGCTGCTGACGCTGCAGGCTTACTTTGCCTATGGCGTCACGCGGTTATATCCGACGTTAATCACGACCAGTTACGAGGCCTTCGCGGCGGGATTTGGGGCCTTGCGGCAAGCGTGTGAAGAACATCGCTGGGCCAGCGACATGGTCCCCGGGTTTCACATGGAGGGCCCCTATATCAGTGCCGAAGACGGCCCCCGCGGTGCCCATCCCCTCGAACATGTCCGGCCCGCAGATTGGGATGAGTTTTCCCGGTTGCAGGAAGTTGCCGGCGGTCGCATCAAGCTGGTCACCCTGGCACCGGAATCAGACGCGGCCATCGAGTTCATCCGACGTGCCGTCGCCAGTGGTATGACGATTGCCATCGGACACACGGCGGCGACACGCGATCAGATTCAGGCCGCGGTGGACGCTGGCGCCACCTTGAGTACCCACCTGGGAAATGGTGCCCATGGCACGATGCGGCGGCATCCCAATTACATCTGGGAACAGTTGGGTGAACCGCGGCTTTATGCCAGCATTATTGCCGACGGGCATCATCTCCCGGCGACAGTGGTCAATACGATCGTGCGGACAAAATCCCCCTATCGTACGATCCTGACCTGCGATGCATCGGGACTCGCGGGCTGTGCTCCCGGTATCTATGAACTCGGCTCAGGACGGTTTGAACTACTGCCCGATGGCCGCATTGTGGTCGCCGGACAGCAACAACTTCTGGCCGGTTCGAGCCTGGGAACAGACACTTGTGTGGCCAGCGTGATCAAGATGACGGGATGCTCGCTGCGGGACGCCATCGACATGGCTTCCCGCACTCCTGCCCAATTGCTGAAGCAACCGCAGTACAGACTGCAGCGCGGATCACGGGCCGATCTGTTCCTCTTCCATCTTCCCCCCGGTGCCACCCGGCTCGATGTGGTCGCCACTTTCGCCCGCGGTGAGCTCCGTTTCGGCGAACTCCCGGCGCTGAATGTGGACGAGCCTGAACTCACCAGTTGCGGAGAGAGAAGCTAGCGTTTTATCACCGTTTGGTTTTGGGATTGGATGCCCT
>CAZQUW010000142.1:0-17127 GCA_964596215.1 uncultured Planctomicrobium sp. | reverse complement strand
GAGAATTCGGGACGGCGGCGGCGGAGTTGATCTTTCAGGCGGGCCACGATGCTCGAATGCATCTGGCTGACGCGCGATTCACTCAGTCCCAGCGTTTGACCGATTTCTTTCATCGTCAATTCCTCGTAGTAGTAGAGGATGATGATGAGTCGTTCGTTGCGATTCAGTCCCTTGGTGACCAGCTTCATCAGATCCCGCTTTTGAATGCCGCGGGTCGGATCTTCGCCCTTGCTGTCTTCGACGATATCGATTTCTCGCACGTCTTTATAGCTGTCAGTTTCGTACCACTTCTTGTTCAAGCTGACGAGGCCCACCGCACTGGCTTCGGCCTTCATCTTTTCGAATTCGGGGAGTGGCAGTTCGAGCTTCTGCGCGATTTCGCCGTCGGTCGGGGGACGACCGAATTCGGCTTCCGCCTGCTTACGGGCAGCTTCCATCTTGCTGGCCTTGCTGCGGACCAGACGGGGAACCCAGTCCATCGTCCGCAGTTCGTCCAGCATGGCTCCGCGAATACGCGGTACACAGTACGTTTCGAATTTGACGCCGCGAGTCATATCAAAGGCTTCGATGGCATCCATCAAGCCGAATACGCCCGCAGAAATCAGATCGTTTAAATCAACGCCATCTGGCAACTTGGCCCAGACTCGGTCGGCATTGTAACGCACCAGGGGAAGATAACGCTCAATCAGGATGTTGCGCAAATCCTGATTATTAGGATCCTGCTTCAGTGCCGTCCAGATGTCACTGACGTCGTTCTCGATCTGTGTTGTCATACAACCCTCCGTGGTGACTCAGTGGCAAATCGTTGCGTCGACTTGACGGATATTCTGCGTTGTCGCGGTCCACATACGTTGATTCGCCATGCGGCTGGCTGTACGGCCAATACTGGGAATCGGTATGGATGTTTCATCACAGTGGACGTGACTGCCAGCTCGGGGGAACTGGTGGCTGCTCGATCCGCCCTGCCATCGCGATCTGCCCAAGTGTCCGCACCGCACTCGGGCGATGGGGACGGATCGTGCATTTCGTGACCCTGCGAAACACATCGCTCTTCACTCGCTGTCGCAGTTGACAAGGAACTGAAGCGACGATGTTGTCCCGTAAGTTTAATATCGGCATTGGCGGTCGGAGAATTTAATCAAATCGTTGTTTAAGGAATATCTTGCCAATTACTAACTAAACAACCCTGTTTAAAATGACATGCGTTTGTCAGCACCTTTACAACCTGTTTAGAAGCAGGCTGCGCGGGCTGGGTGAAAGGTGATGGGGATGGGGATAAAAATAAAGCGGCAGGATTCTGGCGGGCTCATCGGGTTGCGACCGCGTTCTTACGCGGCGCGACGGGTGTGCCCCGTGATCCGATGAGTGAATGTGGAATGGCTTTCGGCGGTCCGTTGCGTCCATTGTGCGGCCAGCTGAGTAATGGCCTGGGCTGCTGCCGACCGGGGGGTGGCGAGCACGAACGGTTGACGCTGGGCGACTGCGTGGGACACGCAGGCGTCCTGCGGCAGATACCCCGCACTATAGATTTCTTGCTGTAAGAAGCTCCGTGCTGTCTGCTGCATCCGATCAATGATATCGCGAGCTTGAACGGCCGATTCAGAGCGGTTTACGAGGATTTCAATCTGGGGCAGATCGCCTTGGGCGGCACACGACTTGACCAGACTGTAGGCATCGGCAATTGCCGTCAGTTCGGGAGTCGTAACCAGCCACGTGCAATCCGCCGCCTGCATCAGTCGCCGGGTCAGCGGTTGATCGCCGCTGGCAGTGTCGATGATGACATACTTGTGTTGATTCAGAAATTCAGCGACCTCGTCCCAGACGTGCAGTTGTGAGGCGGTGGGCGAGCGAAATGGGGAAGCCAGGATTTCCGCGGCACCGCTCAGCAAATGGATCCCCTGGGGACCTTCCAGCGCGACGTCGGCGACACTGCGTGCGCCCGTGGCGACATGCTTCAGGTTCCAATATCCGTTGAGGCCGCACATCAACTCCAGATTGCCGGGCCCGGGGTTCGCATCGAGCAGACAGACCGAGCGACCCGTTTTTGAGAGTTGAATGGCGAGGTTCAGCGCGATGTGACTCTTGCCGACCCCACCTTTACCGCTGGCGATCGCCAGGCAGCGCGTTCCGGTTTGCGACGCAGCGCGCTCCTGCCGAGCCTGAGGCTGGGCGTGGCGTTCCATCAGTCCTCGCAGGATTGTGGCTTGATCGCGCATGGTGGAAGGGCTTTCGGTAACGGGACGCTAAACATCAAATGAGTGCGGTGAGTCCAGACGGCATGTGCCCCGGGAATTTCTATTTGTCCTACAAACTACACACGCAGGGTTTCCAGGCCTAACACCAGGCGAGCAAGCCGTGAAGCGACGGCCGGTTCGATGTCGTCGGGAACGTTCTGGCCGGTCGTGAGGTAGCTGATGGGGAAGGGGAGTTCGGGCAGCGCGGCGAGCAGTTGGCCCAGGCCCGGTGACTCATCGAGCTTGGTCAGAATCATCGAACTGGTCCGTACGCCGGAAAATTGACGAGCCGTGTTGACCAGCGAACGGGTACTGGCGGCCAGGCTGAGGACCAGGTGGACTTCATCCACGGGACCTTCGGCCAGCAGGTTTTTGAGCTCCTGGAGTTGCAGTTCGTCAGCCGGGCTGCGGCCTGCGGTGTCGATGAGTACCAGATCCAGATCGGACATTTCGCTGAGGACCCGTGACATATCGCGTGGGCCCGAGACGACCTTCATGGGGATGTCGATGATCTCGGCATAGGTGCGGAGCTGGTCGACGGCGGCGATGCGATATGTGTCCACGGTGACCAGGCCGACTCGCAGTCCAGCCCGCAGTTTGAAGTTGGCGGCCAGCTTGGCAATGGTGGTCGTCTTGCCGACGCCGGTCGGTCCGACCAGGGCGACGACCTTGCGACGATTGGGGATCGTCTTGATCGCTCCCGTGCAGCGCAGATCACGTTCGACCAAACCCGACAGCAATGCCGGAACTTGCGTAGGATGCGACCAGTCGGTCTGCGGAAACTCACGTTTCAGGCGGATGGTCAGCTGCCGGGCCGTCTCTTCGGGAACCTCGGCATCAATCAAGCGGGTATAAACAGGAAAGAGTTCTGCAGGAATGCTGGTACGGTCTGGTTCCAGTCGTGCGGTCAGCTGTTGTAACAGATTTTGCAGCGACAGGACCTGCTGCGCCATTTCCGATTGCGAGGCCAGATTGGCCACCTTCAAGTTTCCGGAAGTACGATTGGCGGCGGACGAAAAGGAACGTTGTTGCGTGATGATCGGGGTGCCGGGATTGGCGGCCGCAGCCAGGCCCTGAATCACCGGCTGCCGGCCGGTTTGAGCGCGGGGAACACGCGGAGTTTCCAAGGGCGGCGCTACCCGAACGGGCTCGAACTTCATTTCACCAATGGTGAAGGGAGCGGCGACCGGAGCCGGCCTGGAGACCGGCAGACGCTGTGAACTGGTCCGGGACGATGCGAAGACATCGCGGCCAGCTGTCACTTCGACTTCGGCGGGACGTCGCGACCAGGGCCAGACTTTCGAGGCGGCCGTTTCCCGCGTGTGCAAGATTACTGCTTCCGGCCCGAATTCACGGCGCACGACATCCATCGCTTGTTGCATCGTGGCGGCTCGAAATGTTCTGACTTCAGTCATGGGTTCGCGGCTTCCTAGGGCAGGGGAAGATGCTGGGTGAGTTAGCGGCTGCTGACGAGCGGGGTGTCCTGAATCGCATGCAAGGACACGCGACCGTGAATCAGGACCTTCGTATCGGGGGTAATCTCAGACAAGCTGAGGACTGCGGCGGAAGGATTCGTGTGGGCAATCAGCTGTCGCAAGCTGGCTCGCACCGGCGGGCTGCACAGGACGACCGGCGGATGACCGGGCATCGTTAACAGGGAGAGTTCAAAGTCGATGGCATGCTGGACCGCTTCGACAGTCTGCGGCGCCAACGCGAACGTTGCTTCCTGCCCGTATTGTACGGACAGGCTCTGCAGCAGCATGTCTTCCAGTTCGGATTCCACGGCGACGACTCGCAAATTGCCGTGTGTGTCTCGCAGTTGCTGGCAGATCGTGCGACGCAAGCCGATCCGCACACATTCGGTCAAGCGGCCCAGATCCTGAGTCCGGCCGGCCTGGCTGGCGAGGGTTTCGAGGATGGTTTCCAGATTACGGATGGTGACGCGTTCGCGAAGCAGGTTGATCAGAATCTGATGGAGCTGAGCGACCTTCATCGTCCCGGGGATCAGGTCTTCGACGACTCGTGGACTTTGTTTCTTTAAGCGTTCCAGCAACTGGTGAACTTGCTGTTGTGACAGCAGTTCGTCGCTGTGCCGGCGGATGACTTCGGTCAGATGCGTGACCACGACTGGTGCTGCCTCGACAACGTGATAGCCCAGTTGTACTGCGTTCTCACGATCTGCGGGTTCAATCCAGACCGCCGGTCGCTGGAACGCCGGATCGACCCCGGGAATGCCTGGCAGGTCACCGGACACGGAATCCGTATTGATGGCGAGGCAGCGGTCCGCATAGGCATCGCCAGTGGCAATCGGAATGCCGTGCAGCTTGATGCGATATTGATGTGGCTTGAGTCGCAGATTGTCGCTGATCCGCACACTCGGCAGGATCATCCCCAGTTCTTGTGCCAGTTTCTGACGGATGCGGTTGATGCGATTCAGCAGATCGCCGCTGGGCGTCGGATCGGTCAGGCGAATCAATCCATAGCCAATTTCCAGCTCGAGCGGATGGACGGCCAGCTGATCATCAAATTTGTTATCGACGGCGACAGGGGTGGCAGCGGCTTGGGCCAATCGTGCTTGTTCGGCTGCATTGGCCCGCGATTGCGACCAGGCCAGTACGCCACACACCGCGGCGAGGAACAGCAACGGAACAGGTGGTAATCCGGTAAACGAGAGGCCGACCAGGAAACAGGCGGAGACCGCGAGTGCTTCGGGATGGCGGAACATCTGGCTGACGACGTCTTGCGGCAAGTCGCTGTCGGTGGAACTACGCGTTACGATCAAGCCGGCAGCCAGCGAGATCAGGAACGCGGGGACTTGCGAAACCAGTCCGTCGCCGATCGTCAGCTTGGTGAAGACTTCCAGGGCCTGCCCGACCGGCATGCCATGTTGAATGATGCCGATGAACAGACCGCCGGCGATATTAATGGCGGTGATCAGCAGCCCGGCGATCGCATCGCCACGGACGAACTTGCTGGCACCGTCCATGGCTCCGTAAAAATCCGCCTGTTGTGAGACTTCATCGCGGCGGGTGCGTGCCTGTTCGAGCGTAATCAGTCCTGAGTTTAAATCCGCGTCAATGGCCATTTGCCGTCCGGGCATACCGTCGAGTGCAAAGCGGGCGGCCACTTCACTGATGCGAGTGGCACCTTTCGTAATGACCAGAAACTGGATGGCGAGAATGATCGCGAAGATGATCAGTCCGATGACGATCTGGCCGCCGGCGACAAAATCGCCAAACGCCCGGATGACACCCCCGGCCGCGAGTTCTCCATCAATTGCGCCTCGCGACAGGACTAACCGGGTCGAGGCCACATTGAGAACCAGACGAGACAGCGTCGTCGCCAGCAGGATGGCGGGAAATACGCTGAATTCCAGAGGTCGCCGGACGTAAATCGTGGTCAGCAGAATCAAGACGGCAGCTGTAATATTGGCCGCCAGCAGCAGGTCCAGCAGCATGGCCGGCAACGGCGCAATGATCACCAGCACGGACGCACACAGCAGCACGGGGAATAGAAAACCCAGGCTGGCAGTGGTCGAACGGCGCGCAGTGGTCGAAGCCGCTGGCGGCATGGAGGGGCCTCCGCGAAAAGGATCAGGAACAAGTGGAAATTGGGGGAGCAGACGAGATGTGACAGACAAGAAATGCAAGCGGTGAGGTGCGGAGATGTATCCGAAGTTTTTTTACTTGTCCAGAGCAATTGTGAAGAGTTTTGCCACCGAAATGCCGACAAGGGGAGCCAATTTTAAAAATGCCTGCAAAACGGACTGCTCCTGCCAGTCCAGTGGTGGTGGCATACGCCGGCCGGCCCGCCTGGATTTGTGGTGCCCTGCGATGCATCAGTCCGATTTCCGCAGACGACCGGCGCGAGGTTGATTATCATAGGGGACTTGGGAAAAGCCGCTCGACTGCGGATGTTTCGCCCCCTGCATAAGGTTCGTCCTGCTATGTCCAGTTCTGCCCCTGCGAAATCAGTCTGTCCTCTCGATTGTCCCGATACGTGTTCGATGGTGGTGACAGTCGAGGGCGATCGTGCCACGGCACTGGCGGGGAACCCCGATCATTCCTACACGCGCGGATTCCTGTGTCACAAGGTGTCGCACTACCTTGATCTGGTCTATCACCAGGACCGCTTGCAACATCCGCTGCGACGGATTGGTCCCAAGGGGGCAGGGCGGTTTGAGCGGATTACGTGGGATGAGGCTCTCAGCGAGATTGCGGCCCGCTTTCAGGCTATTTCCCAGGGGCCGCATGGTCCGCAGGCGATTCTGCCTTACAGCTATTGTGGCACCATGGGCAAGATTCAGTCGCAAGGGATGGATCGGCGGTTTTTCAATCGGCTGGGGGCATCGCAACTCGACCGCACGATTTGCGCGACCGCCGGGGCGCTGGGCTACTCGTATACCATCGGGCACCGGATCGGGACGCAGGCCGAGGCATTTGCCGACAGCCGCTACATCATCAATTGGGGCTCGAATACCGCCGTCACCAATTCGCATCTCTGGACCTACATGGTGGCGGCTCGGAAGGCCGGGGCGAAGATTGTCACCATCGATCCCTATCGATGTGTGACGGCAGCTCGCAGCGATTGGCATCTGGCTCCGCGCGTCGGCACCGACGCGGCCCTGGCCCTGGGGCTGATGCATGTCATCTTTCGTGACGGTCTGGCCGACAGCCAATATCTGGAGCAACACTGCCTGGGGACTGCCCAGTTGCGCGAGCGGGTGGCCGAGGACTACGGTCTCGATCAAGTCCGCCGCATCACGGGTCTGCCGGCGGCCGACATCGAGCGGCTGGCGCACGAATATGCCCGCACCCCGCCGGCTGCCATCCGCGTTAATTATGGGATGCAGCGGCATCGAGGCGGTGGCATGGCGGTGCGGACGATTGCCTGCCTGCCGGCAATCATCGGTGCCTGGCGGCATTGGGCCGGGGGCATTCTGCTTTCTACCAGCGGTCTCTACCCGCTGAATTCGCGCGGGTTGGAGCGACCCGATTTGACTCCGCCCGGAACCCGCACCATCAACATGGTGCAACTGGCCGAGGCCCTGGAAGGCCAGCTGCCCGGACCGCCAGTGCAGGCCCTCTATGTTTACAACTGCAACCCGGCGGCGGTCGCCCCCGATCAGCAACGCGTGCTGGCAGGGTTGCGGCGCGAGGATCTGTTTACGGTCGTGCATGACCTGCTGCCGACTGATACGGTTGACTATGCGGATATCGTCCTGCCAGCGACTTCGCAGCTCGAGCACTTCGATCTCCATACCTCGTATGGTCACAATTGGGTCCAGGTTAATCAGCCGGTGATTCCCCCCTACGCGGAGTCGCGCTGCAACAGCCAGGTCTTCCGCGATCTGGCCCGGAAGCTGGGGTTTGAGTCGGAGACGTTCGATATCAGTGACCAGCAGCTCGCACAGGTGGCCTTGTGGGAAGGATCCGCAACAGTCCCCCCTGAACTGCAGGGAATCACCGTCGCCAGTTTGCTGGCCGACGGGCCGCAGCGTTTGAACTTCCCCGAACGCCATACGCCATTTGCCGAGGGCCGGTTTCCCACTCCCAGCGGCAAGTGTGAGTTCTTCAGCCAGCGCATGGCCGATGCGGGGCTCGACCCGTTACCGACATGGACGCCCCCCGCGGAATCGGTTGACGCGATGCCCGAGATCGCGTCGTTCTACCCCTTGCAGCTGATCTCGCCGCCATCACCCCATTTCCTGAATTCGACGTTCGTGGCTGTCGATGCGCTACGAGCCTCGGCGGGGCAGCCTGAAGTGGAAATTCATCCCGCAGACGCGGCGGCGCGCGACATCCAAACGGGGCAACAATTGCGGATTTTCAATTCCCGGGGTGAATTTCTCGCGCAGGCGAAAGTGACTGACGCCGTCCGCGAAGGGGTAGTCATGGCGCCCAGCATCTGGTGGAACAAGTACTCGCCGGGGGCCAGCAACGTGAACTCCACCACACCGACGACTTTGTCGGACATGGGAGGCGGAGCGACGTTTTTTGACAATCTGGTCGAAGTAGAAGTCGCCGGAGCTGCCGTCGGTGAAGATGCAGCATACAGCGAACTGCGCTATGAATTAGGTGAGCTGGGTGGCGTCAGCCCCCGCATTCTTCCGTAACTGTGATCGCGTATTAATCACTTTAAATAGGCGAGCGTCCGGCGTGAGCCGGATGGTTGTTAGCGACTTTTGATGCTCCGCGGTTAGGGCCGTGAAAATATACGATGCTGCTCCCTGAGGTGGAGTTGCCATCTGGAATAGTCACCGTCCAAAAACCATCCGGTTTACGCCGGACGCTCGCCGTAAACCATGAATTCCGAGTTCCCATGCCGATCGAATTTACCGACGTTGAACGTGCCGCTGCGAAACCCCTGCTGACTGTGGCTTTACGCGAAGATCTGGGGCGCGAAGGGGACATTACGACCCAGGCGTTTCTGCCTCCTGATGAAGTTGGCACGGTGCGCATCGTATCGCGGCAAGTCGGGGTCGTGGCCGGGTTGCCCCTCGCGGAAACCGTGTGGAAGTTGCTGAACCCGGATGTCCAGGTCAGGACGCTGCTGCCGGACGGTTCGCCGGTCAGTCCGGGCAGCGTGATCGCCGAAGTCACCGGGCCCGTGCCGATCCTGCTGGCGGGTGAGCGTGCGGCACTAAATTTCATGACCCATTTGAGCGGCATCGCGTCGTTGACTGCCAAGTTCGTGGCGGCCATCAAGGGAACCAGGGCGAAGATTCTCGATACGCGAAAGACACTCCCTGGCTGGCGGATTCTCGCCAAGTACGCGGTGCGTGCCGGCGGGGGCTGCAATCATCGGATGGGGCTGTTTGACGCGGTGCTCATTAAGGATAACCATCTGGCGGCCTGGAAAGCCACTGGCCCCGATCACACGGTTGCCTCAGCCGTACTGGCCGCGCGGGCCAAGGTGGCGGCGGGAGTTGTGGTGGAGGTCGAAGTCGACACGCTCGAACAACTGCGTGACGCATTGACCGCTAATCCGGACATCGTATTGCTGGATAACATGGGACCTGACTTGCTGCGTGAGGCGGTCGCCATTCGCGACAGTCAGTCACCGCAAGTCTTGTTGGAAGCGTCCGGGGGTATCAACCTGGGCAATGTTGCAGAGATTGCAGCGACGGGAATCGAGCGCATCAGCGTGGGGGCGTTAACGCATTCAGCCCCGGCGTTGGATCTCGGTTTGGATTGGTGAATCACGTTTCGTCGCCTGGGATGGGGAAACGCATGCAACAAGCATCCGACGAGGACTACAACCCGTTTGCGGCTCCGGAATCGGATCTCGCATCAGAACAATACCCGGACGCTGAGGGACAGCCGCGCTATGCCGGTTTTCTCACGCGATTTATTGCCGAGTTTGTCGACGGCGTTAACGTGCGGATCGTGATCTTTCTCTTCGGCCAAATCGTCATGGTCTTGAGCGGCGACGATGGCAAACGGCTGTCGACAGCGATGATTCTCTTCCTGGTGGCGTCGTTCGTGTTTGTCTGGCTGTATTATGCCTTTCAAGAGAGTTCCTCCAGGCAGGCGACACTGGGTAAACGACTAATGGGGTTGCGCGTTCTGAATACGGCAGGCGAGACTGTGTCATTTGGTCAGGCCAGTGTCCGGTATTTTGGCAAGTTTCTGTCGGGCCTCTTGCTGGGGGTCGGCTACTTGATGCAGCCCTGTACGGAGCGCAGGCAAGCACTGCATGACATCCTGGCAGGGACTATCGTCGTTAAGAGTCGCTGACACGGCCTCCCCGTTTTACGGGACAAGCCAAAGCCACGGCCTGTAGCCGAAGTCGTTTTATCCGCTCACCAGTTCGCGTCGACTGCCAGCGGTGCGTATTCATCGTTGATCAGTACGCCGGAATTCGCCCGACTCTGGAGAGTCAGGCTACGCTTTTCAGGCCGTGATTAATCCGGATTAGAAATGTCGTCACACAGGCTGGCGAGTGCCGCCACTCAGACGCCACGGAATGCTACAACAAATGCCGGTTCTTGATTCGCAGGTATTCATTGACCAGTGGCGCGGTTAAATCTTCCGGAAAACTGTCCAGGCACAATACGCCCGCATGCCGCAGTTCCATCAGGGTCTGGTGCCGCCATCGCAAAATGTCGGCCGCGGCCGCAGCCTTAAACAGCGCGGCTCGAGTCACCCCTGCGGGTGGCTTGAGGTCCGTGGGGGAAATACCGGGGATGTTGACCAGTGGTCGAAATACTTCCCAGTCGCGCAGGAACACTGCCAGGGGGAGATGCTGCCCGACCATGGTCGCCAGATTGGACCGGATTTGATCTGCCTGACGATCATCGAGCACATTCGTGATCAGAATCACCAGGGTTCGCTTGCGGCAATGCTGCTGCAGATGCAGGCAGGCGGTATCCAGCTGTGATTCCACAAATTCCGGTTCCACGTCGTGCAGGGCGTGGACCAGCCGATTGAGTTGCCGATGCCCGCCTGCCGGACCAATCCAACGGACCACTCGATCGCTGAAACAGAGCAGACCGACCTGGTCCTGTTTGGCCAACGCGACGTAACTGAGTGTCAATGCGGCGTCGATGGCCAGGTCGAGCATCGTCTGCCCTTCGGTTTCGCTGACCATCATGCGTCCGCAATCGAGCACGAACAGCACCCGCTGGCTCTGGCTGCTCTGGAAGTCACGGACGGTAATCTTCTGTCGCCGCGCCGATGTCCGCCAGTCGATAAATTTGAACTGATCATCGGGGGTATAATCACGGAGTCTTTCGAATTCGTTCTCGAAACCGACCCGGCGCACTCGGCGTACTCCCAGCAGCGACATCCGGTTCTGGCGGGCATACAACGCATAGCGGCCGATCTGCTTCAGTGCCGGATAGACGCGTAACTCATCGGGCACCGCCAGCCGGATCGTGCGGCACCATAACTTCCAACGACTTTCCACCCTGAGATAAACGTATTCCAGGCGATATGTGCCGCGGCGTTGGGGGGTCAGGATGTAGTCGACACGCAGTCGGTTGCGTCCCGGCAGTTGATGCTGGAACTCGCGTGGCTCCTGCGTCATGCCGGGCAGCTGGTCATCGCGCACGACGATGCCCAATGCACGCCGGGTGTGATTGTCGATTTGCAAAGTCACCGGATGACGCTCACCGCGCGACGCGACGCGGGCCATCTCGCGCCGCACGCTGAAGGTCTTTTTACCCGGCAGAAAACACAGGTCGGTTAACGCAAACAGCAGCGCGAACACATCCATCGCGACCACCAGCGGCCACGCCAGGGGAGCGACGTACAGCAGAAAGCTCGTGACCACCGGCAATAATGCCAGCAGACACAAGGGGCGGCGCGGCGAAATCATCGGCGCGGTACCTCGATCGTTTTGAGCAGTGAAGATAACGCCCGGTCGGTCGTTTCCCCTTCCACTTCGGCTTCGGGAGAAAGAATGACGCGGTGCCGCAACGCGGAATGCACGAGTTCGGCCACATCATCCGGAATGACATAGGACCGGCCGGAAAAAGCAGCCAGCACACGAGCACCGCTCAGCAGGGCAATTCCCGCACGGGGACTTGCACCCATGTAGAACGCCGGCCATTCCCGCGTGCGGCGGACGATGGCATTGATGTAGGACAGGACTTCATCCCGCACGACGACTCGCCGGCACGTATTCTGAATGGCGATAATCTGATCGGGGTTCATGATCGTTTGCAGCCGCTCTTCGATCTGCTCATCGACCCGTTCGTCGCGGCAATGTAATCGCAGGATGTCGTTTTCTTCCTCAGCGGTGGGATATTCGACGACCAGCTTGAACAGGAAGCGATCCAGCTGGGCTTCCGGCAGGCTGTACGTTCCCTCCGATTCAATCGGATTCTGCGTGGCCAGCACGATAAAGGGGGGTGATATGTCATAGGTCGTTCCGTCGACCGTTACGCGGCCTTCCTGCATGATTTCCAGCAGCGCCGCGTGGGTCTTCGCGGGCGACCGGTTGATTTCGTCAGCGAGTAGCAGCTGGGTAAAGACCGGACCGGGCCGGAATCGAAACTGATTCTCGCTCTGATCGAAAATCGGTTGCCCCGTGATATCGGACGGCATCAGGTCGGCCGTGAACTGGATGCGTTGAAAGTGACAACCCAGGACGGCCCCCAGCAGACGCACCAGCAGGGTCTTTCCCAGACCGGGGACGCTTTCGATGAGCACGTGCCCGCCGGCGAACAACGCGACGAGCGCCAGTCGTACCAGTTGCGGCTGCCCGACATACACCTTGCCCACTTCGGCCAGTATCTGCTCGATCGAAGCCTGGACTTCGGAAATTTCGATCGGTTCTTGACTGCTCATCCGCGGCGTCCCTTTCGGTGTTCCTGCACTCGTTGCCATTCCTGAATACGTTGCACTGCGAAGCGGACATTTCCGGTGCGGGCCAGCATCTCACCGACCGCCGCGACATGATGTCCAAAACGCTTGGTTTCCACTGATTGATCGGTATGGGGCCGGCCAAAGATCGGCCACTTCCACCAGCAAAACAGGATCAAGGCCACCAGCGACTGGCCCAGAATCCACGGATGTGGATAGATGCGGGCAAAGCGCCACATCGATATTTCTTCGTCCTCGGTCAGCAGCAGGCTGGAAGTGATGACGGCCATCGGCTCCGGGTCGGCGACCAGGTCCATCACTTTTTGTGCGAACTGGCGATTGCCGGGGTAGACCAGACCCGCATTGAGCAGAGGCGCGGCTGTGCCCAGGATGTAGATCCGGGGGCCATCTTCAAGTTTCCAGGTCAGCATGAGGGGTTCTTCACCGGCCCACCACACAGCCGAGACTGGTTGACTCTCCCCGCCGGGCAGCGCCAGTCGCCGACGCAAGGGGAAATCGACGAGGAAACTGAACTCGCGCACCGACGCCTGCTCGTTGTCCAACGTAATTCCCTGCACCTGCGTGGCCCGGCCAAACCCGGGCCTGGCGTGCGCATCGAGCCCATAACCGATCAGGGGCGACGCCGCGACGGAACTGGAAGTCTGATGTAACAACAGGGCTCGCTCCAGGCCACTGGCCCGGCGTGCGGCCGCAGCTTCCAGCGGGGCGTTTTTATCGAGTTGCTTCGCGATCTCCTCCCAGTATTCCATGGCCCAATCACTGTCACGCAGCACAATCACAATGGTCTGATGATCGTCCCCCCAATCGTGCAGAAACTGGACGGTATCCTCAGGCAGCGCGTCAAAGCCCTCATGAAAGAGAATGACTTTCGAATACCGCGACAGCGGACCGCTGATGGCGGGCAGCACGTCCACGCGACGCCCCTGCGACCGCAGCAGGTCGACGAAGACGCCGATGCCATTCACGCTGGGACGTTTTACGGCACCGTAGCTCGAGTCCAGCGGGGTACCGCCGCAGCCGGATATCAACAGGCAGGCACACAGCCCGATCAGACGCAGCATGCACAATCTCACGGGCGCCTCCCCGGGGTCTGTGGCCGCTTCAGAAAATCATCTCGCAATTTCCATACTTCCAGGAATCGTTCGCGGTCCAGTGTTACCCCGCCATAGAACGCCTCTTCGAACAGCCGTGTCGATTGAACGAACAGCTGCAACACTGCCGGGCGATTCTGGCCAGTTTCCGACAAATACCGGCGATTGGTTTTGCCCACCTCGAGTTCGATTACTCCCTCCTGGTTCAGCGTGACCAGCTGCCAGCTGAAATAGAAAACCATCGCCAGGTTGAAATCTGACTCCTGCAACAGGCGTCGCGCTTCGGCCAGGAAATCGGTGACATTCCGCACCCCCGCGGGCAACGCTTCCAGCTTCGCCGGATCGAGCGCCGGCGCGACCGGTTTGAGTTCGGGTTCCGCCGGGGCTGATTCCAGCGACAAATAGAGTAAATAGGCCAGCCAGCCGACGACGATCGCCAGTACGAGAAACAAACAAACCCTGGCGACCAGGGACAGACCGCTCCCCGCGTCCACTCGCGGGATATTTCCCGGCCGTTCATGATTGGGTCGCTCTGATTCGGCGGGGGGCTGCAACGGACGAAATGCCTGCTTCTGAGCATCAAACCACGGAAAGTCCCGCTTGGCCAGGGCCTGGCTGGCGGGATCGTCAGTGGTACCAGCCGGCGCAGGTTCGGCCGCGGCGAAGAGTGCCATCAGAAAGAATGCCAGCATTACCCCACCTCCCACGATTGGTAGGCCAGGGCCTGCACCCGCATGCGCAATTCGACATCCCACCCTTCTCGCCGCACGCGGCAATCCAGATACGTGGCATAACGCCAGACCGTCACAAAACAGAGCGACAACCAGCAGGCCAGTTGCGTCTCCCAGGTCTCCAGTCCCATCCAGCCCCAGGGATTCTCCCACAGCGTCAGGAGCTGTGCGGACCAGGAGAACTTATCGCGCCACAGGGCCGACAGAGCCCTCAGCATCTGGGAAGCCACGAAGACCCCCAGGCTGAACACCAGCAGTTCCGTGCAGATCAGCTGAATGATGTAGCCCAGGTTTCGTGAGTTCAATGCCGTTCGCCGTCCCCAGGTACTTCCCAGGGGCGTCTGTTCCAGCAGGATCACCTGGTTCATGTAATAGAGAGAGGCGTAAGCCACCGGCGCCAGGATCCATAACATCATGCAGAGGTTGCGCACGATCGTTTGAAATACAAACAGCTGGACTGCTCCGCGCCAGAACATGCGCCAGGCCAGCCGTGTGGAGAACCGATCGGCAAATGCAATCTGCCCCAGGTACAGCGTGATCCAGACAGTCACCCAGGGGGCCTCGGCCACCATCAGGATAAACGTCACGAATTCCGGGCTTTCCAGCTGCGAGGTCAACAGCAAATTCACGGCCATCGCAGGGATGATCCCGCAGGCGGACGCGAGCAGCAGTCCCCACCAATGCTGACCGCAAAACAGAAAGGCCAGATCCAGCGATTCCAGGATCCCGCGCGGACGGATCACGAAGCGGGCTCGGTCAAGTCTCATGATCGACCCTCCCGGCCCCGAAAGTTCCCCCTTCAAATCTCGCCGGGCCGCGCCAGCCCAGGGCAAACACATATCCCAACAGCAGCAGGGTGCTGACGATCGCGACGCCCGCCTTGAATGCGTAAGGCATGCCACTCGGTGAGATATAGCCTTCGATGAATGCCGCCAGCACGAACAAGACTGTCGCGGCGAGTGCGATCTCTAATGCCCGTGGTGCAGTGTGGCGCAAGGCGGCCCCCCGGCTGAGTCCGCGTGTATCAATCATCGACCAGCCGAGACGCAATCCCGCCGCTGTGGACAAGACCACCGCCGTTAACTCGAATGGTCCATGGGCCGTGACGAACTCGGTGAAGTTTGCACTTTTGTCCGACAGCAGCATGTGACCGAAGATCGTTCCCAGCACAATCGCATTAAACGCCATGACACACAGGCTGCCGACGCCCAGCAACAAGCCGCTCGCGAAACACCGCAGGCCAATGCCGGCATTGTTGAAGACGTAGAAGCCCGCCATTACATCCCGGGCATCTTCGTCCGATCCCCGCTCCGACAGCGGCTGCGCGTACATCGATTCCATATTCGCCAACACGCCGCGTCCCACGACTTGCTCGGCAAAATCGGGGTCCAGCCAGGCCCGGGCGAGCGATCCCAGGAACAAGCCCCAGAATAAGGCCATCGCAATCCAGGTACAGGGATCTCGCAAAATTCGCCGCGGAACCGCGACAAACAGCGTCTTGCCCCAATCTCGAAAGTGAAAAGTTTCACCGCGATAGAGCTGCGCATGTGCCGCCGCGACCAGTTGATGCAGATAGCGAATCGTGCCGGGAGGATAGCGGCGCGCCGTGGCCTGCGCCAGGTCGCTGCAAACGGCGCGATAGCGACGGGCAAACTCCGATAAGCGTTGCGGATCCAGCCGCTTGCCACGCTGACTGGCGACCCAGTTCAAGTCGTCTTCGAGTGCCTTCCAGTCGCTGGCCCGCTGTTCGATCAAGACAGCAAGTTTCATGGATCGTGAAACCTCCAGCGTTCGACATCGAGTTCCGTTTCGGCATCCTGCTCCTGCTGGGAAATGACCGCCCGCCGATACATCGCGCACAGCAACCGATCGGAATCGGTCTGCCGCGGCAGGCTCCAGGCGCGAATGAAGTGTTTCGCCAGCAGTCCCGACAGATCGCGTCGGCGGGCTGCGGAGAAATCATTGCGGCGCCCGACGTAACTTCCCAGGACTTCCACCAGCTGGTGGTCGGGATGAAAATTGGGGGGAATCAACGCGTCCAGATCATCACGCGACTTCTTGCCCCAGCTGACATCGGGACCGCGCAGGCGTCCTTCGACGATGACCATCGTGCCAGCAGCCAGATCTCCCAAACGCTGAAACTGCCGTGAACAGAGCATGGACACGAGACCGGGAAACAGCGGGGGCAAGACATCGACCCCACGTAAGATGTTCCGCAGCACGGCCTGCTGGGCATTGATCGTCAAGCCACCCAGTGAGACTACCCGCAGGCCAAACGCGCGCTTACCAGGGGTCTGGCCATTCCAGAGGGTTTCGAACAGACCGCCGTAACCCCAGAAAATGACGAACCACAAAAATAACGTCACTCCCATTCCGGCCGAGCCCAGATAGGACAGGGCCAAGGCGATGGCCAGGCAACCGGCGATCATGGCGATCGAGTCGACAAAGTACGCCGCCAGGCGATGAAACGGCCCCGCCAGTTGATAATCAAACCGGACGTGTTCCGGCGTGATCACCAGCAAGGTCGTATCGACCGCAGCATCGAGATTGGCGACAGGACTCATAAAGGGGCGACTCAGCGGTGAACAACGATGGTGCCGGCGAGGATGTCATGCAAGGCCTGTTTACGGGCAGTAAACGGCTGGATCAGATACCCCACCAGCAACAATGCTGACGGGATCTTAGCAAAGTAGCGTCCGCTCGCCCGCCCTAATGACAATCTTTCCCACGACAAATCGAC
>CAZQUW010000141.1:0-17138 GCA_964596215.1 uncultured Planctomicrobium sp. | reverse complement strand
AGCTCCCGCGATATTGGCGTTGGTCGATTTTGGAATCTCTCTAACCCATGCAAGCGCAGGTAGTTGTGGGACTTGTCGGGATGCATAGGCGCCCCTGAACTGGGGCGCGAGTCCGGCTGATCGACGTGGCGCGACGTGCCCTTGTTAGAACGCCTTTCGGCAGCGTCTCTTAGGGTGCGATGACGATCACATCCATTGCCGAAGCCCGAGACGGCCGAGATGGGGACCAACCACAGAACGCGGTGCGCACCCTTCCGGCGAGTTGAGTGAAATTAGCTCGGAGATAGGGACTTCAGACCCGGCCGGGAGACCCGTCCCAGGGTTTGAACTAGCTCAAGCGTTGCCGCAAAGCGTCATTTTCCTCGCGCAAGCCGGCTGGCAAACGGTCGCCGAACTGTCGGAAGAATTTCTCGCGCTCGTGGACTTCCAGCCGCCATTCGTCACGATCGACCTTGAACAATTCGGCCTGTTGCTCGGCGCTCAGGCCCATGCTCTCCAGGTTGAGAGCTTCCGCGGTCGGCATATAACCCAACGGCGTGGTCACCGCTTCCCCCGCTCCCTGGCAGCGCTCGACGATCCACTTCATCACGTGCATGTTGTCGCTGAAGCCGGGCCAGAGGTAACGGCCGTTGGCATCTTTGCGAAACCAGTTCACGTGAAAAATGTGCGGCATCTTCTCGCCGCCACGATCCCCCATATCCAGCCAATGCTGCCAGTAATCTCCCATGTGATAGCCACAGAAGGGGAGCATGGCCATGGGATCGTGTCGCAACACGCCGACCGGCCCCGTCGCCGCCGCCGTTTTCTCGCTGCTCATGGTCGCACCGAGAAACGTGCCGTGCTGCCAGGAAAAAGCCTGGTAGATCAGCGGCATGACAGAAGCTCGCCGGCCCCCGAAAATGATCGCACTGATGGGGACGCCTTCCGGGCATTCCCATTCGGGCGAAATGCAGGGACACTGGCTGGCCGGGGCCGTGAAGCGACTGTTGGGATGCGCGGCGGGAGTGGCCGATCCGGGCTTCCAGGAATTCCCCATCCAGTCGATGCAGTCCTCGGGCGGGGTGTCAGTCAGACCTTCCCACCAGACCGTTTTGTCAGGGCACAGGGCGACATTCGTGAAGATCGTATTCGAACTGCAGGTGGCCATGGCATTGGGGTTCGTCCGGGGACTCGTCCCGGGAGCGACGCCAAAGAAACCTGCTTCTGGATTGATCGCATACAACCGCCCATCGGCACCAAACCGCAGCCAGGCAATGTCGTCGCCGATGGTTTCCACCTTCCATCCGGCCGCCTGATACTCCGGTGGCGGAATCAACATCGCGAGATTGGTTTTCCCGCAGGCCGAGGGAAACGCTGCGGTGATATAAGTCTTGCGCCCCTGGGGATCGGTAATGCCCAGGATCAGCATGTGCTCGGCCATCCAGCCTTCCCGCCGGCCAATGGCGCTGGCGAGGCGCAGGGCGAAGCATTTCTTCCCCAGCAGCGCGTTGCCGCCGTAATTCGATCCGAAGCTGATGATGCTGTCTTCTTCGGGAAAATGGCAAATGTAGCGTTCCTGCGGATCGAGCACTCCGATGCTGTGCAGCCCTTTGACAAATTTCCCCTGTCGTTCGAGTTCCTCGAGTGCCACCTGGCCCATGCGAGTCATGATGCGCATGTTGGCCACCACATAAGGACTGTCGGTCAATTCCACACCGACACGACTGTGGGGGCTATGGGGAGGCCCCATCAGATAGGGGACCACATACATTGTCCGGCCACTCATGCAGCGGCGGAACAGACCGCGCAACGTGTGGTGAATCTCCTGCGGCTTCTTCCAGTTATTGGTGGGACCGGCGTCTTCGGGATGCGTACAGCAGATGTAAGTCTGACCTTCAGTACGCGAGACATCGTTAATGGCGCTGCGGGCCAGAAAGGAATTCGGATACCGCTCGGGGTTCAGGGGGGTGAACGTGCCGTCATCCACGAGCAATTGATTTAAGGCGTCGCTCTCGTCCTGCGAACCGTCACACCAATAAATGCGATCGGGTGTCGTTAACCGGGCAACTTCGTCGACCCACAGTTCCAGTTCCATTGAACTCATCACAGATTCCTAGAGTCGCCTGAAATTCGTACCAAAATTCGATTCACAGTTCTGTGAGTCGTACCAGAGCGCTGACGGCATACAGGCGGACTGTATGGCAGACAGATCCACGACAGCAATAGCACGTCGACGCAACCAGCCATGAACTGGCACATCCAGATATCTTTAACCGTTCTGCGCAAGATCAAACACAACTGCCCCGGGAAGGCAGGCTTCCCGGGGCAGTTGTTTTGTACGCCGCCAGCGGTTCGCTTACGGATTGACGTTGACCGCGTCGGTCCAGGTGTCAGACCGGAAAGGCGAAGCGGGCAGTCCCGCGCCATTGGCCAGATTCGGTTCCGCCAACTGGTGCCAGCCGAAGCGGACAGCCACTGGTGCCGCCACCCCTTCTGCGGTGACGACCACCGTGTCGCCTTCAATCTTGGCGACCGCGGGGACGAATTTCTTATCAGCCCCGGCGATGGTCCACCAACTCAGATCTTTGCCGTCGCGTGACTTCAATCCCGCTGCGTGCTCAAACGAGACGATGATCTTGTTGCCGTCGACCTTGATCGACTTGTACAGGGGACCGGAATAGACCAGATCCTTCTTGTCGTACGTATTCGCCAATGCCCACAGCGCCAGCCGGCGGCCGACTTCCTGCTTGTTGGGCGGATGAATGTCGTTCAATGTCGTGATATCAGTCAAGACAGCCATACCGGTGTTCTTGACGGCCAATGTCGCGGTCTGGGCCTCCCAGATGCCGGGCAAGTTCGTCGGATCGCCGCCGTATTTGAACGGGGCCAACTGGGCGAAGAGGAACGGGAAATCGCGGTTACCTTCCTGGTTCCAGACCTGGCGCCAGCCTTCGATCAAGCCCTTCTTCATCTGGAAGTATTTCATGCCCTGGCCATTGTTCGATTCTCCCTGGTACCACAGGAAGCCGCGAATGCCGAACGGCACGATCGGATGAATCATCCCGTTATACAATCCGGTCCAGTGGTAGTTGGTATTCAGCGGATGAGCAGGCAGGTTCCCGGGGGCGGCCGGCAGGGGATCGCCAGGCTTGGCCGCCTTGAGCGCCGTTGTGTAAGCCTTTACGGCGTCGTTGTAGCTCGCCAAAGCCTGGCCATAAGCCGTCAAGGCTTCCAGCATCAGGTTCTTCTCTTCTTCCAGCTCCGGGATTGCCGTATAGCCTTGTGGCGGAATCCACGGCTGAATCCGAGTTCCACCCCAGGCGGTGGTGATCAGTCCGACTGGTACATTCAGCTCCTTGTGGATGTCACGACCGAAGAAGTACAGGACGGCAGAGGAGGGGCCGACAGTTTGCGGCGAGCATTCCACCCATTGTGCCTGGACATTGTCCGCCGGAGTTCCTGCTGGAATCAGCGGAATCATGAAGAGGCGGATCTTGGGATAATTCGCAGCGGCAATCTCTTCCTTCGCATTCAGCGAAGACGTGACGGACCACTGCATATTCGACTGCCCTGAACCAGCCCAGACTTCGCCGATGAGGATGTTGGAAATCTTGATCGCGTTCTTGCCGGTCACGATCATTTCATGGGGGCCGCCAGCAGTCTTCTGGGCGGGCAACGTCACCTTCCACTTGCCGGCCGCATCCGCTTTCGCGGTGGCCATGCTTTCGCCCAACGTCACGGTGATGTTTTCACCAGGATCTGCCCAGCCCCAGACGGGCAACGGAACGTCCCGCTGCAGGACCATGTTGTTACCGATTATCGCCGGTAATCGCACATTCGCCTGTGCGGTCGAAACTCCCATCAGCACGGCCAATACGGCCGCCCACTGACGCCATCGCGCGATCATCATGCTGGTTCACTCCTGGTGCCACTACCGCTTCGCGATGCCCGCTGCATCGCACGCCCGGATTCTATCCCACGGGAGGCCGAGTCACCAGCCAATGGTGGACAAGGGGGAAGAATGACTAATGTCTAACGCGCCATGACACACAATGTTGCTGTGGATTGAACTCGAGAGGTCGACCGCGTACGAGACATTGGGATGACGGTCCCTGGCTGGTCTGTGGGAATTTCGTACCTCATTCTTGTCTTTCGACATGCGACATGCCCCGCGGCAGCGGTTCGCCCGACTCTGGAGAGTCAGGCTACTGACGGCAGACGTTTGCACGTCGGGCCAGATTCTGCACAATAGGGCCTGTGTAATCATTCCTCGGATTTGATGTCAGACTTCCGCACCCCAGCCCTAGCGTTGACATGCCTTCTCGTGTGATTGTCTCGACCGGCGCCCGGCTGCATTTCGGCTTGCTGGCGCACGCGCCGCTCGCCAGACGCCAGTTCGGCGGAGTCGGGCTGATGGTCGAGCGGCCTGGATTTCGCCTGACGGCCGAAGTCGGCGACTGCGAATCTGCGGCGGACGACTATGCCGGACCCGAAGCTTGGCGACAACGAGTCCTGGATGTCGTGCGGCGTTGTCGAGATATCTCGACCACGCGCGTCGATGGGACAACCACCGTACCGGGCGTCTGCTGGAGCTTGCCCGAGACGATCGATCATCATGTCGGACTTGGTTCGGGAACTCAGTTGGCACTCGCCGTGGCCAGCGCTTTTGCGGCGCTGCAGGGTGACACTACTTTGGATGCCACCGAACTGGCCCGCCGCGCCGGACGCGGATTGCGGTCGGCACTGGGGATCCACGGATTTTACGAAGGCGGGTTGATCGTTGAGGGTGGCAAACGCTCGACACAACAAGTCTCACCGGCGGTCGCCCGGGTGGCCTGGCCGGCAGACTGGTCGCTGCTGCTCGTGCGGCCCAGGAATGTTCGCGGTTTGTGTGGTGCGGCGGAGATCCAGGCGTTTGCGAATTTGCCCCCGATGCCCGAAACCGTCTCAGCGCAACTCTGCCAGCTGACTGTCCTGGAATTACTGCCGGCAATCCTGGAACGTGACTTCGAAGCGTGCAGTGAGGCGCTCTTTCAGTTTGGACATCTGGTCGGTGAATACTTTGCACCGGCCCAGGGGGGAGTTTATTCCTCGCCGCAGATTACGTCTCTGGTTAACTACCTGCGAGTGACAGGAGTCCGTGGCGTCGGTCAGTCTTCGTGGGGGCCGACCGCGTTTGTCGTGTGCCCCGACCAGCAGTCTGCAGAACGCCTGCGGGATGAATTACTCGCAAAAGAGTGGGAAGATTGCGAGATTCTCTGTACATCCGCGAAGAATGCAGGGGCGAAAGTGGACGTCCTGGGCTAGAATTACTTGTAAACGCTGACAAAACCTCGGCGGCAGTTCAGGCTGACTGAACAGTCGCGGTTGTGACCTGCTCACGACCGGTATTGTCAGAGCTTCTTAACCAGCGCCAGCTAAGCCCAGTATGGCGAATTGAACGCTGGTCCCCGAAGTTCACACTGACCAAGACCGCTCACCCAGCATGACTGCCCCCTATCAAACCATCGTCCACGACCTGCGCCAGGCGTTTCCGCAGCCGGTTTCAGATCGTGTGCATGATGCGTACTTCGTCTTTTCGTTTCTGCGCGCCCTCGATCAGGTCGACGCGCTGAAGTCCGTCACGCCATTATTGGGTCGCCCGGAAACTTTGGACTACGCTGCCGCTCGCGAGTGCCGGGTGGCAGACGGGACTCTGCCGCTCGAAACGGTGACCGAGCAACTCGTTGACCATTTGTCGGGCATGTTCATCTTCGGGCACCCGCGAGCCCAGATCAATGTGGTCCCGGCTCCCACCATCGCCAGCATCATCGGCGGGCTGCTGCCCTCCATCTACAATCCGAATCTGGTCAGTGAAGAATCGTCCAGGAAAGTCGGGCTCGCGGAAGTGGAAGTCATCGCGATGACTTCGTCGCTGCTGGGGTATGATCCGCAACTTTCCGGAGGGCTGTTTACTTTTGGCGGCACCGGGACGACGCTGTACGGCGTCAAGCTGGGATTGGAGAAAGCGTGTCCCGATTCATTCCGTAAGGGACTCCGTGAACCTGCATTTATCCTGTGTTCAGAGCGGGCGCACTATGCGGCCCTGAGTGTCGCCAGCTGGCTGGGAATCGGTACCGATCAGGTCGTACAGATTCCGACGACCGCTGATAATGAGATGCGTCCCTGCCTGCTGGAGTCACAGGCTCGACAGATCCTGAAAGACGGCGGCAAGATTGCCGCGATCATTGCTACGATGGGGACTACCGACGCGTTTGGCCTGGATGACCTGGCTGCCATTCGTGACGTTCGCGACCGCCTGGTGGATGAATTCCAACTGGAATACATCCCGCACATTCATGCTGATGCGGTTATCGGCTGGGCGTGGGGGGTATTTAATGATTACGATTTTCAGATTAATCCGCTGGGTTTTCGACATCGAACGGTCCGGGCCCTGGCAGGCACCAAGCGACAGATTCAACATTTGGGGCTCGCCGATTCGATCGGGATCGATTTCCATAAGACTGGCTTCACGCCGTATGTCTCCAGCTTGCTGCTCGTCAAAAATGTGCACGATCTGCGGCTGATTTCGCGCGGACAGGACGCGACTCCGTACTTGTTCCAATCGGGAACTTATCACCCTGGAAAGTACACCCTGGAGACGACCCGCAGCGGTTGCGGTCCGATGGCGGCGCTCGCTAACCTGCGCCTGTTTGGCAAGGATGGACTGCGTTCGCTGCTGGGACATCTGGTTTCGATGGCCGAAGTCCTGCGGGAACAGCTGGAAGGGCATGCGGCGACCACCGTATTGAATGGTGGCAATTTCGGGCCGGTGACCCTGTTCCGAGTCTATCCCGACGGTGTTGATACCTTTACGGTCCCCAAGCGCGAACGCGAAGATCCCAGTTATCGCGAACAATTACGTGCCAATAACCTTTATAATCGGCAGATTTTCGATCTGATTCAGGCAGATGCCCTGCAAGGCAAGGGGGTTGTGATCTCGATGACCGACTGTTATCGCGAATCGGATTACGGAGAACCAATCGTCGCCCTGAAGTCATATATCCTAAGTCCTTTTTCAGAAGAGAGATATGTATCAGACGTGCTCGATTCCATCTGGCAGGCAAGGGCCAGGATTGCGGCGAGCAAGAGTCCAGCTTGACCCGCACCGACAATCTCCAGGAAACTATCTGGGTCGCATCGAAGTCGTGTAACTGAAACCAGGTTTTCGGACACGACTAAGAAGGCCAGAGCGACTCTCCGCGTTTTCGAATTCCCGCCCGCCCCGCCTGCCAGCCCTGAGTACCCTCCATGTCATTATACCGTTTCCTTCGCACAGTTCGGTTGGGCTTAAAGAGCTTGATGCTCCACAAGCTCCGCTCGGGACTGACCATGCTCGGTATTGTGTTCGGCGTGTATTCGGTGATTGCCATGCTGGCGATCGGTGAAGGGGCCAGCAAGCAGGCCCAGGAACAAGTGGTCGCCCTCGGGGCCACCAACATCATCGTCCGCTCGGTGAAGCCCGTCGAAGAGGCGGCGTCCAATTCGGGTTCATTCGGATCGATGCCGCGTTATGGATTGCTGCGGACCGATTTCGAGCGTTTGAAGCGGACGTTGCCGACCCTGGAAAGTGCGATTCCCATTCGCGAGCTCAATAAGGAAGCCCGTTTCCAACACCGCGCGATGAACGTCCGGCTGGTCGGCTGCACGGCGGAATACATTGATATCAATCATCTGAAACTGGTCCAGGGACGATTCATTTCCGATCGCGACCAGGAAACATTAACTAACTCGGTGGTCCTGGCTGCAGAAGTGGCCAGCACCTTATTCCCGTTTGAAAACCCGGTCGGTCACAGTGTGCAGATTGGCGGAGTTTACTACAACATTGTGGGTGTTACGGGAGAACGTTCCGCTTCGGCCGCGATTGGTGGCAGCTTGTCGGGGCAGGATTTCAATAAGGATATTTACGCCCCTATCAGCACCCTGCGGGTCCGGCTGGGCGACCAGGATTTCAGCTTCCGGGCCGGAACGATGACCTCTGAGCAAGTCGAACTCAATCAGATCACGTTCAAGATTCGCGACCGCGAGACCATCCTGGCGACGGCGGACATTATTCGTGATACGTTGGCACGCTACCACGGCACGAAGAAAGACTATTCCGTGGTCGTTCCGCTCGAACTGTTGAAACAAGCCGACCAGCTGCGTCAGATTTTCAATATCGTGCTGGGCTCGATCGCCGCCATCAGCCTGGTCGTCGGTGGCATCGGCATTATGAATATCATGCTGGCCACCGTGACCGAACGCACCCGGGAAATCGGCATCCGCCGCGCACTGGGGGCTCGGCAGATCGACATTACCCAGCAATTTCTGACGGAAACGATCGTGCTGGCCGGTACCGGCGGCATCCTGGGGGTCTTATTCGGGCTGACGACGCCCCTGGCGTTTCAGTGCATCCGCTACGTTGCCCTGAACTGGATCCTCGACGGCAACAATGGTTCGTCGGATCTCTTCGGAATTTTTAAGGACATGCAACCGCAAATCGCCGTCTGGAGCCTGCCGGTGGCGTTTGGGATCTCCGTAGGTGTCGGGATTATTTTCGGCCTGTATCCCGCACGTGCCGCCGCGAGACTCGATCCGATTGAAGCCCTGCGACATGAATGAAATCGGAAGATCTGGCGGTTCGACCTATCTCGCACTTCACATCACGATTCGTGTGGAGGCACAGGAGACGGTCTGGACCGGGTCACTTCACAACTATGCCAGCAACTTCTGAAACACGTTCCCGTGCACATCAGTCAGGCGGAAATCGCGGCCCTGGAACCGGTACGTCAGCTTGAGGTGATCGATCCCCAGCAGATGCAACAGGGTCGCGTGTAAATCGTGCATGTGCAAGCGGTCGGCAGTTGTGTTGTAGCCGATCTCATCGGTCGCTCCGATCGTCTGGCCGGTCTTGATGCCGCCGCCTGTGAACCACATTGTGAAGGCTTCGATATGATGGTCGCGGCCAATCAGATCGCGCGCTTCGCCTTGCGGAGTGCGGCCAAACTCACCTCCCCACATCACGATCGTGTCTTCCAGCAATCCGCGACGCTTCAGATCTTGGACGAGTGCCGCACAGCCCCGGTCAATCTCGGCACAACGCTCATCCAGCGACTTGCCAAGTTCCGTTCCCGGAGTTCCGTGATGGTCCCAGTCGGTATGGTAGAGCTGCACAAACCGCACCCCCTTTTCCACCAGCCGGCGGGCCAGCAGGCAATTATTGGCGAACGAGGGCTTACCCGGTTCAACGCCGTATAGTTCGAGCGTTTCTTTGGTTTCCCCGCTGATATCCATCAGTTCGGGAGCACTCGACTGCATCTTGTAAGCCATCTCGTAGGCGGCGATCCGTGTGGCGATTTCCGGATCGCCCATCGCTTCCAGCCGGAGTTGATTCAAGTCATTCACCGCCGACACAAACTGTCGCTGACGAGTTGAATCAATCCCTTGCGGGCTACTGAGATTGAGAATGGGCTCAGCACCGCTGCGGAAGGGCACACCCTGGTAGTTTGTCGGGAGGAAGCCGCTGCCCCACAGCGATGAGCCTCCTCGCGGGCCACGCGGTCCCGACTGCAAAACCACAAAGCCAGGCAAATCGGCAGCCTCACTGCCGATGCCATAGGTCAGCCACGAGCCGAAACTGGGCCGGCCGGAGAACTGGGGCGAGCCCGTGTTGGCGAACAGCTTGGCCGGTCCATGGTTGAACACGTCCGTCGCCATCGTCTTCACGATGCACAAGTCGTCGGCCACCTTGTGCAGATGCGGCAACAGCTCGCTCATCTCCGCACCCGCTTGACCCAGTTTGGAAAACTTGCGGGTCGTGCCGAGCAGCTTGGCATCTCTCTTGATGAAGGCGAATCGCTTGTTGGCGACGTAGGACTCGGGAATGACCTGACCGTTTAATTCCTGGAGCTTCGGCTTGTAGTCAAACAACTCCAGTTGGCTGGGGCCCCCCGCCATGAAGAGGTAGATCACCCGCTTGGCTTTGGCGGGGAAATGGGTCGTCTTCAGTGCCGCCTGATTCGGCGTGGGGGTGGCAGCCTGGACATTGGCGCCATGACTCAGCAAGGAAGCCAGCGCGACCGAACCCAGTCCCACCTGGCACTGCTGGAAGAAATGCCGGCGAGTGACCGCTTGCAGGGCCTGTTCGTGGTCCGAAAACCGTGTATCGTGGGGACTGAGCATGGTATTGGGTTACCGGATAGGCGTGACGTTCTGGTGGTCTCGGCCGGGTTCGCTGTTGAGCTTATTCTCGCGTGATAAATTCATCCAAGTTAATCAGTACCCGAGCCACCGCGGTCCAGGCGGCAGCTTCTGTCGGCACGATCGTACTGGGCAGGTTCGGGGGTGCAATCTTCTGCGCGGCTTCCGTCGTGAAGTTCGCCCGCTGTTCTTCCAGCAGCTTCAGCAGCCGCTGCAATTCGGCCGGGGCCGGGTCGCGCCCGAAGCACCACCGGAAGGCAGCGATCATCCGCGCGGGATCGTCGCCTTGTGCTTCCAGCAACACCCGGCGTGCCAGTCCCTGGGCAAACTCGACAAAGGTCTGATCGTTGGCCAGCGTCAGGGACTGCAATGGTGTATTGGATCGCGTTCGTCGCGTACACGCGACATTCGCATCCGGAAAATCAAAGACGGTCATTGCCGGATAGGGGCTCGATCGCCAGAGATACGTATACATCCCCCGTCGAAAGCGATCATTTCCCGTGGCCGGAATCCAGGGCTTCTTGTCCTGTGTAAAGTCGAATACACCCGCCGGCTGCGGCGGATAGACACTGGGGCCACCCACCACCGGGGCCAGCAGCCCGCTGGCCGCCAGGGCCACGTCCCGGATCAATTCGGCATCCAGCCGCAACCGTGACTGGCGGGCGTAGAGCTTGTTGAGCGGGTCTGCGTCGGCCACTTCCCG
The DNA here is from genome assembly GCA_964596215.1 of uncultured Planctomicrobium sp. Taxonomy (GTDB): domain Bacteria; phylum Planctomycetota; class Planctomycetia; order Planctomycetales; family Planctomycetaceae; genus JAKFVC01. The sequence goes on along the minus strand of CAZQUW010000141.1, from coordinate 6,238 downwards.
ACGGTACCGGGACGACTGCCGATACGTCGCCGACATGACGATCGTCCGTTGAATGGCTTTGAGGTTCCATCCATTGGCGACGAATTCTGCAGCCAGCCAATCGAGTAATTCCGGGTGCGTCGGCGGGGTTCCCTGCAGCCCGAAGTCATTCTCGGTTTCTACCAGTCCCCGCCCAAAGAACTTGAGCCATAACCGGTTCACGGTCACGCGCGGCGTCAGCGGGTTCTGGGACCCCACCAACCAGCGCGCCAGGTCCAGGCGGGTTGGCTGCTGAATTTCAGCGGAGAGGGCCGGGAGGACGGCGGGAACCGCAGGTGTGACCTTGATCCCGTGCCGCAGAAAATCACCGCGGATATGAATATGGGTTTCACGCGGTTTGTCCCGTTCTTGCATCACGAGCGTCGTGATGAACGTCGGCTCTTTTCCCTGCAGCTCGGAAATCTGCTGCAGCACGGGGAACTTCTGACGCGCAATTTCGTGGGCCTTGAAATAATCAATCAGCGGCTTAGTCAGTTCGGGGGTCCGCATTTCGCGCCCCAGATTGAGGGCGTTCGTTACCAGAATCGGCAGCTTGGCTTTCTGCTCTTCAGTGACGGTCTTCTCCCAGGCTGCCAGTTCTGCTTCAAACGCGGGACGTTGCTGTTCAAACTCAACTTCGAGTTCCTTGATCTTCTTTTGCAGTTCCGCGCGCGCTTCCAGGGCTCCGGCGGCAATTTGTTCTGGCGTGGGAACTTCCAGCTTCGGTTCGTCGGCATTATTCAGAAACGCAAACAACTGGTAGAACTCACGCTGGGAAATTGGATCATACTTATGATCGTGACATTGGGCACAGCCGATGGTCAGCCCCAGGAAGACCGACCCCGTGGTGCTGACGCGGTCGACCACTGATTCGACACGGAACTGTTCGGGATCTGTCCCACCTTCTTCGTTGAACAACGTATTACGATGAAAACCGGTCGCAATCTTCTGATCCAGCGTCGCCTCCGGCAGCATGTCACCAGCGATTTGCTCGATCGTGAACTGGTCGAAGGGCAGGTTCCGATTGAAGGCCTCGATGACCCAGTTGCGATACTTCCAGATCACGCGGGGTTGATCACGGGTAAAACCATTCGAGTCCGCATAGCGAGCCAGGTCGAGCCACTGTCGAGCCATGCGTTCGCCATAATGTGGCGACGACAACAACTGATCCACCAGTCGCTCGTAAGCCTCGGGAGTCTGATCATTCACAAACGACTCAACTTGCGCAGGAGTCGGCGGAAGTCCGAGCAGATCGAGTGACAGACGTCGAATCAAGGTGACTCGGTCGGCTTCAAGCGAAGGAGTCAGGCCCTCGGCTTCCAGCCGCGCGAGAATGAAGGCGTCAATCTCATTACGGGCCCAGCCTGTCAGTTGCACCTTGGGCAGCGAGGGCCGCTGGACCGGCTGAAACGACCAATGATTGCGATTCTTGATCTCTGCGGGTGCGGGGGGTAAATCACCTTCCGGAGCTTTGGCTCCCTGTTCGATCCAGCGTTTGATCAAGTCCACTTCGGCATCGGTCAGCCGGGGATCCTTGGGGGGCATGCGGGTGGCCCCGTTGGTTCCGAGGATGGCATGCATCAGGAAGCTGTCCGCGGGCTTGCCCGGAATGACGGCCTCACCGGTATCACCCCCCTGGATCAGGCTTTTGGCGGAATCGACACGAAACCCTGATTTTTGCGTCTCGGCACCATGGCAACTGCTGCACCGCTGAGCCAGCAGAGGCTTTATTTCGGTGACATAATCCACCGGTTTCGCAGGTTCTTCGCCCCGGAGCCAATTTCCATGCCCCAGGCACAGCACGCAGCAGGCGAGAACGAGCAGTTGCTGACCATTCATCATACTTCTCAACTCCGAAGCAGCGGTCAGGATGACCTCCCGAGCCGACTGCACGACCGCCAGCACATCAGCGTGGCACCACACGAAGACGCATCAACTAATCTTAACCTGTTTACGCGGCGCGCAACAAGCCGGATCGAGGAAATGTGGCGCCGTAAAACAACAACAGCCCGGCTGCTCGAGAGCGGCCGGGCTGTTAGTTTTACTGCGACTTCAATCTGCTTACTTGCCGGTCGCGGCCGAGTAGCGTTCGTCGGCCTTCTTCCAGCAGACGACATTCCAGAATGCCGCGATGTAATCGGGGCGGCGGTTCTGGTAGTTCAGATAGTAGGCGTGTTCCCAGACATCCAGACCGATGATCGGCGTACGGCCTTCGGACAACGGAGTGTCCTGATTAGCGGTACTTTCAACGATCAGTTTGCCTTCCTTCTTGTCGAAGGACAACCAGGCCCAGCCGCTGCCGAAGCGGGTCGCGGCAGCCTTGGCGAACTGTTCTTTGAATGCGGCAAATGTGCCAAATGTCGCAACGATCGCGGCAGCCAGAGCGCCAGTCGGCTCGCCACCAGCGTTCGGGCCAATCGCTGTCCAGAAGAAGGCGTGATTGGCGTGTCCGCCACCGTTGTTGCGAACGACAGTGCGAATATCTTCGGGCACAGCGGCCAGGTTGCTGACCAATTCTTCGACCGACTTGGCAGCCTGGTCGGGATACTTCTCCAGCGCCGCATTCACGTTGTTAATATAGGCCTGATGATGCTTGGTGTGATGGATTTCCATCGTTCGGGCGTCAATATGCGGCTCCAGGGCGTTGTAAGCGTAGGGCAGCGGGGGCAAAGTGTAAGCCATCGTGACGTCTCCTCAATCTTCGCGGAATGATTTCGATGTGGTCAGTCTGATCGCGACTGCCAGACAGCGGAGCAGATGACTCATCTGCTCCGGATGCTCTCGCTGTCGTTTGACAGGCTGATGGGGTGAGTCCCTGTTGACAAGGGACCTCACCAAAACCATTCAACCCGATTTCAAGCTCTGCTCAGCGTTAGCCTGTGATTCTGAGGTCACCCACGACACAATCAGGAAATCGTGATGCCAGGCGACTGCAGAATGACGCTGTTATACCAGCCCTGACATCGACGATGCAAACAATCACGCCTGTCAGGCCGAATTCAAGATTGATCACATGTCGTGAAGTGGTCTCAGTATCGGGGACAAGCTGGATACTTCATCGCAAATGGGTGCCGATGCAGTAGTGCATGGAGTCGGTGAATCCCCTGAACATTTTCCACAATTTGCTGAGTCAACGTAACCGCTGCACGTTCTAACAACATCGTTTATTGTCGAACTGTCCGTTTAATCGAGCTACCCGAGTGCCACTTACCAACACAGAATCCCCCCATTGTGAACCTGCTCCGCCCCCTCCTCCCAGCGTGGCGTTGTGGACACCTCCAGGCCGCGGCGCCGTGGCCACGATCCGGGTTTGCGCCAATTTGGGCGAATTACTCGGCGTTCCAGAACGTACCATCCCGTTTCGGGCGGCCAACCAGAGAAATCTCGCAGCACAACCTTACGGACGAATTGTGTTCGGATACTGGGGAACGGAACCCAGCGAGGAAGTCGTGGTGTGCCGGTTGAGCGACCAGGAACTGGAAATCCATTGTCACGGAGGGCTCGCGGCCGCTCGTCGCATCATGGCTGATCTGGCGATCTTAGGGCTGGCTGCTGTCGATTGGGATCTCCAGTTGCGAGGAACGGCGGGCCATCTGGCGACCGATTGCCAAATGGCACTGACCAGGGCCACCACGTTACAGACTGCAAGTATTCTGCTCGACCAGGAAGCAGCGTGGCGTGATCTCGCAAGTCGCAGCATTCCGTCCGCGATCGCCGGGCAATGGGGCGAATTGAAGGCAGAAATCAATCGCGCGCTGAGCTGGCAGAGTCTCGGTGGCAAGCTGTTGGAGCCGTTTCGGGTGGTCCTGACAGGGAGACCGAATGTTGGAAAATCAGCACTGCTGAATGCCCTGGTGGGCTACCAGCGTTCAGTGGTTTTTGACCAGCCCGGTACGACACGTGACGTTGTGACAGTGGAAACCGCCTTTGACGGGTGGCCGGTGCGACTGATCGACACGGCAGGACTGCGCGAGAATGCACTCGGACTGGAAGCCGCCGGTATCGAACTGGCCCACCAGCAAATTGCCACTGCCGACCTGGTGCTACAGGTGATCGATGGCACTCAGCCGCTGGACTGGGCCGCGCTGACATCGTCAGCGGTCAGCGAAGAGCGAACAGTACTGGTGGTTAACAAGATCGATCTGCTGAGTGACGACACGCTGCGGTCGCTGGCTCCGAACAACGCGATTTCAGTCTCCGCGCGAACAGGTTTGGGAGTGGAATCGCTGATTGCCGAAATCGCAGCGAAATTGGTGCCCGTGTACCCTGTTGCCGGCACATTGATTCCTTTTCTGGACGACCAGATTCGCTGGCTGAATAGACTGGCCGAGGCTGTGGAGCGGAAATCGTTCCAGGAAGTGCGTGAAATTTGCGACCAGATCCTCAGTTGAAGATCCTCGTTGATCCGAGCGTCAGGCTGAATCCGGGGACGTTTGCTGTTTGCGGTGCGATCGATGACGCTGGACTTCGTGCGAAACTGGAATGGGCTCGATATAATCTGGCGAGGTCTGATTTTACAAGATATCCGTTGTGGTAACGATAGCCGCGTGCAGGAGCCTGATCACGATGAGTGTGCATCCCGTGTTGGTTGGTGGTGAGTGGATTTCGTCAATCGGCACCAAGACATTTCAAGCGCTTAACCCGGCGACCGGCGAGGCGCTGCCAGGTGTCTATCCTGTCAGCCCCTGGGCCGAAATTGAACGCGCGATTCAGGCGGCAGCGGCCGCCTCGAAAGAGATGCACGGCTGGCCGGGTGAACGATTTGCCGCGTTCCTGGAACGGTACGCGGAGCGGATCGAAGCCCGCAAGGCGGATCTCGTCCAGCAGGCACACCTGGAAACAGCGTTGCCCGCTGAAGGACGCCTGGGCAATACGGAATTGCCGCGGACCATCAACCAGTTGAAAGCCGCCGCCGCAGCAGCTCGCAGCGAATCGTGGCGTTGTCCCACGATCGATTCCAAACTCAATATCCGCGCGCAATTCGCGGCTATCGGGCCGGTCGTGGTCTTCGGGCCGAATAATTTTCCGTATGCCTTTAATGGGATTTCCGGGGGGGACTTCGCTGCGGCGGTGGCAGCGGGAAATCCGGTCATTGCCAAGGCGCACCCGTCACATCCCGGTACCAGCCGCATCTTCGCTGAAGAGGCTCTGGAAGCCGCCCGCGAAACCGGGATGCCGGCGGGAATGGTGCAACTGATTTATCGGACGGAACACGCCGACGGTGCGAAGCTGGTTTCACATCCATTGATCGGGGCCACCGGATATACCGGCGGCCGTCATACCGGTCTGGTGCTGAAGGAAGCTGCGGATAAGGTCGGCAAGCCGATCTACCTGGAGCTGTCGAGTATCAATCCTGTTGTCATTTTGCCGGGAGCGCTTGCTGAACGGGGGGAAAAGCTGGCCGATGAGTTCACCTCGAGCTGCCTGATGGGGACCGGCCAGTTCTGTACCAACCCTGGCTTGGTATTGTTTTTGAAGAGCGCGGCCGCGGGACAATTCCGCGATCAAGTCCAACAGAAATTCGCGGCGGCGCCGGTCGGAACGTTGCTCGGCCCGAGCGTGGCGAAGAGCCTGGAACAGGGAGTCAAGACTCTGGCAGCTCACGGAGCCACGATACTCACCGGGGGCCAGGCTGGCGGGGGCAAGGGAGCCTCATTCCAGAATACTCTACTAAGTACTACGGCCGCCCAATTCCTGAGCGATCCGGAAGCACTGCAGACTGAAGCGTTTGGAAATGCGACTCTCTTTGTCGAGTGTGAGTCACCGGATCAGCTGGTGGAAGTATTGGAAGCGTTGGAAGGCAATCTGACGGGCTGCGTCTATAGTGACTCGAACGGTGCCGACGATGCCCTCTATCAGAAGATTGTGCCCGCGTTACGTCAGCGGGTGGGCCGATTGTTGAATGATAAGATGCCGACCGGCGTCGCGGTCAGCCCCGCGATGAACCACGGCGGCCCCTTTCCCGCGACTGGACATCCTGGATTTACGGCGGTGGGAATTCCCGCGGCGATCCATCGCTTCGGCATGCTGCAAAGCTATGACAACGTGCGCGAGTCACGGCTGCCCTGCACACTGAAGAACAAGAATCCGGGCGGAGTCTGGCGCAACATTGACGGAACATGGACGCTGAACGACGTACAAGTTTAGTCGATGAGGAATCGCTTCCGAACGTTGCCCGGCTGCTTAACAGCCGGGCTTTTCCGCGTTCCGCATTCGCCCG
>CAZQUW010000140.1:0-17138 GCA_964596215.1 uncultured Planctomicrobium sp. | reverse complement strand
TGAACTCCAGCGATCTCCGCATCCCCCGATGTTCAAATCCCTCCAACCCCATCAGAGACCAATAGTTCGGAAAGCTGCGGAGTTCATAGGCGCCCCCGAACTGGGCGGCAGATCTCCGTCGATCGACGTGGCACACCGTGCCTCGCAGGATGGTGGCCCTCGGCCGTCCCGTTCATGGGCGGTTGTCGTGATCTCAGCTGCAATCCCGGGAGATGACGGCCGGGGGCGGCCATCCTACTGGTCAGTGCACAGTAGACCTTGGCTTTGACAGAGCACTACGCCGCTTTGCGCTGACCGGCGGTCGATTCGGCAACTCGCGGGAACGGAATCACGTCTGCGAGTTCCGGTTCACTCCGGGAGTGCGGTTTCATCGCGGGGAGTGGTGCCTGGACATAGACCCAGGCGATATTGGCCAGTTCGAAGAACGCTCGCAGGAAATCGAACGACTTCAGCTTCGATCCGGCGACATCGTGCCACGCTTCCAGGGGGAGTTCATAGATGGAACTTCGCGCCTGCTGCAGACAGGACTGCGTGCGGCACCCGATCCAACGGGCAAACAATTCAACATCGAAGATCCAGCGGGCGTGAAACTTTGTGGCGAAGACCTGTCGCAACTTGGCACTGTTTCGAAACAGTTTGTGGCCGCACTGCGTGTCGTAGATTCTCAACCCCAGCACCGCCGCCGCGGACCAGGCGAATAAACGCCCCAGACTATAGCGGATCAGTCCGCGTTCGACGGTGTGCCCCAACAGGGGCAGTCGCGAACCGATGACCAGATCGATTTCCGGGCGTCGTTCGAGGATCTCGCTGTATTGCGGTAGTGCTTCCAAGGGTGCCGCGAGGTCCGCGTCCCAGTAGCCCACGTATTCCGGATCAAATTCAAAAGCGGCACAGCAACCCTGGCGAACTGCTTCCGCTTTGCCCAGATTCACAGGCAGATTCAGAATCAAGAAGTTGTCCGGGGCAATCGCTTTCAACCACTTCAGCAAGGGCAAAGTCTGATCCCGGCTGCCGTCATTCACCATCAGGAAGCAGACTTCCGGATACTTTGCGACGAATCGTCGAAAGCTCTCCACCGGCAAACGAAGTTCCTCGTTGAAACAAGGAACAACTATGATTGTTGGCGACATGATCAAGTCATCGCGAGGAAGAGAGGCCAGGGGGTGGGGAAATGTACGCCAAGTCGGGAAATTGGGCAATACGGGGTTCGATGGATGAATTCTTAAAATGCGGCAAGGTCGTCGCTCGTCGGACAGGTTGATTTCAGGCTTTGGGTCATCGTCGGGTTTCTTGCGTGACCCCACCGGCAGTTGCCGGCGTTGGGGCGACGCGTCCTAAAAGCACCACATTTTCCAACTTCAAAAACAGTCGCTCCTGGCGAATGACACTGACGTCCCGGGGGAGGTAAGCCTTGAGCCCTTCCAGATGCTTATCCGAAGTCACCAGAAACGCATCCTGCGCGTAATTCCGGAAATGATCAGCCACGGCGTCTCGAGATCGCAATCGGTCAAACGGTGTTTGCGAATAAAAGACCAGGCTGGGAGGTGAGTATTTATAGGTGGCCACATGGGCCTCGCCGGTCGCATGCTGATGAATTGATTCCCCCAGCAGATGCGTATTCTTATGGGCATCAATCGGCAACACAGCGAGCCCCAGCGTCGCCGGCCCAAACAGGACCGAGATCACAGCCAGGGTGAGCAGTGCACCGCGAACCTGGCCACGTTCGGAATACCGCCAGCCAATGACCGCCCCGGCCAGCGGGATGATGCCCAGCAGGGCCGGGCCAATCTCGCCAGAGAACAGGATTCGCGTGGTCATCGGAACCCCGATAAAGGCGGCCACCGCCACCAGTGCGAACGTGATCCAGGCACGTCGCAGATACGGTCGACAGGGAACCGTGGACGTATTGCGCAGCCAGCCATCGACCAGCGCGGCGAAGCCGACCGCAATCGCCGGATAGGCCGGAACGACATAGCTGGCCAGCTTCGTCGCGACCAGGGAAAAGCAGCCCATCCAGACGCAAGTCCAGCAGCAGATGAGCAAATACCCGGCACGGGCCGGATCGTTGTGCCGCAGACCGCGGGCCAGGTGGACCATGGCCGGCCACACCAGGACACACCACGGAAACGTCCCGATACAGACCGCCAGGAGATAGTAAAAGAATGGCCCACGGTGGCTGTCCATCGCGTAGGAGGCGCGGCCGACGTTCTGGACGAAGAAGAATTCGCGGAGAAATTCGCCGTTGGTCCGCTGACCGACCAGGACATACCACGGTCCCGCAATCAGCAGCACAGCCAGGATCGCCGTCAACGGCCGCATCCGCCAGACCGTCTGCAAGAAATACGGCGGCCAGAACAGTAACGCAAACCACTTGATCGAGGTCCACGCTCGTTGCCGGAATGACGGACGAGTCTCCGCCGCCGAACCATCCGGGTCCCCAGGCAGCCCGAGCAGGCGGCGGTCCGCCACCTGTTGCTCAATCAGCAGGAACATACCCCAGACGGCCATGGGCAGGATGATGCCGACAGGCCCCTTGACCAGGGTGGCGACAGCCATCGCGGCATAGGCCCATCCATAGGTCGACCAGCGCGGGGGCAGGACCGGCTGCCACGGACCGTCGTACCGGCCGGCACCAGATGTACCCCGCGGATCGGGGGCTGCCGTCAACCGCTGAGTTCCTCTCACGAGGATCAACAAAGCCAGCGTGCAGAAGAATGTCAGGTGCGCATCGGGGGTAGCCGCACGCCCGATGACGACAAAGTTGATACAGCCAGCCAGCGCAATTCCAGCCCACAGACCTGTGCGCGCATTGAACAGCGTCCGGCCCAGTTCGTAGGTGACCAGCAAGGTTCCAATACAGAACAGGGCCGAGAACAAGCGGGCGGCAAATTCAGTCGTTCCGAGCAACTGAAATGCCGCGATCTGGCACCAGTACATCAGGGGTGGTTTGTGAGCAAACAGGTGGCCATTGTAATACGGCGTGACCCAGTCGCCGCGCTGCATCATCTCGACGGCTGCTTCCGAGAAGATTGCTTCGTCAACATCCCATAAGCGGGTCCCGCCGAGGTTCGTGACGAACACGAAGAGGCCCACCGCGATCAGTGCGACGTAGTGTCCCCAACGCTGATCGAGCAGCATCGTGGCCGGGAAATTTGAAGTGTCGGAAGAACGAACATCCATGCATGACTCCACGTCGCGGCCTGTGGAAACTCCGGTTTCCAGAGCGCGTGGCGGGAGTCTACGGTGGTTGGGCAGCAGCATATAGCCCAGTTTTCGACGGATTGTCAAGAAATGCCGACACATCGGCCACTCGGCATGCGAGTCATGGTGTTGAGTTCTGAACTGCTCGCAGGTCGCAGGTCGGTACTCGTAAGCACTGCGAGACAGTCTATTTGAGTCGTATTCCGCAGGGATTATCTCAATTACACACGCGCGAACGGGCTGCCGCAGCAGTGGCTGCGGCAGCCCGTGGAAAGGTTGTGTTACAGGGCTGCAGTCCCCGAAATCGATCAGATTCCCGCTAAACACCGGCTAAACAATTTTAACGGACGCGCAAAACAACGAGAGAACCACATCAGCCCAGGACTTCCGCCAGCGCCACCTGGCGATTCTTCTCTTTCAAGGATTTCGCCCCCGCATACAGCATGGCGGTGACTTCCAGAATCTCCTGGTGAGGTACCGGTTCGACTCGCGTACGGACCATTTCGCGGAAGGCGCGCGCCATGTTGAACATCTCGTAATGATGTCCCATGCCGAAACTCCCTTCAATCGCGGGGGAAAATCGATAGACATCTTTCACAAAATGGACGCTGGTCTCGTTGTACTTGCCACTCAAATCGGGCCGGCCATACCAGATTTCTGCGGGGGGCCGATCGGGATAGACCACCAGCCCGTGCGCCGCCGCTTCCCGCGCATAGAGACTGACCGATTCCACACCTGCCCCCAGCAGCGTCATGATCATCCAGCAGGGATGGTGCCCATAAACGAACCAGCCGTCGGGAGAATAACCGCCCCCCATACTGGCGATGACATACTGGATGGCCCCCAGCTGCCCCTCGGCCACCAGGCGCCGTACTTCTTCCACACCCCACTCGTAACTGAAGATACTTCCCGACATCAGCGGCGCCTTGTGCTCCCGGGCAAATGCCAGGATCTTCTTTACCCCCGCCACCGTTTCGCCGATCGGTTTATCACAGAACGTGGGCAGCCCTTTCGCCAGCGCCGGGGCGATCAAATCAAAATGGTCATCGCCCGTGCCGGAGGCGTCACCGAGCCAGACGGCGTCGACTTCCTGAGCCATTTTTTCCAGGGAAGTGCAGACTTCCACGCCGGGAAAGGCTTCGGCAAACAGCTTGGCGATCGCCGGATCCTGCTCGTAGTAATGGGTGATCCGTGTGTCTGGAAAGGGCAGGATTCCAAAATTGCAGGCGGGATTCCGCACGATCCGTTCAAAGTATTTCTGATTGCCCGGATCGAGATAGGTCTGAGCCATCTTCATGTCGATGGTGGGGTGCAAGTATTGAGCGAAGTGCCAGGTATGGCCGTTGATCCGCTGCGGCTTCCCCTTGATCCGCGCCGAGATCACCCCCACGCGCCACGCTTTACCATCAGGAGGGGCCGCGGCCGTCGCGGCTACGGCGGCTGGCTGCTGAGCCTGAGCCACACCAGTTCCGACAGCGCCTGCTCCCAACGCTGCCAACTGCGCCGCCGATCGCACAATCCACTCACGCCGGTTCTCAGTCATACGCGGATTCCTCTGTCGCTGAATTTCCAACAGCGGACACAACGCAAGACAGTGCGTCGTGAGCCCTGATGCAAGCGTCAAACTAACCACCGCAAACCATAAACACAAGTCGATGTATTAATGATTTGGCACTGGAATGTCTGTCGATGCCGTTTCTTGAGAATCACGCCAGAATCTCAGTGATGACCTCACCGGCAACATCGGTCAGGCGGAAATCGCGCCCATTGAACCGATACGTGAGCTTCGTGTGTTCCAGTCCGAGCAGATGTAACAGGGTGGCATGCAGATCGTTCACATGCACCTTGTTCTGCTGGGCCTTGTAGCCGAATTCATCGGTAGCCCCATAGTGGAATCCACCTTTGACCCCGGCCCCCGCCATCCAGATCGTGAAACCATTCGGGTTGTGGTCGCGCCCCTTGGAACCCTGTGAATCGGAAGTGCGGCCAAACTCCCCCCCCCAGATGACCAGCGTCGACTCCAGTAACCCCTTCGCTGCCAGATCCCCGAGCAATGCCGCCGCGGGTTGATCGACGTACAGTCCACACGAACGATGGTTCGTCTGTACGTCGGAATGGCAGTCCCACGGCACATCGTTCACGCTGCCGTCTCCGCCCACACCTTTACCCGCAAAAATCTGCACGAAGCGCACGCCCCGTTCAACCAGCCGCCGGGCAATCAGACACTGCCGGCCGAACGTGGCACAATGGGGCTGGTCCATGCCATACAGCTTGTGCGTCGCGTCCGACTCCTTGGTCAAATCGATCGCCTCCGGTGCCGCCATCTGCATCCGGTAGGCCAGCTCAAACGAATTGATACGGGCCGCCAGATCCCCCTGCGTCGGACGGCCGGCTGCGTGCTCCTGATTGAGCTGGCGGATCAGATCCAGTTGGGCTCGTTGCTGCACATCAGTGTGCCGGGCGTCGCGAGCCAGATTGTCGATGGCTTCATTGCGACGTGCATCCAGCGCGAGCGCCTGGTACGACTTCGGCAGGAAACCCGCCGACCAGATCTGATCGTCACCGCGAGGCCGCGTTTCGTGCATGACGACATAGGAGGGCAAGTCCTGATTGGCAGATCCCAGGCCATACGTCTGCCAGGCCCCCAGCGCCGGCAGGCCCGGGCGGTTGGTGCCGCACATTAACTCAATTGAGGCCGGCGCGTGGTTGTTCTGCTTCAGATACATCGAATGCAGAAAGGTCATCTTATCGACGTGCTGCGACAAGTGCGGAAACAGATCCGAGACCCAGCTGCCCGACTGCCCGTGCTGCTTCCATTCAAACGGCGACTTCAAACACTTGCCACTCGTGCTGAAGAAACCGGTCTTGGGATCAGCCCCCGCCAGTTCCTGACCATCTCGTTTCTGCAGTTCGGGTTTATAGTCCCACGTGTCAACCTGCGACGGTCCGCCCGTCATAAACAGCCAGATGATCGACTTGACCTTGGGCGGGAAATGGGGGGTCTTCAGCGCAAGGGGATTATCAGCCGAGGCGACAGGGGTGTCGGCACGTGACTGCTGATGCAGCATATTCGCCAGTGCCAGTGAGCCAAAACCCAGGCCGGCATCTTGCAGAAACCGGCGTCGCGAGGGCAAATCAAAATTGAACATGAGCGGCCTTTTTCGTTCAGGATGAAGCGTGATCCTGCTAATCGACATACACAAATTCATTCAGACACAACAGCACCTGGCAGAACTCGGTAAGTGCCAGATCAACCGCATTCGGAGCCGCCCCCAGCAACGTCTTCTGGGCCTCGACAAACGCCAGCATCCGTTGGCGCTCCGCATCATTCGGCAAACGCCCGAACGCGATGCGGTAGCCGTTATCGATGGCCTCGGCCAGCGGCCTGTCGGCAGCCGGTTTGATCCGCGCCGCCAGCCGCTCGGCCTGCTGCCGGACGAATGGCGAGTTCATCATCGTCAACGCCTGCGTGGGCACCGTGGTGCCGATCCGCTCACCGATACTTTGTGTCGGCTCAGGAGCATCAAACACCGTCATGAACGGAATCAGCTCGCTCCGTTTCACGCGCAGATAAACACTGCGTCGCGGGGTGTTATCCAGAATACTTGGACCATACATCGATCGGTCGAGCGATCCCCCCACAGCGAGCAGCGAGTCACGAATGATCTCGGCTTCCATCCGACGGGGATTGAAATGCCATATCAAGCGGTTCGCGGGATCCAGCTTCACGTTTTCCGGGGTGACGGTATTCCCCTGCTGATAGGTGGCGCTCTGCATGATCAGGCGGTGAATCGGCTTCAGTTTCCAGCCCCCCTTGATCAATTCGCCTGCCAGCCAGTCCAGCAGTTCGGGGTGCGACGGGCGGTCACCTTGCGCGCCGAAGTCATTCGGAGTACTCACCAGCCCCTCACCAAAGTGGTGCTGCCAGAGACGATTGACAATGATCCGCGCCAGCAGCGGGCCCGCGCCGTGATCGACATCGGTCATCCAGTTGGCGAGCGACACGCGAGGATCGAGTGCGGGGGCCTGTGGAGTGGCCGCGGCAGTCGCTGCAGGAGGCTCGCCGGGACGGCTAAGCACCTGGATGACGCCGGGCGTGGCCTTGCCCGCTTTGTTATCAACCTCACCTCGACGCAACAGAAAGACGTCCTGCCCGCCGGCGACAGTCGTATAGACTTCGACCTGCGGCGGACGCGGTTTCGCGCGGGCATGATTATCCACTGCCAGGCGCACTTTCTGAGTTGCGTCGTCAAATTTGCTGAACCACCGCACGGCTGGGACACGCAAGGGCTCGGGCAGAACGTTCTGGTTCGCGGCAAGCATCGCTTTGATCTCACCCAGATGCTGCGTCCCGATTTCGCCAGCCCAGGTGGGAGTGCCGGGCTCCTTGGAAATCGCGATGCGGAATCGGCCCAGTCCCGCGTCAGCGAGCTTTAATTCGAAGGTCAATGATGTGCCACTGGCAAATCCTGGCAAGCCCCCTTCAATTTCGAAGACCGCCGCGTTGTCCTTACCCCCGTCGCCATTGGCACGCCAGAACGTGGCGGGGTTGTCATCCACTGCGTTCTTTAATGGTTGAGTCATCTCTTCGAAGGCCGCCAGGACCGGCTTCAACTTCAACGTAACCGGGGCTTCCTGGCTTTGTGGATCAAGCGGTTTTGCGATGACTTTAAAGTCACCCAATGCAAAACTTCCATTACCGCTCAGGCCGGGCCCCTTGTTCGGCAACGTTTTATAAGTCAAGGCATCGAGTCGCAAGGCCGTCAACTTTGACTGCCAGGTCTGAGCCGTGACGATGTATTTATCGCCATCCTTACGCCGCGGTCCCGCAAACACCACCAGCCCGTCTTCCGCCGTATTGAGCCACGTGTCCTCGGTCGTCACGGTCAACGCATCCAGAATCTGCCATCGCGGATCTGTATCGATCTTGGGCAACGCTTCCTGCTGCCATTTGGTGAACCGCGCCGGCAGCTCCTTCGCGGCGAATTCGCGCCAGGCTGCCAGGTGAACCTCATGGTCGCGGGCGTGCTGTTCGATGGCGGCCTGCGTCGCGGGGGGATCGGGGTCCAGCGTCACCGGTCCGTGCGCCGTCTGGGCGAGCGTCGCCGCCAGAGCGTAATAGTCCTGCTGGGGCAGCGGATCGTACTTGTGATCGTGACACCGCACGCAGCCCAGCGTCAGGCCCAGCATCGAACCGCCCACCGTCATCAACATATCATCCAGTTGATCATATCGGATCCGTTCCACCGTCTTGGCGGTGATCTGCCCGGGGTAGGGCCCAGCCACCAGAAAACCTGACGCCGATGCCCCCACGTAACCGGGCTGCAGCTTGTCCCCGGCCAGGTTCATGCGGATAAACTCGTTGTACGGCAGATCGGCGTTGAACGACTTGATCACCCAGTCGCGGTAGTGATACGCCCCCGGACGGAAGCCATCAAACTCATACCCGCCACTCTCAGCAAATCGCACCACGTCCAGCCAATGCCGCGCCCACCGTTCGCCATAATGCTGGCTCTCCAGCAGGCTGTCGACCACCTTCTCAAAGGCCTGCGGAGTTTCATCCTTCAGGAACGCGTCAATCTGTTCGGGAGTCGGCGGCAATCCGATGAGATCAAAATAGGCGCGTCGAATCAGCTTTTCCCGGTTCGACGGACCGTTGGGAATCAGTCCGCGTTCTTCCTGCTTCGCACTGACGAACCGATCCAGGGGAGTTCGCGCCCATGCGGTATTCTTTACCTCAGGGGGGATCACCGCCTGCAGAGGTTGGAAGGACCAGAACTTTCGCCCTTCAGCCAGATCGATCACCCGCGCTGGCTTGACCGGCTGATCCCCCTGCCGTGGATCGCTGGCTCCGGCATCAATCCACGCGGTAAAGTCGGCAATGACGGTGTCGGGCAGCTTGCCACTGGGGGGCATCTCCAGACCATCATACTTCAACGCTTTAATCAACAGGCTCTCGGCAGCCTTCCCCTTGACCAGTGCCGGCCCCGTATCGCCCCCCGTCAGCAGACCTGCGGCCACATCCAGATACAGCCCACCCCGCAACTTCTTCTTGTCCCGCGCATCAGCGGAGTGACACGCATAGCAGTGCTGTACCAGCACCGGACGAATCTTCTGCTCGAAGAATTCCGCACTGCCAGGAGCCTGCGCCCCCGCTGAGCCGGCACCGACGAGCAGCAACAACAGCGGCGCGAAACAGTGGGAAAATAAAAATCCCCAGTGACTTGAGCGTAAGTCATGCATGGAAAATCGACTTTGGTGGAAGGTGTGAGTGAACTCACGGCAACGGTAGGGCGGGGATCAATACTCTAACATGACCTATAGCACAGTCTAGATATGTGTTATTGTCAACTCCAAATGACCTTTCAGACCAAACCACCAAATCAGAGAAACTCACACAATTGCAATCTCGTGAATGACGCAGGCAGCGTCGGCACGGATGCTAGCAGCAACCGCCATGGGCAGCGTCAACGGAGCTACGACAACAACGCAACGGTCGCACGATATTCCATTGAGCGTCCAGAGCAGACGCGATTTCAACACCATGCCGCCGCAGTTCGCTACGACCTGTCATGAGCACTGACAGGGAGCGAGCAGGGACTGCAACTTGCGACTTCCAACCAGCTCCGCTCAACATTCGCGATACTCCACTGACATCGCGGACGCCTCTGGAAAAACCAGTCAGCATCGACACATGCAATTCCAACAGGGCGGCGACTCGGACAAGTGTCGTTAAGTTTCACCACCAGGCTGCAGAATTCGCGGCCCCAGTGCGGTCTGCCTCTGCAACACATAAGTCAAGGATGGCATGGAGTTTCGCACAAAAAAACGAACATCCCTTTTCTGACTCCGTATGCTCCGTGTCTCCGTGGTGAATTCCCCTGATTACTTGCGAATTGCCATCAACGACAGGAACTCGAAGGCCAGGTTCGCCGCCAGAATGGCCGTGATGCCTTGCGCATCAAACGGCGGACTGACTTCGACGAGGTCGCAACCCACGAGGTTCAGGCCCCGTAAACCGCGGACCAGCTGCAAGACTTCGCGGCTGCTGAAGCCGCCGACTTCCGGGGTGCCAGTCCCCGGTGCAAATGCGGGATCGACAGCGTCGATATCGAAGCTCAGATACAGCGGCCGATTGCCCACGCGCCGCTGAACCTCGGCGATGACACCCTCGGTGCCCAGTGCCAAGGCCTCTTCCAGGGTCACCATCCGCGCTCCTAAACGGCGCGCGTCGTCGTAATCATGAGCGGCTGGCGTCGGGCCTCGAATCCCAATCTGCAGATAAGCCTCCAGATCGATCAGCCCTTCCTCAATTGCGCGGCGAAAAGGGGTCCCATGGCTGACCTTGCGGCCTGGGAATTCCTCGTCCCAGGTGTCGGGATGCGCATCAAAATGAACGACAGCCAGGGGGCCGTACTGCCGATGGTGCGCGCGCAGCAACGGTAACGCAATCGAGTGATCTCCCCCCAGGGCCACCACCTGGCACCCGGCCGTGAGCAAGCCCCCGACCTCGCGCTCGACCGCTGCATGGGTCCCCGCCACATCCACGGGGATCACATCGACATCGCCGTAATCGATCACCTTCAGCCTCTCGAACGGCGCCACCTGCAGGGCATTGTTATACCCCCACAGCAGCAGCGACTGTTCGCGGATGGCCCGGGGCCCGAAGCGCGTTCCACTGCGGTACGAAGTCGCCCCGTCGTACGGAATCCCCACGACCGCCACGTCGACACCCGCCAGCTGGCGCGTGTGCGGCTGGCGGCCGAATGTGGCAATCCCCGCAAACGGGGGGGTGACGTAGTCGGAATTGGAATCTGCCACGGGTCTTACTCCATATAGGTCGAGCGGCTCACGTCGGCTTCGTACTGTTTGGCCAGTTGCTCGGCGCGGCCCGCCTCCAGTTCACCCGCAGACACGCGCGCGGACAGCATCTTGCGCACATTTTCCAAAGCCTGCGGAGCATCGTAGCGGGCAAACGTCAGCATGTCTGAAATGCGATTTCCCTGCACGATCTTCTTAATGTGGTAGCGTCCCTCGGGATCAACCACCACCTGGGCCTCGTTCGGAATGCCGAACAGGTTGTGATAACTCCCCATGACCTCCTGATAGGCACCTGTCAAGAAGATCCCCAGGTAGTAGGGCTGGTCCTCAAAGTTATGCAGTTCGAGAACCTGCTTGACGTCTTTCAAGTCCACGAAGTGATCGACGATCCCATCCGAGTCACACGTCAGATCGACCAGTGTCGCATAGTCGCCCGGCGCTTCATTCAACCGGTGAATGGGCATGATCGGAAACAACTGGTTGATCGCCCAGGAATCGGGAGCCGATCGAAACAATGAGAAATTGCACAAGTACTTCGACGCCAGAATTCGTTTCAATTCGTCGAACTCATGCTCATCAATCCCCGCCCGCTGTGCGAATTCCGAGACCCGCTTACAGATGTCCCAGAACAGCACCTCACCCTTGGCCCGGTCTTCCAGACTGATCAAACCCAGGTTGAATTGCGTGTGCAGTTCGTCCTTCTCGTCGAGTGCATCGTGATAAACTTCGCGATAGTTCTTACCGGTCACTCCATCCAGCAGCGACTTCAACTCGAAGATTACCTGCGCGTCATCGTCGTCGATTGTCGCCGTCGGGATGTCATCCGCAAACGTTTCAATCTCGTCACGGACCGATGTCACCAGCAGCGTATGATACGCCGTCATGACGCGGCCGCTTTCGGTGACCAGATGCGGATACGGCACCTTTTCGTCATCGCAAACCGTCTTGATCGTATAGACCACGTTGTTGGCGAATTCTTCCACCGAGTAGTTAATGGAACCTTCAAACGTCGTCTTCGAGCCGTCATAGTCCACGCCCAATCCGCCGCCGATATCGAGGTACTCGACGTTGACCTTCATCTGCCGGATCTTGGCGTACACGCGAGCCGACTCTTTCATCGCGTTCTTCACCCGCTTGATGTCAGTGATCTGCGAGCCAATATGGAAATGCATCAGCTTGAGGGCGTCCAGCATGCCGGCCTCACGCAGCAGTCGTACGCACTCCAGGATTTCCGACGTCGTCAGCCCGAACTTCGCCGACTCGCCCCCCGACGATGCCCACTTGCCCGAGCCTTTCGAATAGAGCTTGGCCCGCAGTCCGATCCAGGGGGTGACACCCGCCTGTTTCGCACAGCGGACGATCATCTTCAGCTCGTTAAGCTTCTCGACGACCAGGATTACTCGTTTGCCGGCCTGAACTCCCAGCAGGGCGAGGTTCACAAACGATTCGTCCTTGAACCCATTACAGATCAGCAGCGATTCCGGAGTCTGCTCCAGCGACAGTGCGGCGTACAGTTCCGGCTTGGAACCCGCTTCAATACCGACGCTTTGCTGGATCCCTTCGCGCAGGAACTCTTCGACGACTTCGCGCCGCGGATTGACCTTCATCGGGAAGACCGGAAAGTGCCCGGCGGTGTAGCCCCACTCGTGTGCCGCCGCTTCATAGGCCAGGCACAAGCGATGCAGTTGAGTCCCCAGAATCTGCGGAAATCGGAGCAGAATCGGGAGCGACACTTTGCGTTTTTCGACCAGTTCGCGCACCAGCTCGTACACGTCGGCCCCCATCCCGGGCCCCTTGGTGGGGCTGACCGTCAGGTTCCCCTGATGATTGATGGAAAAATAACCGGCGGACCAGTTCTCGATTCCATAAGTCTGTCCGACTTCTTCAATGTCTTTGCGCATCAAACCCAATCCTCAAGAAACACAACTGCCAGGAACGCTGAGAAGATTATATGGCCGGGCAGGGGGGGAGGGCAGTCACACGCGCTGCGCAGGTGACTCGCTTTGTGGCGGAGCTCGTGAGCGGCACGGCGTTTGGCCGCCGGTTCTTTCTGTGAAACCCACGCTCAGAACCGGTGGCGAGCACTATTCTGCTTACCGAGTCAGTGACTGGTGCTCTGTCAATGCTCAGAAGTGGGGTGCCGCTGGCTCTGCCAGTGCATTTTGCGAGCCAAATGACACGCGGCACTGGCAGAGCCAGTGGCACCCAATCCCGGAATCAAACGTTGACAACGCGCTAATTCCCGCTGCCGCCGTTCATCACC
Source organism: uncultured Planctomicrobium sp. (assembly GCA_964596215.1). Classification (GTDB taxonomy): domain Bacteria; phylum Planctomycetota; class Planctomycetia; order Planctomycetales; family Planctomycetaceae; genus JAKFVC01. Next base: position 3,853 of record CAZQUW010000140.1, on the reverse strand, counting down.
TGCGATGCGGCCAGGCCTAAGATCGATCCCGCCAGCAGATTGCGTTCGATAAACGCTCCGACCGCTTCAATACAGGTATACCGCAATACGAGATGGTCGCCCGGCTGGATGATGAGATTCTCATTGGGATCCCGCAGAGCGCGATTCAGATCCACCTTGATATTCAGCCGCTGGCCATCTGGCATGTGCCGGATAATGTTGAGATCACTCGCACTGACGGTGATATCCTGATTGCTGGCTGCAATCCCGCCGACCCGTTGCCCGATCCCGCTGCCGCCGCTTTGCGACTGTTTCCCCTGGGCAATTGAAATCGCGTCCAGGACATCCAGATCATAGTCGCGCGGCAAGACGAACTGACCGCCCCCCAACAGTCCGTCGGTGTAGAAGATCTCCGTTTCACGCGATTCAATAAACAGGATATCGCCATCATGGAGAATGATGTCGGCCTCACTGAAGTTCGCCTGCTCACCTGGCCGCAGGCGAATTGGAATGCGCAATACGCGCGCCCCGCCCCCCATATACGGCAGCAGTTCCGGCGGCACCACCACACCCCCCGGGGTCACAGGCAGTTGCAATGTCTCATTTCCCAAAGGTGGTGAGAAAGGTGCGTTCGGTGCCGCATAGCCCGGCCCTGTGGGCATCTGGTCGTAGGCCGGGGCTGCAGATCCTTCCAGTTGCACCAGCCGGCCGGGGTCCCCCTGCGGAACACTATGGCCCCAGGCCGGTGCCCCCCCATTGCCGGCCGCGGGCGTCGCGTACCGGCTGCCATAGGCATTGCCGCCACTTGTTAAGTGAATTGGGGTTTTACCGGCCTTCTTCTGACTGACAGGTGAGCCGTAACCCACCGGCAGACAGGCGGCAGCACGGGCCCGTCGCAGGACATAAATCGCATTCTGAGCGTCCAGACCGGGCAACCCACCAGACAGCGTCAAGGCACGCAGCACGTCGTTCTCACCGACCGGCAGCACGACAATCTGCCCCGTTCCCTTCTTCGACTGTCCCAGTTGAATGGCCCCCCCGGAAGAGGTGGCCATGATCGGAGAATTGGGCGTCTCCTGGCGCAGCACAGTCACCTTGAAAGTCCGGGCTTTCTGGAGGCTGACCAGAATCCGTTCGCGGCCCGGTTCGAGAATCTGCTTATCGACCGTGTAGGTCCGGCGAACCATATCCTCGACCTGCGCGATCGTCATCCCGCGGACGCTCAGCGGCCGGATCAGCGGCAGCGATATCGTGCCATCTTCCCGGACCGGAATGGGATAGCCCAGCGACGGCTGACTGTCGGAATTCTGCGGAATGTAGACGGGGGGAACTTCTTCAATGCGCCCCAGCACCCCTTCGATATAGATGGCCAGCACGTCGCCGCTGTCGACCAGGTGAGCCGCCAATGGTGCCTGACCAAGTCGCGACAGGTCGATCGTTTCCATGTTGGCGCGACTGATCCCACGCTCTTCCCACGGTAATGCCTGCACCGGAATTCCATGCAGCGGTTTGAATGCCGAACACCCGGGCAACAATATCCAGCACGCCAGGCAACACAGCAGGAGGAGTTGAGGTTGCCCGCGGCGGCGCGAAGTCGGCAGCGGGAGGCGCATGCTGGTCCTGGAGCAACCCCAGGCTGCAGCAGCCGTTACACCAGGGCTCGTTATCGATTGATCCTGCGCAGGCGCGTCTGACGGCCGAACCGGGAGAGCCAGAGGCACTCCGGTCTCGCAAGGCCCGAAGAGTCGCACGCGTTGGGTCACATCCATGTTTATCCACCAACTCGTCGTGTACTTAAGTCTGCCAAGGCCGTCGTTGATGCCAGTTAAACCTGGGCTGCCAGTCAGCCCACTACTCACTCGGCACAAAACCGATCACCCTCAGTTACAGCCCACGAAGGGGGCAAATGTCTTCCCACATCCTGCCCCAGGATGTTCGCTCAGGGATTGGCGGTTCCGAAGAATCCGCAAATACCTGAGATCGGCATTAAACCGATTGTCCGCTCTATGTATCGGGTAACGGAAAATCTCAAACTCACGGTTTTTCGTTCTGTATGCGTTACAATAACCACGCTGAAATTTCCGCCTAGGTAATTTGAGGGGTATTCCAAGAACAGGTAAGACAAAACACTCCAGCCAAGACCCGAGACGGGATATTCTGAAGCTACAGTCACCCCAATCGGCAAAGTCTGACACCAATCGAGGTCTCCGCTACGGAAAAGCCCCGCGATGACGTCGTTGCCACAGACGCAACGCAAGCCGGAGCACCCGCGGTCAACGCGACCTCGTTCGTGGTCGAGGCCCTCCCACCGAGCGCTCGGCAGGCAGGGGCTGGAATGGTCCAGGCGATCAGCCAAGTGATGGCGACCGACCGGTCAGCTCAATACCCACAGCGCGACATTGAAATAGAGCACGATCCCGAAGACGTCCAGTAACGACGCAATCAACGGGGTCGACATCAAGGCCGGATCCATGCCACAGGACTTCAGGCTGATTGGTAAGACAGCCCCGATCATCGTGCCTGCCACGACCACCAGCGGGATCGTGGTCACGACCACCAGCGACTGATAGGCGGAGATCAATCCCTGGCTGAGAATAAACCCGCAGAGGGACATCGAAACCCCCAGGATCAAGCCCACGGCCAGTTCACGTCGAATCAGGCGCGGTACCGACTCCTTGGTCAATTCGCCCAGGGCCATCGTGCGGATGACCAGTGTGGCCGTTTGCGATGCCGCGTTCCCCCCGGTGGCAATCACCAGCGGGACAAAGAGGGCCAGCCACTCGTAGATTTTCGACAGCTTCTGGTACGACTGCAGCACGTGGGCCGACATGAAGCCAGCCGCAAAGAGAAACAGCAGCCAGCCACCGCGCTTCCAGGCAATGGTCAGCAGGGGAGTCGTCAGATAGCTTTCATCCAGCGGTTGCACAGCGGCCTGACGCTGGACGTCTTCGGTCGCTTCTTCCTGCAACACGTCGAGCACATCGTCGTGCGTGATGATACCGACCAGCTGATCCTGCTGGTCCACGACCGGCACCGCCAGGAAGTCATACCGGGCCATCAACTGGGCCACTTTTTCCTGATCCTCGGTGACGCGCACCGAGATCACATCCCGGTCCATGATCGTATCGATCACGGCCGAGGTCTTCGCCAGAATCAGCCGACGCAAGGTGATGAAACCGCGCAGCCGCCGATCGGCATCCACGATGTAAACGTAGTAAATCGTCTCACTGTTCGGAGCCTGCAAGCGGAGTTGATTGATCGCTTCGCCGACGGTCAGCCCCCCCGGCAGCGACGCGTACTCCGTGGTCATGATCGACCCGGCACTGTGCTCGGGATAGGACAAGAGTCGCCGAATATCGATCCGCTGCGACTGGGCCAGCAGCTGGAGCACCTTCTCCACTTCACCCTGGTCCATCTGCTCCAGCAGATCCACGCAATTGTCCGGCGACATTTCCTGGACCAGCGGCAACAGCTGCTCACGGTCCATACCGCGCACCAGATCCAGCTGCCGATTCGGGGGGAGAAACTCCACAATCTCCACGCGCCGGTGCAGGCCACAATACTCCAGGACCTGGCAGATCTGCTCGTTCGTCAGGCTCTCCAGCACCTGGGCGATGACCGCCGGATGCAAGGCCTCGCAGAATTCGCGCAATCCAGCCGTATCCTGCTGGTGCAGCATCTCCTGCAGCTCGGGTAGCAGCAACTGCCCGTACATGAGGCTCCCTTAGAACGAATTTGATAATTCGCGAGGCATTTTGATGCCGGAATAACCCTGAGGAAATCTTGTTCCGTTAACGGCCATACCAATCAGCAATGCCAGCCGGACGTCTTGCGAAATCAACCACGTCCACTCGCTGACGCTGCGGACCGATGT
>CAZQUW010000139.1:0-17159 GCA_964596215.1 uncultured Planctomicrobium sp. | reverse complement strand
GTCATGATCTGCTGAATGTCGCGCCGGGAGCGAGCGTTGTTGCGGCCCATGGTGGGACTTTGAATATTGGCGGTTCGACTGTGATCAACAGCGGGTCACTCCTGGCCGACGGTCTGGATGGCGGTCGTGTAGAAGTGAGCGCCGCGAACATCCAAAATTCGGGGACGATCAGTGCCGACGGCGTCAACGGAATGGGTGGCACCGTCGCCATGTCTTTCACCGGCAGTTACATCGAGACCAGTTCTGGCCTGTTGAGCGCTGATGGAACTTGGGGGGCAGGCGGCACCATTACTGTTGACGGTGGATCGGGCGTCTTCTTTACCAGCGGCCGCCAGGAGGCTCGCGGCGCGGCGGGGGGTGAGATCCACATCCGCGCGGGACGGATTGATGCCGTAGCGGCTGCAGAAGATGTCTCCGCGACGGCAGGTGCTGGCGGCAACATCATTATCTATGCCACTCTGGATGCCGAATATTCCGGGACGCTCGCCTCGCGTGGCGTGACATCCGGTGGATTCATCGAAGTTTCTGCTGCCGGGACGTTGACATATTCGGGCACAGCAGACGCCGGTGCCACTCACGGCGACGCCGGCACACTGCTGCTCGATCCCAAGAACTTGATTATCAGCACTTCTTCGGGCACGCTACCGCAGTATAAATTCGTCGATCCCAATCCGAATTCGGGTGGCAACTTCGGAGCGCAAGTGGTGCCATTGAGTACGGGGAATGTGCTGATTCTGGATCCTGCTGACAATTTCGGTGGCAGCAACGCAGGCGCTGCCTATCTGTTCAACGGAGTGACCGGTGCCCTGATCAGTTCGCTGGTGGGTTCGAATAATGATAAGGTTGGCACGGTAAGTCCGGATGGGATCTTCATTCCCTGGCCGATCGACCCGGTGACCGTTTTGACGAACGGTAATTTTGTTATTTCCATTCCTTCCTGGAACGGTGGTAAAGGCGCGGCCACATGGGGCAGTGGTACAACTGGTGTGAGCGGTGTCGTATCGGCCGCGAATAGCCTGGTTGGTTCCACTAACACGGATTCTATTGGCTTCACCAACACACTTTCCAACTTCAGCATTGCAAACCAGGCGGTGACCGCGCTCACAAATGGAAATTACGTCGTTTCATCAACGCGCTGGAATGGAGATCGCGGTGCGGTGACATGGGCTGACGGTACCACAGGCATTAAAGGAACAGTTTCCGCGGCGAATAGCCTTGTGGGTACCGCTCTGAACGACAGAGTGGGGTCATATGGTGTCATCCCCTTAAGCGGAGGGAATTATGTTGTTAACAGTACGACCTGGAATGGCAGCCGCGGCGCGGTAACCTGGGGTGACGGCACATCTGGAGTGCGAGGTGCCGTGTCATCTGCGAATAGCCTGGTGGGAACCAACCCGAACGATCAAGTCGGGTTCGGCAGCTATCCAGCGACTCAAGGGGTGATTGATTATAATGGCGTGTATGAGTTGCAGAATGGCAATTACCTCGTGGCGACCAGCACCTGGAATGGCAGTCGCGGCGCGGTCACGTGGGTAGATGGTGCAACGGGTTTGGTGGGAGAAGTCTCCGCGGCGAATAGCCTGGTTGGGACGAGTGCCAACGATAGAGTGGGGGGCAATTCCTATGAGTGGTCCATTCTTGAGCTTAAGAATGGGAACTATGTCGTCGTCGCACCGGATTGGGGTGGTGGCAAAGGGGCGGTCACGTGGGGCGACGGCTCCCGTGGCGTGCGTGGTGCGGTTTCGGCAGCCACTAGTCTCGTAGGCAGTGCTACGACCGACCGCGTTGGTTCGAGCTACGGTAGCACTTATAACAGTGCAGGTATCGCCGAATTGGCGAATGGAAATTTTGTTGTCCTTTCCCCTTCGTGGAATGGCAATCGCGGCGCTACGACGTGGGTCGACGGAACACGGGGCAGCGTCGGTGTCGTATCCAGCTCGAACAGCCTTGTGGGGGCTCTGGCGGGAGACAAAGTGGGCGATGTTACGCCGCTTTCTAATGGAAATTACGTCGTCGGTTCGCTTTTCGGCGGTAAAGGTGCCTCAACCTGGGTCAACGGAAGTACGGGGCTGATTGGCACCGTCTCCGCATCGAATAGCCTGGTTAGTGGCAATACCGGCGACTTTCCCGGGTATGTGGTCGAGTTGACCAATGGGAATTACGTCCTTTCGAATCGACGTTGGGGCAACGACAGGGGAGCAGTGACGTTTGTCAACGGCAACACCGGGCTGGTCGGAGTTATCTCTGCGAATAACAGTCTGATTGGCTCAAAGGACAACGATTTTGTCGGTGGAGTCTATGCCCTGCCGAATGGCAATTATGTTGTCAGCTCAGCCTGGTGGAATTCTTACGCCGGAGCGGTCACTTGGGGTAGTGGGACGGTGGGGGTCTCGGGGACAATTTCTGCTCAAAACAGCATTATCGGTACGACGACGGGGGACAAGGTAGGCAACGACGTCTACGTCCTGGAGAACAGCAACTATGTCGTAGTCAGCGTATACTGGCAGAACCAGAAAGGTGCAGTCACATGGGGAAATGGTAGTACCGGTACCATCGGCGCCGTATCCACAAGCAATAGCATCGTTGATTTCAAGGGGGGGAACGTCAGGTTCTATGAAGTCGGGAACAGCAATTACGTTCTCTCCAATGTCTATTGGAACAGTTATCGGGGAGCGGTGACCTGGGCTAATGGCGCGACTCCCCTGGTCGGAACGTTCTCGGAAGCCAATAGCCTGGTCGGAACGGCGCCAGGAGATCGAATTGGCGACTATGTCGGGGTCCTCAGTAACGGTAACTACGTAGTCACCTCTGTCGAATGGAATGGGAATCGCGGTGCGGTCACCTGGGGAAATGGAAATAGCGGTGTCAAAGGTCAGGTTTCGTCCGCGAATAGCTTCGTGGGAACAAGTGCCAATGACTTCATCGGCACTGATAATAGGGGCTACGTTGACAGTGTACTACCGGAAATTGAAGGTGGTTTCCTCGTAATGAGCCGCGGCTGGAACTCCAGCCGCGGTGCCGTGACTTGGGTGAATGCCTCGACGGGCCGAACTTTAGACAACACTAACAATGTGACGCCCCAGAATAGCGTGGTCGGCCAGCAGGCGAACGCAAACATGGCGTCCCAAAACATTCCCATGCTGAACGGAACGTTTCTTGTCGCTTTTCCCGCCGAGGGTTCGGGGCGCGTCACCGCCGCATTTGTCAATCCGAACCTGGTGACGTTCGCACGCGCCGGACAATCGGACATCAGCCTGACACCGGCTTTCCTGACGTCAACGTTGAACACTGGTACCAGCGTCGTCCTTCAAGCCGATAACGACATTACCGTGAACAGCCCGATCACGGTGAATAATTCCTCTGGTAACGGTGGCAGCCTGACTTTGCAGGCAGGTCGTAGCATTCTATTCGCATCGAATGCGGGAATTTTTACAGACAATGGCAACTTGACGTTGCTCGCGAATGATCCCAACGGAATTCTGGCCAATCGCAGCAGTGGCGCCGCGAGTATCACCATTCATCCCAGTTCCGTGTTAAATGTCGGCACCGGCACGTTGACAATCATCATGGGATCGGGGCCGGGTGCCACAGGGAGCGTCTCAATCGAGGCCGCCCCCATCGCCGGGGCGACGGTCTACTCGACGACCACGACACTTCAGAATCTCGGCGCGACGACGTCCACGGCTGGGCAAGCGGTGAATTTCCGAGCCACCGTTACGCCCGTCTATGGCAGCCCGCTGACTGGCGGCACGATCCAAATCGTCGATGTCACCAACGGCAATACGGTCGTGGCCACGCCGACGCTACTGAATGGCATTGCCAACTTCACCATTGATACTTTGTCGCCGGGATCGCACGATTTGCGGGCTGTTTACGTCGGCAATACCAGCACTTTGATGAGTCAGTCGGTAACGCTCACCCAGATCGTCACCCCTGATACGGTCCTCACTTCCCCCACCAGCACCGCCGTGAATGTGGGATCGATTGCCACCTTTACAACCCTGAGTGCGCTCTCGTCGATTGATATCACTCGGTGGCAGGTCAGCACCGATGGGGGGCAGACGTGGGTCCCCAGCAACAGCCTGGGACTGCCCGACACGCTGGCGAATAGCGCGACAGGGACAACCTTAAGCTTCACGGCCAGCGCAGACCAGAACGCTCATCAATATCGGGCGTTATTCACCAATCCCGCTTATCCCATCGACAAGCCGCTGATCAGCGAGCCAGCGACACTTACAGCCAGGGATACCGTGCTCACCCACCCCGCAGACCAGGCAGGGGGGCCGGGTTTAAATGCGGTGTTCACGGCCTCGAGTGGCTACGCCACCGACTCGGTGCGCTGGCAGGTCAGCACCGACCTCGGCGGCAGTTGGTCGGACCTTCCGGGCGCGACTTCCAGCACACTGACTCTGACAAACATCATTGCCAGCCAGGATGGTAACGAGTATCGCGCCGTCTTCACGCCATTGCCTGGTACGCCGACTGATCCTGCCCGCACGAGCACTCTGAATGGCCAGACGGTTCTGATCAGCAACCCGGCATTCCTGACGTTCGACGGAATCGTCCAGCAACCGAGCGATCAAAATTATGCACAGACTGTCACGTTCTCCGCGAGCTCCGTGCGGTCGAGCGATACGGTCCAATGGATGGTCAGCACCGATGGCGGGCAGCACTTCCAGCCGGTGGCCGATATGGGCCCCTACAGTGGCAGCCAGACACCGAGCCTGACGATTACCGGCACCACAACTGACATGCTCGGCAACCTGTACCGGGCCGTGTTTTCGAATCCCAAATTGACCCTGACGACAAACTCGGCGACGCTTGTCCCCGCAGCGCTGTGGGACGCCGACCCGACGCCCAACAATGTCCCGCAGGGTGCCGTGGCCGGGCAGCCGATTGGTCTGACGGTCACCACTGATCTTAACAACGGAGTGGGGTTGACCTATGAGTTGAGTGCCAACGCGGGCGGCCGCTTCTCCATCAACCCGACAACCGGTGTCGTCACGGTTGCCGCTGGTGCTGCGATCAATAGTCTGGATCAATCGTATGTGATTCAGGTTGTGGCCAGGGATACTGTGGGCAACACCGCGATCAGTGATTTCACGATCTCGGTGACGAATACCCCACCGGCTGCTCCAGTCGATCAGAATTTGTCGCCGAACAGCGTTCCGGCCCATGCTGTTGCAGGAACTCCAGTGGGGATCACTGCGGTCGCGCTCGATCCGAACCCGGTGACATACAGCCTGACAAACAGCGCCGACGGTCGGTTTAAGATCGACGCGCAAACCGGCGTGGTGACCGTCGCGAATGGATCCCAGATCAATTTCCCCGACACCTATACGATCACGGTGTTGGCCACGGGAGTCGGTGGCACATCCAGCAGTACGTTCACGCTTATTACTAATAGCAGCGATTCGAACGCGTTGACCATCGGTGGCTATTCGCTGCTTAATCCGGTGATTACCGGCACGAATATTACCGGCACCGCAAACTTGCCTCTGGTCGGCAGTGTGACTCTGTCGGGAACGGTGCAGGGAGGTCAGTATCAGCTCAGTACGGCGACACTCAGCGGGGTGTCGCTCAACGGCATTGCGACATCCTCCCCCGTCTTTAATTTGACGAACAGTGGGCTGACTCTGGGGGGCTCGTTCAGCAATCTGCCGGTGCTCGGGACTGTACAAGTATTGGGAACGATCTCCAGCCCCACTGATTTCAAGCTGGCAGTACAGGCACCGTTGCCCACCATTGGCGGTTTCTCGCTGACGGCTGCGAGTATCGCTCCCAGTGTCTCGGGATTTGGTCTGACCGCCAATGTCAACCTGCCGGGAATCGGCGCCGTGTCCCTCAGCGGTACAGTGCAGGATGGCACTCACTACAGCCTGACTGCAAAGCTGCCGAGTATCACGCTCAACAGCACTCTGCTGGCGAACGCAACCGTCACGCTGTCGGCGAGTGGCGTCAGTGTGTCGGGGACTGCCAGCCTACCTTTGATCGGAACTGTGGCGCTGACCGGGACGTTGCAAAACGGGCAATATTCCCTCACGGCCAACGTGCCGCAGATTTCCGTGGCGGGATTTACTGTCACCGGTGGTGTCGTCACGCTCAGCAGCAGCGGTATCTCATTCACTGGCAGCGCGAAACTGCCGCTGGTGAACAACGGGAATAGCTTGACGCTGAGCGGTTCAATCCAGGACGGCACGCACTACAGTTTCAGCGCAAATGTGCCAGATCTCTCGCTGAATGGATTTACCCTCAAGAGTGCCGTTGTCGCCCTGGGGCCCACGGGTGTGACATTATCTGCGACGGCGAACCTGCCGTTGGTGAATAGCGTCAACTTGAGCGGATCCATCACGGCCGCCGGAAACTACAGCTTCTCCGCCAACATTCCGAATCTGCCCCCGATTGCGGGCTTCCAGCTTACCGGCGTGAAGGTCACCCTGACGAATAGCGGACTCGGCCTGACGGGTACCGCGAGTTTGCCGATCTTCGGCAACGTGACGTTGAACGGCCTGATCACCGACGCGACGCACTATAGCGTCAGCTTCACGCCTGCGACAGTCGATCTGGGCGGTGGCTTCTCGCTCACCAGCCCGCGGGTCAACTTGAGTCCAGCTGGGTTAAGTGTTGTTGGCGACGCGAACCTGCCAGTACTGGGAACAATCAACCGACTCCAGGGGACGATTCAGGATGCAACTCATTTCACCCTGAGCGCCCCCTTGCCCAATGTCAGCCTGGGGCAGTTCTCGCTTAAGAATGCGACCGTCAGCCTGACCGCAGCCGGGGCCAGCACGTCCCTGAGTGTCACCGGAACGGTGCATTTGCCTCTGTTCAAGGATGTGCAGTTCACCGGCACGATCGATAGTTCGGGAAATCTTTCGCTGTCGACGCAACTCCCGTCGTTCTCGCTGCCCGGCGGCTTCATTAAATTCACTAACAACTCGTTGACGCTCTATCCCGATCGCGTGCATGTCGAAGCAGATCTGAGCATTGCGAATGTTGCGGACGCCCATTTTGTGGGGGACATTTATCCGAATGGAGATTACGAGCTCGCCGCCAGCGCCAGTTTGCATATTGGCGGCTTCACCATTCCCGTGCCGAGTGTAAATGGCCGGCCCAATCTGCGGCTGGTGAATGGGCAGCTGGATATTGGATTTGACTACTCCATCCCTGGATTGGATGCGTTCCTCCCCGCCGGTGATTCCAGCGTCGAGTTCAGCGGCACCTATTCGCTGGACGGTCAATATTCGCTGACGGCGACCGCGAACTACACGTTTACCATCGGCCCGGTCGTGGTCACTCAGGAAAGCTTGACCCTGACCAATACCAGCCTGACGATCGCCGCTCATGGAAGTATCGCCAACCTCGGGCCTCTCGCCGAGGGCGACGTGAGCATGACCATCTACCAAGATGGCAGCTTCCAGGCGATGGTCATGGTGAATTCCAGTATCGCCGGTATTGATCTCGGGAATGCTGAAGTCACCTTTGGCAATCACAATCCTGACAAGACGCTGATCACGACCCTGCACGCGGAAATGTCTGTCCCGGGGATGGCGCCCAAGGTCAAGGTTGACGGCTACTGGGATGCGAACGGTAATTACGAGTTCACGGGCTCGGCTGACGTATCATTAGCGAGTTTCACACTCGCTCAGGCGCAGTTCGAACTGAGTAAGCAGAATGGATTAACCTTCAGTGGGGAAGTTAATTTCGGTGTCATGGTCGCGACGATCAGCGGCAGCATCACCCAGGACTCAAGTGGCGGGTTCACGAGCACCACAGATGTCACCGGTACGATTCTCAACGGGCCCAACCTCAAGCTGCACGGCACTTTTGATTCCCATGGGAATTACAATTTTAAGGGTTTCGCGAATGTCGTGTTTGGCCCGCTCACGCTGTCCCAGGCTGAGTTCGAGCTCAGCAATACCAACGGCCTGACGTTCAAGAGTGGCTGGAATTTCGGTGTTTTCCAATCGACAGTCAGTGGAACCATCCAGTCCGAGGCGGGCGGCTTTGTCATTACGACAGATGCAACCGGAACGGTCTTCGGTCAGTCATTGAACTTGCACGGCGAAGTCCACAGCAATGGACGGTTTGATCTGTCGGGGGATGCCAATGTCAATCTTCCGTTGTTCCAGCGGTCCGCACAGTTTGAACTGACCAATAAGACCGGAGCAACGGTCTTCATGTTTACGACCGGCCTGTCCTACGGTCCGTTTGCTGCGGCGACTGCCACCGGCATAATTGTGGGGACGAATCAAAGTTACGATGTGACCATCGACGCCACGGGCTCGGTGTTCGGCCAGTCGCTGACGTTGCACGGTGATATTCACAGTACCGGTAAGTTTGCACTCAGCGGGACGGCGAACATTGGGCTACAACCGTTGTTCGGGACGAGTGCCACATTTGAACTCAGCAACTTCACCGGTGCGAATGTCTTCAAGTTTACCGGGCAGTGGAATATTGGACCATTTGCCGCCTCGAAGATGACGGGGACGATTGTTGGTACCAGCCAGTTCTACACGGTGACAGTCGATGCTGAAGGTAAGGTGTTTGGGCAAACACTCAAGTTGCATGGTGATATCGGAAGCAACGGAAAATTCAATCTCAGTGGTGACGCCAAGGTTGGTTTGGCGCCGTTGCTCGGTACTACCGCCAACTTCAGCTTGAGTAACAATACGGGACCCACCGTCTTCCAGTTTACGGGTGCCTGGAAATTTACGGCATTCACTTCCAGCTTGACGGCCACAATCAATACGGATCAGTTCGGATACTCGGTGACGGTAGATGCGGTCGGCAGCATCTTTGGCCAGGGGCTGACGCTGCATGGGAATATTGAGGACAACGGTCTGTTTGATTTGAGCGGAAGCGCCAAAGTCGGCTTGGCCCCGCTGGCCGGGACGACGGCGACGTTTGGCCTGAGCAATTACACCGGAAAGACCGTCTTCAAGTTTACCGGCAGCTGGACGATAGGGGCGTTTGCTTCTTCGGGTCTGACTGGCACCATCATCGCGACTGCCAACAGTTTTAATGTTTCGGTGTCGGCAACGGGAACGCTTCTCAATAACACGGTAAACCTCGGCGGAACGATCTATTCCAATGGTACGTTCAATCTTTACGCCAGGAACAACCTCAGATTGTTTGGTGTGTCGCTGACGTCCGTATTGATTACGCTGCGCAGTGATAAAGGTTTTGATGTTCAGGCCAGCTGGTCTTATCCTCTGTTCTCCGGCAATCTGGGGGGCAGCATCGGGACAGACGGTCGTGTGCAACTGAGGGGAAGTGGCAATGCGGGGCTTGCCGGTTTCAGCCTCAATGTGGGCGCTAATATCGATCTGGATCCCGCGCACAACAGATTCTCTGCCGGGTTGAGTTCCCGCTTGAATGTTTATGTTGCGACGGTGTCGTTTACGGCGAACGCGAATTGGAGCGATGGAAACCTGCCGGGTATGGAATTTACGGGGCGTGCAGCGATTGGTGGCGAACTCTCTAAACTGCTCTCAGGCAGCGCGGATTTCACCATCGGTACGAATCGCATCCGCTTCGACGGCAATCTGAGCATTCCCTATGTCGGGACTTCCCTGGAAGTTCATGCCTCTGTGAAAGGCAACGGCGATCTGACTGGCATCCCCAATTTACCTAATATTTTGTCGCCCGGTGATCTGTTGAAACTGGCCGCAGAGGTCTGGTTCGAACTAGGAGCCACGTTTACAGATGCCGCCAAGGGACTCAACAAGGTGTTCGGGAAAGCGGACGATGAAGTTGCCAACCTTCTGAAGGATGCCGGCGCACTGGCGGGTGATCTGCAAGATGCTCTAGGGGGGGCCTTCAACTGGTCCCCCAGCCAGATCTCCGGTTACTTGAGTTCCGCGGGAGGCGCGGTGAGTTCGGGAGTGGAGTCGTTTGGTGGCTATGTAACCGGCAAAACGAAGATTTCCCTCGGCGTGCCGGGGGGCAGTCTGGTCTTCTTTGACGCGGATTTTGATGAGGTCCTCGATCCAGAAGAAGCCTGGGGTTATACGACAGCCGAAGGCGAGATCACCTTTAAGATTCCCGTCGTGTTTGACGTGAATGGAAGCGGTACGCTGGAGGACGCAGAAGGCCAGTGGATTGTGCAGGGGGGGATTGATCTGACCACAGGCCAGGTTCCAGCAATGAATATGATTGCGCCGGCCAGCTGGAGCGTCACCAGTCCGCTGACGACGCTTGTTTCGAAACTGATTGACAGCTATGGGCTAACCCCTTCACAAGCCATCGCCCAGGTCACGCTGGCGTTCAATGTGCCGGCCGGTGTGGATCTGAAAACTTTCGATCCGGTCACGGCGGCGCTGGCCAGCAATCCGAATGGCCGCACCCTCGAGAATGCGCATGCGAAGGTTGAGAACACAGTCGCACTGATTGCCGCGCTGTTCCGCTCACCGTACAACATACTTCCTTCCGCCAGCCTGACGAACCAGGTCGTTGAAGCACTCGTCAAGTTTGTTTCCACCGCCAGTGGGCCGGTCGATCTGACAGATACTTCGACCATTACAACTCTCATCCACAGCGTCGAGACCTCGACTGGGATCAGTTTGAACTCAAACTTGATTGCTGGTGCCGCGACAGTGATCAGCAGCTGCAATCAACAGTTTGCAGCGATTGGCCCAACGACAGGTTTGACTTATCTGGAAGATGTCGCCCAGATCAAGAAGGTAGTCCAGACGATCGTTGCCGATGATGTGGCGAGTACTGCTGCGGGGCAGATGACGGTTAGTGCACTCACTGCAAAAGACACTGGATCGACACTGGCTGCGGCGATTGCTGCCGCTCTGATATCGCCACAACTGCAGGTTCCAATAAATATCTTCGCGCCTGCGACCAGTCCTGCGGGCGCCAATGTCAATTTCACGCTGGCAGCTTTCGACCTTGCGGGTCAGGCTTTGACCCCGACTTCCAATTTTGCCACCGGAGCACAGTTCCCAATCGGCGTTACCACAGTGACGGTCAGCGCGACCGACGCGCTGGGCAACTCTATCTCGACCACCTTTACTGTAACGGTCGCGGATACGACAGCTCCGGAGATTGTTTTGCCAGCCGATCTCACGATCGAAGCCAACGCCGCCGGCGGGGCCAATGTCACCCTGCCGCAGGCGACCGCGACTGACTCGGTTGATCCCCATCCGGTGCTCACCTACAGCCAGACGTCGGGCTTCTTCGAATTGGGCACCACCACCGTTACGGTGACGGCGACCGACAACCTGGGCAACACGAGCATCCGGCAGTTCTTCGTGACGGTCATCGATAATACCACCCCGACTCTCTCACTTCCCACGAATCTGACGATCGAAGCCAATGCCGCCGGCGGAGCCTTCCTGGACCTGCCGCAAGCGACCGCGACGGACATTGCCGATCCCAATCCTCTGGTCACTTACGATCAGTCGTCCGGCTTCTTCCCGTTAGGTACGACAATTATCAATGCGACAGTCGTCGATGCGTACGGCAACACGAAGACTGGCAGTTTCTCGGTGATGGTGATCGATACAACCGCTCCGACGCTGGTCCTGCCGCCTGACTTTGTGGTCGAGG
Organism: uncultured Planctomicrobium sp.; assembly: GCA_964596215.1. Lineage (GTDB taxonomy): Bacteria > Planctomycetota > Planctomycetia > Planctomycetales > Planctomycetaceae > JAKFVC01. The sequence goes on along the minus strand of CAZQUW010000139.1, from coordinate 5,600 downwards.
CGAACACTATTGGTGGTGCCAATGTGACGCTGCCAGACGTTCTGGGCTTCGATGATGCCGACGAGAGCTTGACCGTGTTCGTCGATCACGATTCGGGCTTCTTCGAGTTCGGCACGACGACCGTTCACGTCACGGTGACCGATGCCGCGGGCAATCACAGTTCCGGCAGTTATACAATCACCGTCGAGGACACGACTGCGCCGACATTGACACTGCCGGCCAACTTGGAAATCCAGGCGACCATCACCGGCGGCGCTATAGTGAACCTGCCTCCCGTAACGGTTGACGATGCGGCGGATGCCGATCCGTCGGTCACGGTGGACCATCCCTCTGGCTTCTTCCCGCTGGGGACGACAGTCGTCAACGTGACCACCATTGATGCTGCCGGCAATCGGAGTTCCGGCAGTTATACGGTAACGGTCATCAATACCGAAGCTCCCAGCTTCGTCCCTGCTGGCAACTCGCAGGGGCTCCAGGCAATGGGGCCTTTCACCACGACGCAGAGCGATTCCGACCCGCTCGCCGGCTTCAACATCACTGTCGAGGCTGGTACTCGGGGTGGCGCGATCGTCATCCTGCCCACCCTGGAAGCCACGTCCGCCGTTGATGATGCTCCACTGGTGCGGCTCGATCATGCCTCGGGCTTCTTCCCCGTAGGGACGACTGTCGTCACCGCCAAAGCGACCGACTCATCGGGTAACGTCACGACCGGGACCTTTACGGTGACCGTGGTCGATACGATGGCACCCCAGCTCACGGTGCCTCTCAATATCACCGTTGAAGCGAATTTATCCGGAGGTGCAGCGCAGGTCACCTTACCGGCAGCGACTGCATCTGACCTGGCGGACCCGACCCCCAGCATCATCTATTCGAAGCCATCAGGCATCTTCCCCAAGGGAACGACGACCGTGCAGGTCACGGCACAGGATGCCTCGGGAAATACCAGCATCGCCAGCTTTACTGTGACCGTCGTCGATACGACGCCTCCCTCGGTAACAGCGCCAGGCGACATGAACGTTCAAGCGACTTCGGCCAACGGTGCTCAAGTGACGTTGCCGCAGCTCACAGTGACCGATCTCGTCGATTCTCATCCGAGTGTCACGTTCGACCATCCTTCGGGATTGTTCGCGATCGGCACCACCCTGGTCACCGCGCGGGTTACCGATGCCGCAGGCAACACGACTCTGGCGACGTTTAACGTCACTGTGAATCCGTTGTCGACTTCGGTCACTCTGCAAGCCAACAGCCCCAACACGTCGACTTATGGTGACGCGTTAAACTTCACAGTGTTCGTCTCTGCGGGCGCGGGTGTGACGATTCCGGATGGCGAGCTCGTTTATCTCGTTGACGCCAGCCACCAGAACGCAGTGGTCGGTTCGGGGATCATCGGAAATGGCTCTGCTAACGTGTCGGTTACCAGGTTGAACGCGGGAGCACACAATCTGGTCGCAGTATATCAAGGCAATCTGAGCAATGCCGGCAGCGAGTCTACCGGATTGAGTCAGACTGTCAGTCCGCGGGCACTGACGATTAAGGCACTGGCCAGCACGAAGGGCTACGATGGCACACCCGGATCCAGTACGCTGCCGGTCGTGATCGGTTTGCAATCCGGCGACACGATCGCCGGACTGGGCCAGCATTACTTAGACAGCAGCATTGGTTTCAACCAAACTCTCGTACCGTCCGGATCGGTCGAGGATGGGAACGCGGGCAACAACTATGTCCTGAGTTTCGTCAACAACGTGACGGGGGTTATCACCATCTCGCTCAATGGGCCGACCAGTGCGAGCAACAACGTTCAACCCACGTTCACGGGCACGGCCAGCACCGCCGCGGGTGACTCGACGACGGTAACGGTGAATATTTACAGCGGTCCGTTGGCAACAGGCCAACCGTTGCTCAGCTTGCCGGCCACCGTCAATGGCGGCAGCTATTCCGTCCAGACGATTCCTGCCTTTGCGGTGGAAGGGACCTACACGGCTCAGGCGGTTCAGATCACTGGCTCGGGGCCAAGTTACCTCAGCGTCCCCGTTACGTTCCAAGTCGACACCACTGCTCCCGTATTGACCCTCCCGCCCGCTCAGACTCTCACTGCCGTTCAGAATGCGGGTGTCACCGACAACCTGGCATTCACCGCCACGGCCACCGATCAGGTGACGTCAACTCCGACCATTACTTACAAGGTCGGAGCCAACATCATTACGCCGGACTACGTCTTCCCCGTAGGCCAGACTACGGTCACAGTGACCGCAACCGACGCAGCCGGGAACCACAGCAGTGGAACATTCTCGGTTGTCGTCACGAAGAGTACCGCGAACGAAGTCACCGCCAAGTCGGGCGAGAATACCACGCTCACCGCGACGCCACCGAACGGCGCGGCGATTCAATGGCAAGTGAGCTCAGACGGAATTCACTTTACCGACATCGCGGGCGCGAATAGCGCCAGCTTTCAATTCATTGCAGATCTCGATCAAAATGGTGCTACCTATCGTGCGCTCTTCAATCGTGCGGCTGGAGTTTCCTCAAGCGTTCCAACGGTTCTCACCGTGATCCAGCAGCCGTCGATCTTGGATGCGGTTTTCATGCTGCCTGAGAACTCGGCGGCGGGGACGACTGTCGGAACGGCCACTGGCACAGAACCCGGTGAAACGCTGACCTACAGTATTATCGATGGAAATTCTCAAAGCGTCTTTACCATCGATCCTGCGACCGGCAAGATCACAGTCGCCAGTTCCACGCTGCTGGATTTCGAGACCCATCCCACATGGCCGCTGGTCGTTCAGGTCACAGATCGCTTCGGTCAATTCGACACAGCGGTGGTGACGATTAACCTCACCAACGTCAATGAGGCTCCCACAGCCACCAGTGCGCAGTTCTCATTGTTGACGGGCTCATCGAACAACACAGTTGTGGGGACCATTCAAGCGAGTGATCCCGACTCAGGCGACAGCGTGACCTACAGCATTTCGGCAGGGAATTCACTCGGTGCATTCGCCATCAATCCGCAAACGGGTGTGATTACGGTTGCCGATGGTTCGCAGTTGGACGCCGAGATCCATCCGACGTTCACCCTGACGATTCAGGCCACGGACAGTCATGGCGCCATGGGTACCGCGGTCGTCACCATCAACTTGACGGGATTGAATGTCATTCCTGTCTTGAGTGTAAACGGGGGGGCAGCGAACTTTAGCGCGAAGGCCGCGAGGAAATCCGGCCCCGTCCGAATCGCCCCTGAGGCGACGGTTGTCGATCCTGACCAATCCGCAGCCACCCAGCTTGGTGGCGGACGGTTGGTGATTAACATTACAGACTTCGTGCGAAAAGTTTCGAAACGCGGCAAAGTGACCAACTTTGATGTCGTCGGTGGCTTGTCTGGGGCCTCGTCCCTCGGGACAACACGGAGCACATCTGTGAGCGATGACAACAGATTGATACTGGCTGTGGATCTCAACGCGAATACGACTGCTGCTGACGTGCAGAAGTTTCTGCGCGGGATCACCTTCACCACCAAGGGAATTGGCTTAAAGCAGACTAGCCGTACTCTTCTGGCGCAAGTCACCGACGCGGCGGGGGCTATGAGCAATGTTCTCCAGCAGAGGCTGAACGTATCTAAGTAACAAGACTCAGGGGCGTGTCTTGGTACCAGGACCGCTGCGTTCGGGACGCAGATTCCGCAGTCGGTCGGTCCGGTGCCGGAGTCGGAGCGGAGCATCGATAAAATCCGACGAGCACATGGCTGCAGCACCGCGGCTATTCCTGCCGAAATGATCGTCTGCACAGAAGATCCGACGCGCCACCACAATTGTCACTGGTGGCCACGCTGCTGATGTCGGCTGGCACTGGATTGTTGGGGAAACCGCCGTCGATCAGAGACACGAGCCACCCGGCCTGGGGTGGCTCGTGTTGTTTCGGCTGTTGATGGCGAAGGTGGACGTGATTTGACGGAAGTCGTCAGCACAGTGGCTTCGCTGGTGCGAAGCTAGGCGGGTCTTACATTCTCCGCACAAGGTCCTTTATCGCTCCGACCTTCTGTAAACGTCACCTCTTGGCCTTCATGCAGATCATCAAAGCTGACACCTTGGAGTGCCTTCGAATGGAAAAACAGGTCTTTCGAACCGCCTGTTGTAATGAACCCAAATCCCTTGTCCATCAATTTCTTGATCCTGCCTTCGGCCATTTTTGTATTTCCGTGAATGATTGGATGAAGACACGCCCTCCGACAGACAATTGCCGATTGATCGCTCTCCGTGAATTATGAGAAGTGTAGCATTTCCCCAGTCTCGAAGACAGATCGCCGTCGCTCACCCGCTTCCTGAACCCGCTGGTCACCAATCGAACGATCAAAATCGGGGCTGGACTTGATGAATTGGCCCGGCTTGCCGAACATCACGCTCTGGCCAGGACAAAATCAATCGTAGCGCGCTCGCTGTTCCTGTGAGTTCAACCATGATACGACCAACCAGGTTCTTTCTCAGTGGAATGTCTCTATTGGCGGCTGGATTGCTTGGAACTGCAGCCTTTGTGTCGAACGCCGCAGAGGATCATCCGAAGCCCCTGGCCCCCCTGCCAGGGATGCCTTCCGATCCCAAAGACAATCCGACTACACCAGAGAAAATTGCCCTCGGCCAGCAACTGTTCTTCGATCCTCGCCTCTCGGGGGACAACCGGATGAGTTGTGCCACCTGCCATTTGCCCGAGAAGGCATTCGGCGACGGACTGGCAAGAGCCAGGGGGCATGGTGATAAGAGATTGACCCGCAATACTCAGACGGTGCTCAATGTCGGATTCTACGAACGATACTTCTGGGATGGCCGGGCGCAGAGCCTCGAAGAGCAGGCCCTGGGGCCGATCCAGTCACCCGACGAGATGCATCAGGATCTCACCGAACTGGAGAAAGAACTGAATTCCGTGCCGGGCTACGTCGAGCAGTTTCAGAACATCTTCAATACCAAGGTTACTCGAGACGCCATTGCCAAGGCACTGGCTGTCTTCCAGCGAACATTGGTGACGAAGCCGTCGCCGTTCGACCGATATCTCGCTGGCGATAAAACGGCTCTCACTTCGGAACAGAAACAGGGGTTGGAGTTGTTTGAAGGCAGTGCCGGGTGCATCCGCTGCCATCAAGGGCCGCTCCTCAGCGACAGTAAGTTTTACCGACTGGGAATTGAATCCAAAGATGCCGGAGTCGCTATTGTCACCGGTAAGACCGAGGACAAGGGTAAGTTTCGCACACCCTCTCTCCGGAACATTGCAGAGACTGGTCCCTACATGCACGACGGCTCGAAGAAGACACTTTCGGATGTCGTTGAGTTTTACTATCGAGGTGTTCCCTCGAAGTCATCAGACGGCCTGCCTCTCGATATTCAGCCGATGCTCGGTCAAAGCTTCTCGGAAATTTCCGCGCTCGTGGCGTTCCTCAAAGCCTTGTCCGGCGAGGCCCCCCAGATCGAGCCCCCCGTGTTACCATAGTGTTGCGCGGAAAAAAAGGGCCCATGTTCAAATCGGAAATCAGCACGACTTGAACCGACACTCGCTTCGGGACTTTACGCTGTCCATGAGCATCAAGCCGTACAGATACCGGATGTCGTGTGGGGACGCCT
>CAZQUW010000138.1:4513-17242 GCA_964596215.1 uncultured Planctomicrobium sp. | reverse complement strand
TTGGCACGCTTGGCGCGGAACAACTCGTACATGTTGTTCAGATCGTTGTTGCCCTTGTTCTCTGCCTTTTCGTAGTCGACGTCGACCTTCTTGACTCCCTTCAACTCGTACTTACCGCAGTAATCGTCGGTGCTGTAGAAAGCACCCTTCTCGCCCACGACCAGTACGCCGCTATCCGAGACATTCGTAATCCCATGCTTCTCGAAGACTTCCATGGGGGGCTTGTTGCCCTTGCGGTCATACCACCAGAAGGGAATCGCGGGACGGTCTTTGGTTTCGGCGTATTCGAACTTGATGATCGAACTGGCCGGGAAGCTGTCGAAGTCGTGACCGGTGGACTTGGCCACCACCGAGATCGGGTCGCGCAGCCCGCACGAAGCGAACGGCACCGTCAACTGATGGCAGGCCATATCGCCCAGGGCGCCGGTACCGAAGTCCCACCAGCCGCGATGCTGGAAGGTGTGGTAGAGGCCCGGCCAGTATTCACGCGGCGGGGCGACACCCAGCCAGGCTTTCCAGTCGACGCGTTCCAGCGCCTTGGCGATTTCTTCCTTCTTCTTCTCGATCAGCTTGCCGGCGTTTTCCGGATCGTCCTTCTTGGCCTGGGCGCTGAACTTCTCGATGTCCATGCGGCGGCCGGGGCCCTGGGCCCAGACGGGCCGGTTCGACCACGCGAAGACTTCCTTCAACGGCCCCAGCACTCCCGATTGGATCTGCGCGATTGCTTCGCGCGACGAATCAAGAGCCGTCCCCTGGTTGCCCATTTGCGTGCAGACGCCAGTTTCCTTGGCGACCTGGGCGAGCAACCGGGCTTCGTAGATGGTCCGGGTGAGGGGCTTCTGGGTGTAGCAGCTGATGCCCAACCGCATGGCCGCCAGGGTGATGGGGCCGTGCATGTGGTCGGGGGTGCTGATCGTGGCGATGTCGATCTTCTTGCCGTACTTCTCAATCAACTCACGGTAGTCGGTGAACTTCTCGGCGCTTTCGAAGCCCTTGGACTTGCCTTTGCTTTCCAGCGTGTTGCGATCGACGTCGCAAATGGCCACAACATTGCCGAAGGCTGCTGCGTTGCTCGAATCACTGCCACCTTTGCCACCCACGCCGAAGCAGGCAACATTGAGTTGCTCGTTGGCAGAGCGTTCCTGACCGCGAAGATCGACCGAACCTCCCACAAACAACGCGGCTCCGATTGCCGACGTGTTTTGAAGGAACTCGCGACGTGATGCTTGTCGACTCATACGTTTCTCCTGGTAGCGCAACAGTGATGCGGCAAATCTACAGTTCAATCTGTGCTCGGCAGCCAATCTGCCCACACAAATCGTAATCAAAAGAGGTGAAACTTTACAGCAACAGCGGGCCCGAAGCATAGGCGTAATTGGTGGATTGTGGCATACGGGTGGCTGCTTCGAGAGTCGCTAACGTTCTTCTGTGTGAAGTAAGTCGAGGGGACCTGCCTGCCGTCGGGGCAAGTTCTGTCGCAGAAAGTCGTTAACTGATGGAGGTACGACCACCAGAAAACTGCATGTACTCGACGACTGCGCCGTCCTCTTCAATAAAGACGACTCGCAGTCCTGCGAGTGGATCGAATGGCCCCAGCAACACGTTGGCACCCTGAATTGCCGCATTCAGATCTGGCACGACATAGGCCGTGTGGCACCGGTCTCGAACTGGGCCGTGCACCGGCGAATCGGGCTCGAAACGCAGGAACTCGATCCGGTAGGGGTGATCATCCGGGCTCGTCACCCAGACCTTGCTCGCCGCTACAAAGATTTCGCCCGGCTGCGGTTGATCGGTGATGACTCCGGTGTGATGAAATGTCTTCTGCATGCGTACTGAACCCCGTAGCCCGACTCTCCAGAGCCGGGCGAAGTGTGCCGTGACAACTTGCACCTGAAAACAAGCCGCTCTGACAAATACTGTCGTTCGGCCCGCAGGAATTCTACTCGGAGAATGCAATGCCCGAATCTGGAGAGTTACAGTACCGTTGCGGCACGTCAGGTCCGATCGTGCTACAGAAAAACCACCTGGTTGGTCGCTGCGGACTGTTCCGCGGCGAGGCAGGCGGCGACCGCAGCGCGGGATTCTTCGGGCCGGATGACGTCGGGTTGGCGACCCTCGGCAACGCACCGCAGGAAATAGGCCCATTCTTCACGCAGGGCGCCACTGCGTACCCCATGAATCAGCGGCCAGTAGGTCGTATCGGCGTAATTCACCTGCTTGCTGTCGACGACCAGAAAGTTCGGCGTCGTGTCGTGGATGGAGATCGATCCGGATGTACCCACGATCTCCATACGTTCGTCAATCTGCATCGGGGAACGTTCCGGCAAGGCCCAGTTATTTTCGTTAACGGCGATGGCCCCGCTGTCGAAGCGATACATCGTCATTCCGATGTCCGGGTGCTTCAGGTCGCGGACACGGGTTGTCTGAGCATACGCCGAGACAATCTTCGCCCCCGTGTACCAGAGCATCAGATCGGTGTCGTGGACTCCGTCGCCAATGATGGGACCAATCTTGTCGAGCACGCCGGCCGTGATCCAGGTGGGGAGATTGCGTCGCGCGTAGATGGCGACAATTTTGCCAATGCGCCCTGCATCGATCTCCTGTTTGGCCGCGGCGTAACGCGGGTTGAAGCGGCAGACATGGCCGACCATCAGGCTGCCACGCGAACGTTGCGCGGCGGCGATGATCCGATCGCAGTCTGCCAGGGTCGAGGCCATCGGCTTTTCGAGAAAGACGTGTTTTCCGGCCGCGAGAGCAGCCACGGCTGGCTCAACGTGCTGATCCCACATCGTCACGATGCTGATGACATCGATCTCGGGATCGGCCAGCATTTCGCGGTAGTCTGTGCAGGCCTTGGGGACATTGAACGCTTCGCTGATCTCGACCAGCCGCTCCGGGGTGCGGGTACACACCGCGGCCAGGCGGGCTTCCGGCAGACCGGCCAGGACTTCGCAATGTTTCTCACCGAACCAGCCCAGTCCGATGACGCCGACGTTGATCTGCCGCATCGCGAACGCTCCTGCCCTGCCGCCCGACTCTCCAGAGTCGGGCAATTCAAAACTCATGGCTCGTCCGACTCTGGAGAGTCAATCAGCGGACGCGATTCGCTACTTCGCAGGCTTGTCGAGTGCGAAACACAACAGTTGTGTCCGCGTGCGAACAAACAGGCCTCCCTCGGAAATTCCGGGAGTGGCAATGATGGTTTCTCCGACGTCATTCAGTTCGAGTTCTTCGTAGTCGGCGTTGTTTTTCAACACGGCGATTTTACCATTCTCGCTGGCGAGATAGATCTTGCCGTCACCGTAGACGGGAGACGCGAGGTAGCCCCCGCCGTTGCCAACTCGTTTAGGGCTCCGGACTGGCTCGCCGGACTTGGTATCGAACACCGTCGTAATGCCCCCCTCTTTGACCAGGAACATCCGTCCGTCGGAAATAAAAGGCGAAACGATGTGATCGGTGTTCTTCGTCTTGTGCTTCCACAGCAAGTGAGTTTTCGTGACGTCCCCCTGACCTCCACCTTTAACGGCCAGGATGTACTGTTCCGCGGCGGCATCGCCGGTGGCTCGATAGTCAGCCCCTGCGAAGTTTTCGGGATCCAGGAACGCGGCATCCAGTTCCGCACCTTCCAGGAAGCCATCCTGATTGAGATCCCCCTTGTCAAAGGTTTTCTTGAAGAAGGCCTCGGGGATGGGCTGCTTGCCGACAAACTTCTGAATTTCCGCCTTGTCGAGCTTGTTGTCGTTGTTGCCGGCCTTCTCATCGCGGTCCACCGATGCCAGCCACTGGTTCGCAATCGCACCGCTTTGGACCGAGATATAGACCACGCCATCAATACTGACGGGAGTCGTCTTGATATTGCGCAGCAGAACTTTGGCAAACCAGCGGCGTTTACCGGTCTCGGGGTCGTAGCCAATCACCCGGCCGGTTCCAGCGACGACAATCTCATCGCGCCCGTCAACGGTGCAGATCACCGGGTGCGAGTAATTCACGGCCATTTCCAGCCGGTCGTCTTTCCAGCGCAGTTTTCCGGTGACTTTATCAAAGGCATAAAATGCGGGGTTCAGATCGTCGTCCTGGCAGAACAAGACCATGTCTTTATAGAGGATGGGGGACATGCCAGGGCCCCACTTGAAGATGAAAAACGGTGTTGGCAGCTTCTGCTCCCACACGTCTTTGCCGCTCTGCGCGTCGACTGTAATCAGTCCCAGCGTACTGAAGTAAAAGTAGACGCGTTCGGCGTCGGCCGCGGGGGTGGCGCTGGCCTGGCTGTTGCTGGCATGCACTTCCGACAGGGGGCCGGTCTTCCAGTCTCGCTGCCACAGCTTCTTTCCGGTCGCTGCGTCGAACGCGAACAGGCTGACCGTGTCGTCCGCGGTCATGCCATTCACGAACACACGCCCCGCAGCGATGACCGCTCCGCCCACGCCGTCGCCCACTTTGGCAGACCAGCGAAGATTTTCGGTCGGGGAGAATTTGACTGGCAGCGGTTTCGTTCCGTTCGAAAGTCCGCTGCTGTTGGGACCCCGAAACTGCTGCCAGTCGTCCGCCTGAGCAAACGCGGACAGGCCGGCCAGGACCAGCAGGCCCGCTGCTGCCTGGAACGCTTTCCAGAAAGTGCGCCGGGGAGCGCAACCGCGTGAGCACCTAACGTGGATCAAGTCAGACATCTACAGACTCCCTCGTCTTGTTCTGGTGATTGCCGAGCGTCAGTGACGTGTCATTTGACTAGGAACCAGCCAGTCAATCAAGGGCCGCTCCGGCACGGCGTAAAAAACTCTGTGATTCGAGCAGAACTGCGAACCGACAAGGGGGAACTGGACGCAGTCCGGTACCGGACGATTCCAACCTGGCATACAGTCATCAGGTTCGCAGCCCGGCGGGATCAAGCAGATCGATGCCGCCTGGCAGCAACTGCCTGGCGGAAGGCTGCCAGTGGCCGCTGGATCTGTTATATTTAATGTCCGATGGTTGATGCGAGTGGTTCCGCATCGACTTTGGAACCTTGCGAGTCGACGACCACGTGAGCTGAAGTAAGATTAGCAGACGGCGGTCTCCAGCGTCTGTCAGATCCTCGGAGATGTTTCGGAGTAACAGAATGCGTCTGAGTGTAATTCTGCTTGGTCTGCTGGGGTTGTGGCCTTCAACTATGGCCCTCAGTGCCGAGCGTCCGGTCAGCCGGCGTTGGGATTTTGGCGCCGAGGAAACAACACCATTGCGCTCGCATCGCGGAGTCCACCGCGATGTCCCGGGGCCCAGGTCACCCGATTATCCGGACTTTGAAGCGAATAATACTGCCGTCAAACTGGACGGCAGCGGCGCGTACCTGTCGTTTGAAGATCCCGGGGCCAAGAGCGATTTTGATTTCACCAATGGTGATGCCATTACCCTGGAAGCCTGGGTGCAAGTGGAAGATCTGCACGCGGGCGAGAATCTGTATGTGATTGGCAAAGGACGCACGGGGGCGGCGGGTGTCGCGGCCGACAACCAGAACTGGGCCTTGCGAATTCGTGAAACGGGCGGCAAGGCGGGCGTCAGTTTTCTGTTTGCGACAGCCCCGGCCAGCGGCGCGGTGAAGTCGGATTCGCATTGGCATCGCTGGACGACAAATACCGGCTTTGCCGTCGGCAAAGGCTGGCATCACATTGCCGTGACCTATCGCTTCGGTGAATCCAAGAGCATCCGCGGCTGGATCGATGGTCAACCGAGACCCGGCGTCTGGGATATGGGGGGACCGACCGAGGAACCGCCGGTCGTGGACGACGATGCCATCTGGATCGGCTCGTCACGGGGTGGTGCTGCCGCGAACAGTTTTCGCGGGGGGCTGGACGCGATCGCCGTTCATCGACAGGTGCTCGAGGATGCTGCTCTGAAATCGCGGTTCCGGTTTACTGGCATGGAGATCGTTGCCAAACCCGCGCCCGAAGTGATGCCGCAACCTGAAAACGTGCCACCCGGGTTGGTGTTGTTGTCGCTCCATGAGGGTTTTCCAGTGCATACTCGCTGGCTCAATGAAGGCGAATCGTCACCGCGAGAAACGATCCGCTTGAATATCGACAGCTTCCTGCTGGATCGCCTGCCACTCCGCTTCGATGCGTGGGGCATTCGCGAGAATTGGAAAGCTCCGGTGCTGGCACAGTTCACGACGGACGCCGTATTGAAACCGGGTAAGCATCGTTTTCTGATGCGGGTACGTGGCCTGAGTCGCCTCTGGGTCAACGGCGAGATCATTGCTCGCGGCAAGCCGATGTCGGGCTCGCCCAGTGGTGAAGAACCCATCACACCGGTTGCCGAGCCCCCGCTGCCCGGAGTCCGCATTGCCGAACATCGCCAGCAGGAAGTGTTTGGCGAAGCGACCGTGGGACCGGACGGAAAATGCCGTGTCGTGCTCGAGACCCTGGTCGGTGGTAAGGACCTGCGGACTGATCCGGGAGAACTATGCGTCGCAGTTCAAACCGACGACGAGAGATCCTTCGTGATTCTGCAAGCGGGGGATGCCGGACAGACTCCCATACCGTTGACTGATAAAGACACGTCGGTTGCGCTGTCACGATTGGAGGGAGCACTGGGCGTGTTTGATGACCAGACACGTCGGGCCGCGGCCGCCAGTCAGTATGAGTTCTGGAGCAAACGACACGCGGCAGCCCGGGACTGGGCCACTCAGCACCCTGCTCCGCCGGTGCCATCGAATGCGGCTCACCCGATCGATGCCTTCCTGAATGCCAAAATCGAGCGTGCTCTGGCTGAATCGGCCCGGACCCCGGTTGCCGAGGCCAGGCAGTTTCACACGACGATCCTCCCGATTCTGCGTGACCAGTGCTTCCGGTGTCACGGCGATAAGGAGAAGGGTGGCTTGAGATTGAATTCGCGAGAAGCGGCACTGAAGGCTGGCGATTCGGAATCGCTGGCGGTGGTGCCCGGCAACGTCGCCGAGAGTGAACTCATCCGCCGGATTCGTGCAACCGAGCCCGAGGAACGCATGCCCCCCGGTGCCAAGCCGCTACCCCCCGAGCAGATCGCAGTACTCGAAGAGTGGATCAAATCGGGAGCCCCCTGGCCTGCTCCGCCGGTGACTCCGCAGGATGTCGAGCCCGCTCCGGTGCTGAATGATTCTCAGTTCTTGCGACGTGTCTTTTTCGACACCGTTGGCGTACCGCCGAGCGAACGCGAGGTTCAGGCCTTCTTGAATGATTCGACGGCCGACAAACGGGAACGAGTTGTCGATCAACTGCTGAGCGATGAGCGTTGGGCCGATCATTGGATGAGTTATTGGCAGGATGTACTGGCCGAGAACCCGACGTTGTTGAATTCGAGTTTGAATACGACTGGCCCCTTTCGCTGGTATTTGTATGACTCGTTGCGCGATGGCAAACCATTCGATCAGCTGGTCACCGAGTTGATCCTGTTACGCGGCAGTCCGCATGAAGGGGGAAGTGCCGGGTTCGGTATTGCGGCCGACAACGATGCGCCGTTTGCCGCCAAGGGGCAGATTGTCGCGAGTGCGTTTCTGGGGATTGAACTGCAGTGTGCGCGGTGTCACGATTCGCCCTATCACAGCACCAAGCAGCGCGACCTGTACGGACTGGCGGCGATGCTGGAACGCAAGCCGGTGACTGTTCCCAAGACCAGCCGCGTGCCGGCTGCTTTCTTCGAAAAGAAAACTCGCGAATCGCTGATCAATGTTACGCTGAAACATGACGAGCCGGTCGCACCGCACTGGCCGTTCGCAGAAGTTACCGGAAGTGCCGACGACGCCACATTGACAGCACTCATGCAGAAGTCGGACGACAGTCGCGAGCGTCTGGCTGCACTCATTACCGCACCCAGTAACACCCGGTTCGCTCAGGTTATCGTCAACCGGGTCTGGCGACGCCTGATCGGCGCCGGATTTGTTGAACCTGCCCATGACTGGGAGGGCCACGCGGCGAGCCATCCGGAACTGCTCGACTGGCTGGCCCGAGAGTTCGTCACGCACGACTACAACTTGAAGCACGTCGCGCGGCTGATCCTGACTTCACAAGTTTACCAGCGCGCGGCGACGGGTCACAATCTGACCGCCGGCCCCGACCTGCGATTCTTCGCGGCCCCCGATCGTCGCCGGTTGAGTGCCGAGCAGATTGTCGATGGGTTGTTCGCGGCGGCGGGTCAGCGGATGGATGTGGAAGAATTCACATTCGATCCGGACGGTCGGCGTCCGTCGAGCAATCGACTGACGCTGGGAATTCCGAAACGGGCCTGGATGTTTGCGAGTCTCGCCAATGAACGGGACCGGCCCACGCTGAGCCTGCCGCGAGCCCGGGCCATTGTTGATATCCTGGAAGCGTTTGGCTGGACGGGTTCGCGACAGAACCCGCGAACTGACCGCGAGACTTCGCCGAATGTGCTGCAGCCGGGAGTGCTCGCGAACAGTACGGCCTCCGTCTTTCTGACCCGGGCGACTGTGGACAGTGGGCTGGCCGAGATGGCGCTGACCGCGACTACGCCGGATCAACTGGTGGACAGCATCTTCCGGCGGTATCTGAGCCGTCTGCCAACCGCCGCGGAACGAGCCCCGCTGGCGCACGCTCTGGCCGACGGATTCGACACGCGATTGCTCCCCGCCGCAGAAGTCTCTACGTTAATCGAGCAGCAACGATTGCCGCGTGTGACATGGTCGAACCACTTGCGGTCAGAAGCGAACACGATTGCCCTCGAAGTGGAGCGCCTGGCCCGGGCCGGCCAGCCCCCCGACCCGAGATTGCGCCCCGCGTGGCGCGAGGTGTTTGAAGACGTCGTCTGGAGTGTGATCAACATTCCTGAGTTTGTTTGGTTGCCATAATGCCTGACTGGTGGCTGAGTTCATCAGAATTCAGCCTGTACTCACTGAAATCCGAAGTTTGATGGCTGTGGCGACAACGGGAAATCACCGCAGGAAATCACCGCAATAGTCAAACTTCAAATAGTTAATCCGTCTGGATTGAAATGATGCAACGTCGACAATTTCTTGCCACCACCGCTGCTGCCTCCATGGCCACACTGGCCTGTAATTCCTTCGCAGCGCCGGTCCTGCGCGGTCAGGCCGAGCATGTCGTTTCCATCTGGCTGGGGGGAGGCATGGGGGCGTGTGATACGTTTGACCCCAAACGTCGCGGCGACCCGTCGAAGAAACTGGCCGGTTCGTATTACGACAGTATCGAGACCGCCGTCTCCGGGGTCCGGGTGTGTGAACACCTGAAGCGAGTTGCACCACTCATGGATCGTGTCACCGTGGTTCGCACTGTGAATCACAACGTGATCGACGAGCATGCTGCGGCGACAAACCGCATGCACACTGGTCGGCCGGTGAGCGGTACTGTGGTCTACCCGTCGCTGGGGTCGGTCGTGGTGCACGAACGGGGGGCGGCCGCCGACGGGGCGCCTCCCTACGTGGTGATTGGTTATCCCAACGTCACACGCGGGCCCGGATTTCTCGGAGCGCGCGACGGTTATCTCTACCTGACTGATACCAGCCAGGGCCCCGCGGGATTGTCGCGGCCGGAGAATATTTCGTCCGTCCGGCAGTCACGGCGGCAGGCGTTCCTGGCCGAACTGCGGAAGTCGCAAAGCGTCAGCAGCGACTCGCAGCTCCGCGACTATGACGAGACAATCGTGCAGAGCCTGAAGCTCAGTGGTCCCGGCTTCATGAGCAGTTTTCAGCTGGATGTGGAACCGGCGGAACTCCGCACCAGTTATGGCGGGGAGTTTGGCCAGCGGTGCCTGCTGGCGCGGCGGTTAATTGAGCGTGGCGTGCGGTTTATAGAAGTCTCCCACAATCTCAATTTTCTGAACGGCTCGGGTTGGGATGTCCACAATGGGGGGATTCTTCAACAGCACGCGTTGATTCAGGAACTGGATACGGCGCTAGCCACGTTGATCACCGACCTCGAGGCGAAAAAGCTGCTCGACAAAACACTGATTGTCATCACAACCGAATTCGGTCGCCCGCCGGAATTCGACAGCGGTGGTGGCCGTGGTCACCAGGGGACGGCGTTCAGCTGCGTCCTCGCCGGTGGCGGGCTGAAGCATTGCGGGGCCTACGGCGAGACCGACGAACTCAGTAAAAAGATTGTCGCGAACCCCGTCAGTGTGCCCGACTTCTTCGCGACCATCCATGCGGCACTGGGGATCGACTATTCAAAAAACCTGTTCGATGGTGATCGCCCGGTCCCCATCACCGATATGGGGGAACCGATCGCCCAGCTGTTCGGTTGAACTCCAGCGGCAGCGAGATAGATCACTGCGTCAGTAATCCGTTCGAGTCGGGGGGGAGGGCTGCGGGGGCTGGTGTGCTGTATTCTGGTGTGATGGATTAAAGAGGTGCGGAATGGATTACAGAGGAGTGGACAGGTTTGCTCCTCACGCCGTGGGGTCGTGCTGCCGGCCCACGACGATGCATTCCAGCGGAGACATATCCCAGCCTCGTCGACCCGAGCGTTTCCAGCCGCCATACTTGAGATCTTCGGTGCTCAAGAGGATTTGATTGCGTGGCGCCGACATTGCCGGCAGAACCACTGTCGACTGGTTCGGATTGAAATACGCCTCGATCTGCTCGGAAGGATGCTGCGGATCACCCCGGACGATCTTGAGCAAGACTTCCCCGTGCGTGGCGGTCACCAGGTGTGCTTCACGGTGCTGCAAATTGCGCAATGCTGGCCATTCGCGGCGCGCCCGCAGCAGGTCGCGATACAGCAACCGCAGTCCGTCGCGCTTGTTACTGCTCCACCATTCCCACGTGAGTTTCGCGGACGCAAACGTCTCTGCGTCCAGGGGATTGGGGATGTTCCGGGGCCATTCAAAATCGGCGAACTCTTGCTGCCGCGATTGATGAATCTGCTGACGGAGTGCAGGATCGCCAAAATCGCAGAAAAACGGGAACGGATTGGACTCGCCGTATTCTTCGCCCATGAACAGCAGCGGGAGATACGGAGATAACAGCGACAACGCGGCGCTTAATCGCAGCCCGTTGAATGGCACAAGCTGGCTGAGTCGATCTCCCAGGGCCCGGTTGCCAATCTGATCGTGATTCTGAACGCTGACGACGAAGCGATCTCCCGTCAGATTATCTACCGGTGCTCCGTGGGGGCGGTTCCGATAAGTACTGAAGTTGCCATCATAGGCGAATCCGTGATTGATGACCTTCGCGAGTTGCGGCAGTGGATCTTGATAGTCCTGGTAGTAGCCGTTGCGTTCGTGAGTCAGCAGCGTATGCACGCAGTGGTGAAAGTCGTCATTCCATTGCGCATCGAGACCCCAGCCCGCACCTGCGGTGTGCAGCAGTTGACGGGCGTCATTCTGATCGCTTTCCGCAATAATGTGACACGGATTGCCCCGTATTGCGGACTCGGCGGCGGCGACCGCCTGGATCTCGGCCAGAATGTGTCTGTCGCTACAGTCGTGGATGGCGTGAGTCGCATCCAGGCGCAGGCCATCGAGATGAAAATCGCGGATCCAATGCCGGACATTGTTGAGCACGAAGTCCCGGACGCCCTGGCTACCGGCTTCATCGTAGTTGATCGCAGCGCCCCACGGAGTCGTCACACTTTGCTTGAAATAGGGGCCGAAGTCTGCGAGGTAATTGCCTTCGGGGCCCAAATGATTGTACACCACGTCGAGAAATACGCTCATTCCGACCTGGTGGCAGGCGTTGACGAGCCGCTGCAGTTCTCGTGGTCCGCCATACGAACTCTGCACGGCGTACCAGCCGGTCCCGTCGTAACCCCAGTTCCGACGCCCGGGAAACTGTGCGACCGGCATCAGCTCGATGGCGGTAATCCCCAGGTCTCGCAGTTGCTCCAACCGCTCGATGATGGCGGAAAACGTCCCCTCGGGAGTAAATGTCCCCACATGCAGTTCATAGAAGACGAGGTTCGCGCGGGGAGTTCCTTCCCAATGCTGATCGGTCCAGGTGAAGTTGTGTGGATTCCAGACTGCGGAGGGCAGATGCACACCATCGGGCTGCCAGCGCGACGCGGGGTCAGGCCGTTCTACCTGGGAGTTCACGAGGTAGGCGTACCGCTGTCCCTCAGAAATGTCCGCGGCCTGAAAACCGAAGTAGCCCTCGCCGGTGCTCACCATCGAATGAACGGTACGTTGTTCCCGGCCATCGAATAACACCAGTGCGAGTTCGCGAACCGCAGGAGCCCAGACTCGCCACAGACAGTTCTTATCGGAGCTAAGAAAAGCGCCGCAGGCAGTGTGCGGTCGTGTGTCGTGTTGTCCGGTCATCCGGCAAGTTCCTCGCTGGCAGTCTGCCCGGTCTGAGAAATCAGTTGCCAATCGGCGGGGTGTTCTGATCTCCACAATTTAGGGTCCAGTTTTCGTCGTGATTCGAAATGCGGTTACGTTCCAGTCAGATCGTCATTCAGCAGAAGCTAAGGATGTGGTCTCGGCTACCTCTGATGAATTCGGCAACGGGGATGTCGAGGGGACAAACCAACGTTTGAAAAAGCGGCTCCATCCCCCGGGCCCCTGAATCCACTGGGCGAAATACATGGAATCGATCGAGCATGCGAACTGGCAGATTGAACCATCAGGCAGCATCGTGTCCCTTTCTGTGTTGGTCGACTGGATCGTCATTTCGCAGTGGGCCTGCATACCGATTTGCGAGCACGGTTCGGCGCTGGGTGATCTGCGAACGGGGGCCGATTCAGGTGCTTACTCGGCGGCAATCAACTGGGCCCGGTGGCCGGTGTCCCGGTGGCAAGTGTCCCGGTG
>CAZQUW010000138.1:0-4413 GCA_964596215.1 uncultured Planctomicrobium sp. | reverse complement strand
CGGCGGCAATCAACTGGGCCCGGTGGCCGGTGTCCCGGTGGCAAGTGTCCCGGTGTCCCAGAGCCAGCTGGATGGCATTCACCAATTCGTCGACGGTCGGAATCCATTTCCAATATCCAGCAAGCTCATAGGCACCGATTCGATACGTCTCGGCGGCATCATGTCGCAGGTCTACGACAATCACCGGCAGTGATTTCAACTGGGGATCTTGCTCGCGCACTGCTAATACCCCATCGCTACCTCCCCAGGTGAGCAGGGGTTCCAGGATCATCAGATGTGGCTGAAATCCAGCCGCTTTTTGCACACAGGCAATGCCGTTGTCGGCCGTTTCGGTTTCAAATCCACAACGGTCCAGTTCATGGCGATACCACAATCGCCTCGACAGGGACGAGCTAGCTGCCAAAACGCGGATTTGCATAGTGTTGCCAGTAAATTCGTGGACTGGTGATGATCGGCGATACCGAATGGTCGACCGGCGAGCGCGGCCGTTGAAACTGACGCCGACGTGAGAGTTTTCTCTAGGCAACTTTCGGACCGAAGCGGTTTGAGTCTGGGGGTAAATATCCGAAGATGCAGGCCTGGTATGGAGTTAAGTCGCAGCTGGAACCTCAGGATGGTACGCCGGTGAGGAAAGTGGATGGAAAACATGTTTCCATTTGGTGGAAAGCCTGTTTCTTATCGCGCAGCGGGGGCCATCCGTTGAGGCCCCGTGATCTGCAGGATTCGCTGCAGGTGTGCAGGATTTATCAGCGCGATCGAGAATCTCCCGCCTGAAGTCCGTATCGGCATTCGAGTTGCTACGGTTAATATACGCCCCGCTGGCAGTCTGCTGTGAGGCATAACAATCCGGAGTGATGGCGCATGTGGAAGCGGCTGATATTACCGACTGTGTTAGTCGCGTGTTGCTGGGCATTGGTGAGCGGTGCGACGACCTATTACATCTATTGGCTCAATCAATCGTATCAGCGGGTGTTCGCCGAAAACGTGGAGGCGATTTACTCGGCCAGCCGCGTCCAGGAATTGGCTTGGAAGATCTTGGCCGATGCGAATGCCGCCGGGCCCGAAACCACGTTGGCGCGCCCCCTTTATGCGCCTGCCATCGAATCTCTCGATCACGAATATGGGAAGCTCAAACGACTGTCGTTTACCCCGGCCGAGATTGAACTGGTTAACTCGTTGCAGCGGCAACTAACGGCCTTTAAGTCCCTGATGGACTCAATGTTGGATGCCGGATCCGCCGGGGATCGCGAGCAACGGCTGACCAAGTTGCATCAGCTCTCGGACGTTACCCACGAACTGACAGCCGTCTCCGATCAGCTGCGGACCATCAATCAGAAGCTGTTACTTGATGCCAGCGCGCATCGCGACAGCGCGACTGCCAGTGTGTTCGTCGTCCGCACGTGCGTTTTATTATTTGGTCCTGGACTCGGAATTGCATACGGCTGGTGGATGGCGAAACGACTGCAGCGTTCGGTGGCGCGCATTACCGTGACGCTGCGTGATGCGACCGTGGGCGACAGATCTCTGGGGGCGGTCTGCATTGATGAAGAGTCTGATCTGGATGCGATTCAGAGCCAGGTCGAACACGTTGTGGGGCAATTGGGACAGGCGAATGACGAACTTCGACGAGCTCGCGATGAAGTGCTGCGCTCCGAACGATTGGCCGCCGTGGGCGAGCTGGCGGCAGGCGTTGCCCACGAACTTCGCAATCCGCTGACCTCGGTCAAACTCCTGTTGCAACATGCCGCCCAGCGCGGCCATTCGGAACCGCTGGCCTACGCCAAGTTGCAGCTCATCCTGGATGAAATCGCCCGCATGGAATCGACGATTCAGTCGCTGTTGGATTTCTCGCGGCCCCCGCGTCTGAATCGTTTACAGCATGACGTTCGGGTCAGTTTGCGACGCGCCATAAACCTGGTGGTGGGACGCTCGCAGCAACAGCAAGTTCAAGTCACCGCCGATTTCGGGGACGTTCCATTAATGGTGAATGCCGACCCCGAGCAGCTGCATCAGGTATTTGTGAATCTGCTGCTGAATGGTCTGGAATCGATGCCCCACGGTGGACAACTCAGTTTGCGGGCGGCCCTTCGGCCGGGGCCGTTGATCGAAATTAAGATACGGGACACAGGGATCGGTATTCCGGAGGACATTCTGAAACGCTTGTTCGAACCGTTCGCAACATCCAAGGACCGGGGAACAGGACTGGGACTCGCGGTGTCCCGGCGCATTGTGCAGGAGCATCAGGGAACGATCGATGCCGAGAATGTTCCAGGTGGCGGGGCCGAGTTTCAGATTACTTTGCCGGCGGCCTGAATGCGGCTGGTCGGAATCAGGAAGTGATCCAGAAGCCCGACCTGCTGGTGCCGACTATCGTCACCGCAAGTGAATAGCAAATGCGTTTGATGACGCTCAGGAATCGATGAACAGGAACAGCGACATCGCTCGCAGATCGGAGTTCTCATGTCTCACACACTGTTGGTTATCGACGATGAAACGGGAATTCGCTTCACCATTCAGGAAATTCTCGCCAGCGACGAGGTACGAGTCCTGAGCGCGGCCAATGCCCGCGACGGCCTGCAGATGGTGAAGGATGAATCACCCGACGTGATCCTGCTGGATATCCGGCTGGAAGGGCATTCGGGGATGGATGTCTTCCACGAGATCAAGCAGATCAATCCGCGAAGCCTCGTCATCTTTATTACCGGCCATGGAACGACCGACACGGCGATTGAAGCGATGAAGCTGGGGGCCTTTGATTATCTCGTCAAGCCCCTGGACTTCACGCAGCTGCAGCAGGTCGTCGAGCAAGCGTTGAAGATCAGCTGGCTGATGAATGTGCCCACCACGGTCGATACGGCGGAAAACGCGCCCGAAACGTCTGACCGGTTGATTGGCACGGGGCCGGCGATGCAATCGATCTGCAAGCAGATTGGCCGGATCGCCCCCCAGGATGTCAATGTCCTGATCCTGGGGGAAAGTGGCACCGGCAAGGAACTCGTCGCCCGCGCGATCTATCAGCACAGTCGCCGCAGCCTCGCTCCGTTCCTGGCGATCAATTGTGCCGCGATTCCGGAGAACTTGCTGGAAAGTGAGCTGTTTGGCCATGAGCGTGGTGCGTTTACCGGGGCCGAACGTCAGCGCGTCGGAAAGTTCGAACAATGCCATAAGGGGACGATCTTCCTGGACGAGGTCGGCGATATGCCACAGTCGACCCAGGCCAAGATCCTGCGACTCCTGCAGGAAGGGCAATTCGAGCGCGTCGGGGGCAATGAGACCTTGTCGGTGGATGTGCGGATTGTCGCGGCGACAAATCAGAATCTGGACACCATGATCGAACAGGGCAAGTTTCGCCGCGATCTGTACTACCGCCTGCGCGGCGTGACCCTGAGCCTGCCGGCCTTGCGCGACCGCATCGAAGACATTCCCGAGCTGGCCCACTATTTTCTCTTTCGATTCAACCGGCAACTCGGCACGACCCTGCAGTCAATCAGCATGGACACACTCGATCGGCTGCAGCGCTATCGCTGGCCGGGGAATGTGCGGCAGCTCCAGAGCGTCATTCGCGAAGCCCTGATCAGTTCCACCGGCACGACATTACTTTCCGAATTCCTGCCGACGGAACTGCAGCAGGAAGAACCCGAGGCGACCGTCTCGGCGGCCGATCTGTCGCTGCTGGGGGATAGAACCTGGCAGGGGATCGCGGACTATGTCGAGCGCGATTTTCAGGATAAGGCAAGTGGTCTCTACCGGCGGGCCTTGCTGCAATTCGACGGACTGCTGGTGGGCCGGGCGATGAAGCTGAGTGAAGGCAATCAGATGCGTGCCGCCGAGATCCTGGGGATCAGCCGTCCGACCCTGCGCTCGAAACTCCGCGCGATCAAAACGCAACGGCCGCTGCAGTCCTAGCGGGCAGCTCCAAGGGGATGACGGCCGAGGTCGACCATTCTCCCGCGCGTGACTGTGTGCCACTTCGATCGTCGGGACTGGCGTCCCAGTTCGGGGGCGCCTATGAGCTCTGACACTTTCCCGAACTATGAGCCTCTGCAGGGGTTGGGAGTGTTTGAAACGCAGAGATCGCCGGGCAGGCTGCGACATTGTGATTTGGACGGTGGAGTGAGTGGTGGTAGAAGAGAGTGGGGATAATGGCGAATGTCGAAATCCGAATGTCGAATGAATGACCAATGTCGAATGACGAAAAGGTGGATGATTGCGTTCTGCGGTAGGGGGCCAGCACCCACGGATCACGATTGGGTGTGTGTGTTTAAAGGGAGCGAAGAAGTCAAAGAAAGCAAAGAATGCGCGAGTTGCCGCTGTGCTCAGCGCGTGGCCAATCTGTAGCCTGACTCTCCGAGTCGGGTCGTTCGACGCTGGAATACTCCCGACTCAGAGAGTCAGGCTATAGAAGGTAAGGGA
>CAZQUW010000137.1:7069-17289 GCA_964596215.1 uncultured Planctomicrobium sp. | reverse complement strand
TCCAGCGATTTCCGCGTGCGGGAAACAGTCCCCTTCCGCGTAAAGACAGGTGTGCCGGACCGTTGGGCGACATTCCGTACGACATGAATCTCCCCGAACTGGCGAGCAGGTTGTGCTCCAGAATGCACACGAATCGACGGTCGGACGCGGCGCGATGAACACGGCGATTTCACAGACTGCGGGGCTCATTACTACGAGAAAACCAGGTGAGCACCGATCGGGGCTTCAGATGGCGTTCACCGCCCTATTTCGATTGCCACACGGCAGACTCCCTCAAATGCCCCGCATGCGTCACAATGTCGACATCGCAGCGGGCCGGCCAGCTGGCAGGCTATGACGACGTTCCGACAGACAAAGGGCGAAAAACGCATGAATGAGGTCGAGCAGCAGGTGCGGCAATGGGTCGAGCGGATTGTGATCGGACTCAATCTGTGCCCGTTCGCCGGCGCGCCCTATAAGAACGGACTCGTTCGGATCACGGTCAGTCAGGCGACCACCAGCGAGGCCCTGCTGGACGAACTGCGGCGCGAACTGTTGCTGCTCAACGATTCACCCGCCGAGACG
The DNA here is from genome assembly GCA_964596215.1 of uncultured Planctomicrobium sp. Classification (GTDB taxonomy): domain Bacteria; phylum Planctomycetota; class Planctomycetia; order Planctomycetales; family Planctomycetaceae; genus JAKFVC01. The sequence continues at coordinate 16,725 of CAZQUW010000137.1, read as the reverse complement.
CTGGAGACGACACTGATCGTAGTCGAGGCGATGCTGGCCGAATTTGACGACTACAACCAGTTTCTGGAACTGGTGGATGAAGTACTGGAACTGGAAGACTGGGCCGATGAGTTCCAGGTCGCCAGCTTTCACCCGCAGTACGTCTTCGCAGGGACGCGCGCTTCCGATCCTGGTAATTTGACGAATCGCTCCCCCTGGCCCATCCTCCATATCATCCGCGAAGCCAGCATCGACCGGGCGCTGGAGGAGTACCCTGATTCCGATGCCATCCCGCGGAAGAATATTCGCCTGATGAAATCGCTCAGCCGCCAGGAACGGCGCGCGTACTTTCCCTGGAGCGAGTAAACCGACGGCGGCGATCAGGGGGTCTTGCCCGCCGCAGCTTCGTGCCGGGCTTCCGAACGCTTGACAGCGATCTCCTGGATCCAATGGAAGAGTGCGGGGGCCATCCGCTTGAATCGCCACATGATCCGGGCCCACGGTCCCATGACATGATGCAGCCGTTTCCGAAACGTGGCACGCAAGGCTTCCTTCGCCACGCGCCCCGCATTCAGGGGACTGGTATGCATCAGCTGGTCCCCCTGGGCCTTGAGATTCTGCTTGGTGAACCGCCCTGATTCCAACAGCTGCGTTTTGAAGAACCAGGGACACAAGACGGTTACGCCAATATTTGAGCCCTTGAGTTCACAGGCCAGCGTCTCACTGATCGAAATCACAGCCGCTTTGGAGGCGTTGTAGGCTGCCAGCCCCGGAGGGGACAAAAAACCGCAGATGGAGGCGACGTTCAGAATATAAGCCTCTCCCCCGTTCCCATGATTTTCAGCCAACCAGGGGATCATCGACTGACAGCCAATGATGACCCCGCGCGAATTGATGTTGTATGCCCAGTCAAAGTCGGCCAGGGGTAAGGCATCAATCCGCCCGGAAGCGACGACCCCCGCATTGTTGATCAACAAGTGGAGCGCCGGATGTTCGGAGCGCAACTTGGTACGCAGCTGCTCCCACGCTTCAGGATGTCGCACGTCCAGGAGTTCCACCTGCCCGGTGCCGCCGGCCGCCTGCACCAATTCCAGCGTTTCGTCCGCGGACGCCCGATTGATATCGGCAATGACGACGTGCCAGCCCCCCAGCCGAGTCAGTTCCAGGGCGAATGCTCGCCCCAGACCGCTGCCGGCCCCTGTGACCAGAGCCAGCCGCGAGATCGATGAATGGGACATATCAGAACTCTATTCGTTAGAACAGCCGAGAGGACCAAGGTGTTGATCAGCGATCAGAGGTCGAATAATACAGAACCCGACGGATTCAGGGAACAACAACGACGCCTGAACAACCAGCGGATACCCCCTTAAAACACAGACTCTTCGTCTATATTCACAAATAATCGCCGTCTGAGGCGGCTAGCCATTCTGAGTATCAGGCGGCACCTTACCGGATTGCGATACGGCGTCTCGTCCTACGAAATAGAAGACGGCCCCCAGGGCTGCAATCACCATTAAGATCAGGCGATAAGCAATTCCGGCAAAGAAGCCGGCCTGGCGAGCTTTTTCTGCGGAAACCTCGGCCCCTGCCACCGCCACATACCCCTCCTGGATGCCGTATTCCTGGGGCCCAATCCCCGATGGCACCGGAATCAACCCGACAATCTCGGCAGCCGGAGTCAGATATAGATGCGCTGGGAGGCTGGGGGCCCAGCCCCCCAGCCCCAACGCACAGCAATAGAGCCCGGTGATCATCAAGCAGTGCCCGATAAACGCCATGCCCGTGGCCCCCACCAGGACTCCGGGACGCCGCTGATACAGCGCCAGGCCGTCCAGGATCTGCAGAAAGGCCTTGCCGACAACCGGCAGATGCGCCACCCACGCAATCCAGCGGGAATGAGTCACCGCCGGCACGAGCAGCAACATCAGCCCCACGGTGCCGATTGTGCTGGCCAGCCAGAAGAAGGTGCGGACTGTCGTATGAAACTCGGACAAGAACAGATGACGTGTCATCCACGAACCGCAGGCCCCAACCCAGAACAGCGCCAGCAGCCCGAGGATCCGATCGAGGAGCACTGTGGCAATTACAACAATGCGGCGCGAAGTCTGACCGCGGGCAACCACGATCGCCTTGAAGGAATCGCCCCCCAGCGTCCCGGCACCGAGGTAACTGACGGCGGAACCCATCAGCCCCAGTCGGCAGGCATCCAGCAGGCGGAATTCAAAGCCCAATGCCCGGACCAGCCAATACCAACGGACGAACGTCAGTCCGATTCCGCTGGCCACCAGGAAAAACGCCAGCCCCAGCAGGGGCCAATGCTTCTGCTGCAGAGACAGTTCGTGGAAGCCCTGGCGATTCTGCCACATCAGGACAGCCAGAATTCCCAAGGCCAGCGGCCATTTCAGCCAGGCCCAGGCTAATCGCAAGACATTCAAGACATAGTCCTCAGCAAACCGTGGGAGGAAGCCCCTGCTCCGCCTCACATCGTGGCACGCGCCGCCACACCGCTATCCGACATCCGGCACGCCCGCCAGCTGGTGCACGGCTTGCCATTCCGCAGCCGTCACCGGTTGTATCGACAACCGCATCCCCCGCTTGAGCACCTGCATCCCCGAGGTGCTCGCCGTTTCCTGCAGCTGCTGGCGGGTCACGGACTGCGGAAAAATCTGCAGGAGCTTAATATCTACCATGAACCACGTCGGTTTGTCTGGATCGCTCTTGGGATCGTAGTGATGATCCTGCGGATCGAACGCGGTATGGTCGGGATAACCGGTCTTCACGACTTCTGCGGTCCCCGCGATCTCCAGCGGATCGGCATTGCTGTGATAAAAGAGGACGCGATCCCCCAGTTGCACAGTATCCCGCAAGAAATTCCGGGCCTGGTAGTTCCGGACCCCGTCCCAGAATGTGGTCTTCCGAGGGGCCCGGGCCAGGTCCTGAATGGAAAAGGCTGCAGGCTCGGACTTGAACAGCCAGTATTGGCGTTGTGCCGGCGCCGTGATTGCGCGTTGAGCCATCGATCAGAAACCTCTCTTGGAAGACGATGAATACCACGGCCGTGCTTCTGGGTGGTGCTGCTGGAAAGATCCGAAGTCTACGTCGCTCGGGACCGTTTGGCTATTGATTGAGGACCATGGAAACAGATAATTCGGAGCGAACACGGCCGATTTCGGAAAACCTCTTCAAACGGAAACCGAAAGCCGTTACATTCCCTTCCCATGGGAGGCAACTCGATGCCAGGGACGGCACATACCGACATTCCGCGCGACGCCGGGACCGCAAACAGGTTCGGGGCGATCGCATGCTCCTGGGACCTGCTGGGGATTCTGCTGCTCACCGCCGCCATCCGCGCGGTTGTGGTTTCGCAGACCCCGATCATTGCCAAAGACGGCATGCTGTATGTCGGCATTGCACGCATGATCAATCATGGCATGTGGCTGGACCTGGTCGGTGACTGGTTTCTCTTCAATCCCTACCCGGCCCTGATTGCGTGGCTGCAACGCTGCGGCCTGAGTTTTGATTTCTCCGGCCAGATCATTAGCGCCGTCGCCAGTACACTGGGAGTCGTACCACTCTATCTCTGGGGTCGTCGCGCGTTCGACCCCCGGGTCGCCCAACTGGCGGCCCTGACTTACGCCCTGCATCCCGTGATGCTGCGATTCAGCGGACAGGTCTTGCGCGAAGGCCTGTATTGGTGCCTGATGTTGTGGGCGGTCTACGCCTTCTGGCTGGCGGCCCAGCATCGTCAACTGTGGCGGTTTGCTGTAGCCGGCTTGCTGACGACAGCCGCGACGTTGACCCGGATGGAAGGTGCCGTCTTATTCATCCTGGGGGCCATGTGGTCGATTTCCATGTGCTCCGGGCCGGCCAATCGCCATGCGTCGACAGTCGCCTCCGGTGCTGCTGGCGGGGCGCGACTGCTCCCGAGCTGGCACGCCTGTCGCCAGAGTCTCGCCCCGATTGTCGTCTCCTGCGCAGTCTTCCCCCTGACGATCATCGTCTTGAACCTCGCTTTTATTCCGCAAGGACATGGCTGGCATGGTTGCGGTCGCTGGATCCACTTTGCCACGCGTCTGGTGAGAGGCCAGGAGGTCGCTCCTGCAACGACCATCGTGCCGCAGCGGATGGCTGAGATTGTCTCCAGCGAGCGTACCCGGACGGCACAGCAATCCCCGAAAATCGACGATGTCCGGAGACTGGCCAAGTCGTTGCCGGTCTGGAATCCGCTCGGCGAGCCCGACTTGGAACAGCTCCGGCTGCAACGTTTCCTGATCCTGGCCGACGACCAGCGGCTGTTCCTGTTTGCGGGTCGATTCTTGAACGAATGCTGGGATGGCTTGCTGTTCCCGTGCGTAATCTGCTGCTTTTATGGACTGTATGCGGGGCGGCAGACGCGCTGGGTCACCCGCCGCGACGGCCCCCTCGCCATCATGTCGGTCATCCTGTCGGGAATGTTGATCTACCACCTGTCGACCGAGTTCATCCTTGAACCGCGGTACATGTTCTGCCTGATCCCGTTTGTATTTCCCTGGTCGGGGATCGGCGCCCGCGAGCTGTACCGCCAGGTGTCGGCCTGGTTCGCCGGACGGCCGGCGTGGGCCGCCTGGCAACCCAGCGCCCCGGTGCTCTGCGTGGCGTTGATGCTGCTGGCACTCGGCAAGCTGTGGATGGGACTGGAAGACGATACCAAACTGGTTCAGCGACAGCTGGGCACACGGTTGCGACACACTGCGACCGGCCGCCTGAAAATTGCCGGCCCCGAGAGCCTCCGGCGCGTAGCTCACTACGCCGAAGCCGACTATTTCATCATTCCCCGGGGAGATGCGGAGGCTGCGCGGCGCTGGCTCGACGAACAACACGTCGATTTCGTCCTGACCACAGCCGAAGAACAACGCATCGTCCAGCGCGAGTCGCCCCCTTCCGCGAACGGTGCCATGCGGTACCGTCCCTGGGAATCCGATCATGTCAAACTGGGACCGATCCACGTTTATTGGGTTGATCCGGCGATCCGCATGCTGGGATCGTGACCGGGCGCCAGCGCCATCGGCAACATCCAATTCTGGCGGCTCACCTCAAAGTGTCGGGCCGCCCGCGGCATCCTGAACAGGGAAATTTGTTTCACCCTTGGAAGTCAAGGGTTTCGGCGTTATTTTGGGAGTTCGTCACCACCTGTGGATGGGTGGTCTGTCGTAGTTCGACCTCGGGTCGAACCGGTTCCCCGATTCAGGAAGTGGATTTCATGCGTTTCTGTTCGAGCCTGGTGTTGTTGTCGTTGCTGTGCGGATGTGTCGATAGCCCGGCCAAGCAATCCGAAGCTCCCGTTCCGCAGGCCCCCGCGTTGGGACAGGCCGCCAGTACGGACCACACGAAGCCTGGCCCCGCGGACCCCGATGCGCCGAAGGATTTCACCGAAACGTCCTCGGGCCTCAAGTACCGCGTCCTCCGCAATACCAAAGGCAAGAAGCCCACCGCCGCCGATACGGTTTACGCCAGCTATCGTGGTACGCTGGATGATGGCACCGAATTCGACAGTTCCTACAAGCGCGGTGAGCCGATCCCCTTCCCCCTGTCCGGCGTGATTCCCGGTTGGACCGAAGGGCTGCAGTACTGCCCGGTCGGCGGCATGATTGAGCTGGAGATTCCGTCAGACTTGGGTTACGGCCCCGGCGGCACGCAGGGGATTCCTGGCGGTGCGACGCTGCACTTCCTCGTCGAACTGCACGAGATTCGCTAAGCAGCACGACTCGATCCCCTCGGATCAGACTCCGCGAACATGATTCGTCAGACATCGCCCGGATTCCCAGGAGTCCGGGCGATGTCGTCCACGGGCCCGACATTTGCCGTTTCCTCTGCGAGGAGCCGCACTCCACAACCCCACGTGGCCTCTGGATCTCAGTCATGCGCGAATCAATTCTGGTAACAGGCGGAGCCGGTTATATCGGCTCACACATGGTGTTGATGCTGGCAGACCAGGGATACGACGTCGTCACCATTGACAACCTCAGCCGCGGATTTCAGGCCGCCGTGCTGGCCGGCGAATTCGTGGTCGGCGACCTGGCCGATACCGCACTCCTCGATCGAGTCCTCTGCAGCCGCAAGTTCTCGGCGGTCCTGCATTTTGCCGCTTTGGCATATGTCGGTGAGTCGGTCGCACACCCTGATCTGTACTACCGCAACAATCTGCTGGGGTCGATCAACCTGTTCGACGCACTGCTGCGACACAACGTCAAGAATTGCATCTTCTCTTCGACGTGCGCCACGTTTGGCGAGCCGCTGTACGTTCCCGTCGATGAAGTTCATCCGCAACATCCCATCACGCCGTATGGACGTTCAAAGTGGATGGTCGAGCAAGTGCTGGCCGATTATGGTACGGCATTCGGCTTGAGATCGACCTGCCTGCGCTACTTCAACGCGGCAGGAGCCGATCCCGCGGGCCGGCTCGGCAATCGCAGTGTGCCTCAACAGCGACTCATCCCGCTGGTCATTCAGGCGGCCAGTGGCCGGAATCCGCAGGTGTCGGTCTATGGTCGAGACTACCCCACCCCTGACGGCACCTGCATTCGCGACTACATCCACGTCACCGATCTGTGCCAGGGACACCTGCTGGCCTTAGCACGGTTACTGGAGGGGGCCCCCGGCACTGCCTACAACTTGGGCAATGGACAGGGAGTATCGGTCCAGGAAGTCATCGCGATCGCTCAGGAAATCACCGGCAGGCCCATCCCGGTGGTCGATTGCCCGCGCCGCACCGGAGATCCAGCCGCCTTGGTGGGGGACAGCCGCCGGGCCCTCAGCGAACTGGGCTGGAAACCGCAGTATTCCGATCTGCGAACGATCCTCGCCCACGAATGGAACTGGGAGCAGCAGCTCTGTCGGTCCTGAAGTCGGTCGCCAGCTTCGTACCGCACGAACGGTATCGCCGACCAGCATTGTATTTGCGCTGATTCCGCTGCGCCCTCTCAAACCCCAGCACCAGCGATGCACAGTACGCTCCGCTGGCCGAGGGCTTTCCATTGACCCCAGAAGGCCAGCATCAAGTTTCGAAACGCACGTTTTCGAACAATTGCGAAAAAACGAGGTTTTCTGAGTTGCCGTCCGGCGTATCGCCGCTTAGAATCGGGTGATATTGAGACTCAGTATCAGTTCGCCGATTGAGTTGTTCTGCCGATCGCTGCCTTTTGTTTCCGTTTCATCAGCTCGCGAGCTCACTGCCAGCCATGCGCGTAAACGGACCTCCCAGCCCATTCAGTTGCGGCATACTTCCGCACTCGTCCTGCCAGGAGCTCGCTGACATGTCCCGACCGACCCGTTCTCCTAAAGTTGCTTACCGCGGATTCACTTTGATTGAACTGCTGGTGGTGATTGCCATTATCGCGGTGCTGATCGGACTGCTACTCCCTGCAGTGCAACAGGCCCGTGAAGCGGCGCGACGGGTGCAGTGTAAGAATCAGCTCAAGCAGATCGGAATCGCGCTCCACAATTACTTGGATGCCCTCAGCGTCTTCCCACCGACGATGTGCGTGGGGACCGGCGGGGGTGGCGAATGGTCGCTGCATGCCCGCCTGTTACCGTATGCCGATCAGGCGAACATGTTCAACGGTATCGACTTCAGCCAGAGCTACAACCAGACGTCGACCGCTTTCCCGTATGGCATTAAAACCATGCGCGTGCCGTTCATGATCTGCCCGAGTGACCCCAAGGACCGCATGCGGTTGACTTCGTCCGGAACTCCCGACCATTACCCACACACCTATGCAGCCAACCTCGGAACGTGGCTGGTCTATGATCCCACCACCGGGCAGCATGGAGACGGTGCGTTTGGCCCCAACAGCAAAACGGGGGCCAACAGTTTTACGGACGGAATGAGCAACACGCTGTGCTTCTCCGAAGTCAAAGCCTGGACACCCTATGCCCGCAATGCCTCCTCTCCGCTGGGTGCAAACCTGGCCGCACCGGGGGGAATCAGCGATGTGTGCAGCTACGTGTCTGGCGCGGGTCAGTTTCAGGCAGATTCGGGACATACCGAATGGGCGGATGGTCGAGCACACCATGTCGGCTTCACGACGACCATGGGACCGAATACCGACGTCCTCTGCACCAATGGTTCAAACGGAGTGCAGGACGTCGACTATACCTCGCAGCGCGAAGACAATCCCGAGGGGACGCCCAACCGCACTTATGCTGCCGTCACCAGCCGCAGCCATCATGTGGGAATCGTCAATTCACTGCTCATGGATGGCTCGGTCCGGTCGGTTTCCGAAAACATCAGCCTGACGGTCTGGCGCGCCCTGGGAACGCGTGCTGGTGGTGAAGTCCCTGGCGAATTCTAACCAGCCTCGCACGGCCCGCCGCATACACCGATTTTTCGATTTGCCGTTCGACCGATTGGAGTTTGATTCGCATGAGCACGCTACGTCGCGTCGCTGCCTTATCCATCGCGTTCAGCCTGACCTGTGCATCGACGATCACAGCGGACGAGGCCCCCGAGGTTCCACAAGCGGAGCCGGCGGTGAAGCGGATTCAAGGGCGGAGCGGCTTCTTCGAACGGATTCCGCCACGTGCGATCCCCACGCCTGACGAGCGTCAAAAACGTATTGTGGAATTGCGCGCCGCCTACGCCAAACCGCCTGCGGAATGGCCGGCGCCGCAGGTTGACGCCAACGTACAGTGGAAAGAACTCGGCCCGCTCTCGCCGCCCCCCTTCGACCCTCGCAAGGTCGATCCCAAGGTTCACTTGGGCAGCACGCTGTTTTTTGATCCCCGGCTGTCACGCACTCAAGAGATGGCCTGCGCGTCATGCCATGATCCTGACCTGGCGTGGGCTGATGGGCGGACCGTCGCATTCGGCCTGGGCCGCCTGCCACTGTCGCGAAACTCCCCTTCGATCCTCAATACCACGTTCGCCGAGACCCTGTTCTGGGACGGACGTGCCGGGTCATTGGAAGAGCAGGCTCGCATGGTCCTGTTGAATGAACAGGAAATGGGGAGTTCCGAAGCCTTGCTGAAAGAACGACTGTCGGCTCAGTCGCGTTATCAAAAGCTGTTCCAGACGGCATTCGGAGACACTGAGGTGACGCTGGACCGGGTGGCGACGGCACTGGCCGCTTTTGAGCGCACTCTGGTCGGCGGACGCAGCCGGTTTGATCGCTTTCTGAAGGGCCAGACCGAGGCCCTCTCGGATGAGGCATTACTCGGACTGGATCTGTTCCGCCGTGAGGCGCGCTGTATCAATTGCCACAATGGACCGCTGCTGACGGACGGCCGCCTGCACGACATTGGACTAAGTTATTTCGGGCGGAAGTATGAAGACCTGGGGCGCTATCGCATCACGAAGGCCCCGGCCGATGCGGGGAAGTTTCGAACGCCAACATTACGAAACGTCACGCGCACTCGCCCCTATATGCACAACGGACTCTTCGACCTGGAGGGAGTCATCAATATGTATAACGCCGGGATGCCGACATTGACTCCGAAGAAGGAGCAACAGGCTGACCCCACCTTTCCGAAAAAGTCTCCACTGCTGAAGCCGCTGGGGCTCAATCGCCAGGATGTCCAGGATTTGCTGGCGTTCCTGGAGTCGCTCGAGGAACCACGCTCCCGCATGCGCCCACCCCCCTTACCCGGCATCGATCCGGATCCGCCGGAGACTCCCGCTACGGAGACGCCCGCCGCAGAGA
>CAZQUW010000137.1:0-6969 GCA_964596215.1 uncultured Planctomicrobium sp. | reverse complement strand
CCTTACCCGTAACACTCCCAGCCAGACCGTTGACATCGCGTGTCGGTCAAGCCAGGTAACTCGTTCCATTACGTTACTTAGCTGCAGGAGTGCCCCCATGCGCCGATTGAATCTGTCAACTCGAGCCTCCCAATTGTCCCCCCGCGCAAGACCGGTTTCTGCCCGCCGACGGGGCGGATTTACCCTGATCGAACTGCTGGTGGTCATCGCGATCATCGCCGTGCTCATCGGACTGTTGCTGCCGGCCGTTCAGCAGGCCCGGGAAGCCGCCCGCCGCACCCAATGTAAGAACAATCTGAAGCAGCTGGCGCTGGCCGCGAACAACTTTCATGCGACCTATGACCAGTTTCCCTCGACTCGTGTCGGCCCGACCGTCTACTGGGGGGCTCAGCTGCTGCCCTATGTCGACAACAATCCTCTGGCCAACATCTATGATTACACCGCCAACTACAATGCGGCGGCGAACGAGGCCGCAGTGAAGTATCCGCTGGCATTCCATATCTGCCCGAGTGTTCCCGAGAGTCCTCGATACGATTTGAACGCCCCCAGCGCGACGGGAAAGCCCTACGCGATCTCGGACTATACGGCCATCAGCGGCGTTGCGAGTAATCTATGGACGGGCAGTCCTTCGCAATTGAATCAACCGGCCCCTGGCAACACCGATGGCATCTTCAACGGCAGCAAGCCGACCCGGATGCGCGACATTCTCGACGGTACTTCGAACACCTTGCTCTTCGTGGAGTGCGGGGGCCGCCCCGACCTCTGGCGATCCGGACAAAAGATTCCCAACCCGGAAAATAAGAGCACATTGCGCGTTCCGCTCGGTGGCTGGGCGGCGACCAATCTCGCGGCGATGCGTGGTTATACGGACGACGGGGCCACGCAGCCCGGCCCGTGTATGATCAATTGCTCGAACATGTATGCGATCTATAGTTTCCACACGGGGATCGCCAATGTCGCGTTCGCCGACGGTTCTGCCCGTTCCCTCAGCGAGAATATCAACATCAACGTATTGGCCGGCTTAATGACAATGGCCGGTGGTGAAGTGACCGGAGAATTCTAGCTGGCCCCGGCGTTCTGGCGGCGCTGCCTGATGTGCTGTGAATCCTGAATTCTCGGGTGCCATTGACTCTGCCAGTGCATTCTGCGAGTCAAATGACACACGGCATTGGCAGAGCCAGTGGCACCCAATCCTGGAGTCAAACGTTAACAAGGCGCTAGATCAAACCGGGGATTGGCTCCGCACTGTTGACCAGTCGCAGGATCTCGCTCGGGACGCTCGGTGAGAGTCGCATCTCACCGAGATCGAACATCGAGTGCAGGATGGTGGAGACCAGATTGCGAATGGTGACCCGTTCCGTCAGCGGGCTGCCGGCATCACGCGTGGATTGTCCGATGACCCGCCCCATGCCGAGCTTGCCGCCCGCCAGCAGCAATGGAGCCAGCCCGCCCCAGTGGTCGCGGCCGCCGTTCTTGTTGATCCGCGGTGTCCGGCCCATTTCGCCGGTGACCACTAGCAGAATGCGGTCACTCAGGCCCCGATCGGCAACATCCTCCAGGAACGCCGAAACGGCGTGATCCAGCGCGAGGCTGCAGTACTGCATGCCCTCAGCGACCCCAGTGTTATTGGAATCGGCATGGTTGTCCCAGACGAAGTTTGTCGTCACGGTCACGAACCCGCAGCCCGCCTCGACCAACCGCCGCGACAGCAACATCAGTTTGCCCAGCGTCTGATTGTGGTCGACGTAGTGTTTGTAGTTGTTCCACTTCTTATCGATCATGTCCGGCCGCATCAGTGGCGCGGTGTCGTACTTGGCCACCACCCGTGGATCTTCCTTCGACAGATCGAATGCCTGCGCGACCCCGCCGAGGATCGTGTCGAACGCCTGGTCGCGGAACGCATCCAGACCGCGGCCCAGTCCGATCGAGTCAAAACTCCGTCGAATCTGATCCAGTCCCTGCAACAACTGCCGGCGGTCGTCCATCCGGCTCCGTTCGACATGCAACGTCATGTCGTTCTGCATCTGACCGCCACTGCCCGGCACAAATGGCGTATAGCCAGCACCGATGCTGCCGGTGGAAGTGAACTTTCCAAAACCTTCCTGGGCTGGCCCCGCCTTGGGATCGACCGACTGCGGAAAAATGGCGACGTTGGAGGGAATGCCGGTCACCGGATTATTGTTGCCGGCCACACGGGCATAGAGCGATCCGATGTTGGCTTTCAACGTGTCGTTGCAGACGATCGGTTTGATATCGTGGTTGCCGTCGCCGGTCGTAAACGACCGAACGATCGAAACCTGCTTCGCCAGCGCGGCCAGCTTGGGCAGAGTCCCCCCAAACGTCACACCGGGAATGGACGTGGCGACTTCGCCCGTCGCACTCCGAATTTCGCTCGGGGCCGTCATCTTGGGATCGAACGTTTCGATCTGGCTGGGTCCGCCGTGACAAAACAAAAAGACGACCGCACGGTCTTTGAGAAAGCGGTGACTGGGGGCTCCCTGGGCCTGTGCCTGAAACAATTGAGCCAGCGTCAAACCGCCCAGCCCCAGGCCGCCGATCTTCAAAAACTCACGGCGACGCCCTGCCCTTGTCTCGTATAGACTCAGCACTATGGGGCTCCTCAATGCACAGACCGCAGACAATACGGGAGACGCCGCGAATACTCCTTCCGCCGTTTTCGCCTCCACACACGAACGCATCAGCACCTTAACATATTTCGAGCCCAAATCCAAGAGCGATCTGGGCGCAAGTCGAGGAATGGCGATTTACCGTGGGACGAATCCCCCGGTCTGTCAGCCACACTCACGCATCGGCAGCGATCTGGCGGTGTGATAGTGACACAGCGCCACAGCGAAGGCGTCGGCGACGTCGTTGGGTTCCAGGATTTTTTCCAGGCCCAGCTCGTTCTTCACGGCGTGCTGCACTTGTTCCTTCGAAGCCTTGCCGCTGCCGGTCAGCATCCGCTTGATCTGTCGCGGAGTGTAATCGACGACCGCGACGTGGTACTCGGCAGCCGTCATTAAAATGGCACCGCGGGCGTGCGCCATCAGGATCGCCGTCTTGGGAAACTGGACCGTCGAAAAGACTTGTTCAATGGCCATGACCTGCGGGGCATATTCCCGCATCACTTCGCGCAGGCCTTCGGCAATCTCCAGCACGCGCTCGGCGAGCGACAACTTGGAGTTGGACCGGATCACGCCCCCTTCGCGGAGAATGGGGCCCTGCGGGCCACGTTGCAGCAACGCGTACCCCGTGCGACACAGCCCGGGATCGATCCCCAGGCAGCAGTCTGGCGGCACGCGCGGCTGCAAATTGTTGTCCAGCATCCCTGAGACTTTCATAGCCCGACACTCCCGCGTCGGGATCTTCTCCATGCTCAGAAGTCGGGTGCCACTGGCTCTGCCAGTGCCTCTTGCGAGTCGAATAACACGCGGCACTGGCAGAGCCAGTGGCACCCGATCCCAGAATCAAACGTGACAAAGCACTCGGCCGCTGCGGGGTTTAGCCTCGCTTCCAGCGGACACCATCGGGGCGATCCTCGACCACCACCTTCAGCGCCGTCAGTCGGTCACGAATCATGTCGCTCAACGGCCAGTTCTTCGACTTGCGGGCTTCGGCGCGCAGATCGAGGACCAGTTGCATCAAGTCGTTGCTGAAGCCATCATCGGCCGCGGCAGCCTTGGCGATGGGATCGCGGAACACCCCCAGCAACTGGGACAGTTCACGCAGCAAGGTCAGCCCCGCGGTCAGGGCCGCAACGGCCTCCGCATTGCTGGCTCCAGGGCCCTCCAGCTTCTGATCGTTGATGAATGCATTCAGCGTCTTGCGCAATTCAAACAGAGTGCCGACCGCGCCACCCGTGTTGAAGTCGTCATCCATCGAGTCCAGGAACCGAGTCCGATAGTCAGCCAGCTCCTGGAAGTAGGCCGCCGGTTCCCCCTTCAATTCTGCCGACTTGGCACGCGTCGTCGACACGGCCAGCGAGTAAAAGCTCTGCTTGGCAATGCGCTCGTATGTCTCAAACAGGCGGTAGAAGCCTTCCAGGCTCTTTCCGGTCTGCAATAGATTGTCGTCGCTGAAATCGATCGGGCTGCGATAGTGCGTCGCCAGCAGAAAGAAACGCACCGTCTCGGGATGATGAACCTTGAACAGTTCCTTGACCGAAGCGGCCCCCTTGGAGCCGGCGATCTTGCCCGCTTCCTGCTCCTGCTGGCTGTCGACCAGGTCTCCCTCGCGGCTGTGGCCACCGCCGACCTTGCCCGACGTCTTGCCGGCCTGCATCAGGCCGTTGTGCAGCCAGTAGCGTGAGAATGTCTTTCCCGTGCAGCATTCTGATTGGGCGAGTTCATTCTCGTGGTGCGGGAACATCAGATCGAGTCCCCCGCCGTGAATGTCGATCGTGTCGCCGAGATGCTTGCGGCTCATTGCCGAGCACTCAATGTGCCAACCAGGCCGACCGGGCCCCCAGGGACTCTCCCAACTCGGTTCACCCGGCTTGGCGGCTTTCCACAAGGCAAAGTCGGCAGGATTACGCTTCCGATCGGTCGCTTCGACCCGCGTTCCGGCCATCATTTCTTCGATGTTGCGATGACTGAGCTTGCCGTAATCCTTGTCCTTCGGAACGTTGAAATAGACGTCACCATCCAGGGGATAGGCAAAGTCCTTCTTGATCAACGTGGCGATAATGTCCTGCATTTCCTGGATGTGCTCGGTGGCATACGGGAAGATGTCGACCGAATCGACGCCCATCGTTTTCAGGTTATCGAAATAGTCCTGCGTCATTTCTTTGGCCAAGGCATCGACCGTCGTCCCCTTCTCGGCCGCCTTGACGATCAGCTTGTCGTCCACGTCAGTGATGTTGATGACAAACTTGACCTTGTAGGCGCTGTAAGTCAGAAACCGCTTGATCGTGTCGAAGATGACCGGACCGACCATATGGCCGATATGCGACGGCTTATAGACAGTGGGGCCGCACAGGTACATCGACACCTGCCCCGGAGTAACGGTCTTGAACTCTTCCTTTTGACGGGTCAGCGTGTTGTAAACTCGCAGCGACATTTCTTCGTAATTCCTTGATAACAGCTGATATTGATGGAAATTCGAAATTCTTCAGCTAACTGCGAATTCGAACCTCAACCGCGTTGAATTTTGTGTGTCTATTAAGATCAGTCTAAAAAGCAAAAAAGGTGTCGGAGACTGTGATCATTCCGCTGAGCGAAGTAAGGCATTGAAATCTGGATTGAAGTCCGCAGTCAGCACTGGTTGCCGGGAGAGTTAGCCGGCCGATATTCGATGGATTAACACAATGGCATCCGCACACATGGCTTCTTCGCGCCCCACTGGACCGACACGTTCTCCCGTCTTGGCTTTGACATTCACCGCATCGGCCGGGATCTGCAGCAGTTCGGCCAGGCGTTGCTTGATGATGGGTTTGTATGCCGATAGTTTCGGCCGTTGAGCGTGAATCGTGCAGTCCAAATTCACCGGCTGCCAGCCCGCTTGCCGGACGCGAACCAACGCCGCGTCAAGAAACTGCGCCGAATCGGCCCCCCGGTATTGTGGATCCGTATCCGGAAAGAGCTCGCCAATATCTCCCAATCCGGCGGCTCCCAGCAGGGCATCCGTCACGGCATGCAACAGCACATCGGCATCGCTGTGGCCATCCAGCCCCATCACATACTCGATGTGGATTCCCCCGAGGACCAACGGCTTGCCCGCCACCAGGCGGTGGGTGTCGTGTCCGAGTCCGACTCGGAAGGCCAACGAATCACTCATGAAGCACCCGAAAGTTCGTCCGTAAACATGGCGCAATAACGCAGATCTTGATGTCATACCCAGGCCGCCCCGCGGCCTGCTGTCAAGTTGGCAGCACCCACCTGCGCGGATCAT
Source organism: uncultured Planctomicrobium sp. (assembly GCA_964596215.1). Taxonomy (GTDB): domain Bacteria; phylum Planctomycetota; class Planctomycetia; order Planctomycetales; family Planctomycetaceae; genus JAKFVC01. Next base: position 1,080 of record CAZQUW010000137.1, on the reverse strand, counting down.
AACGGTTACGGCAGAGTGTGGCAACGTGAATGCCAGACATGATTTGGGATGTTTTGCGAGTACCTGAAGGGCACCCGGGCCCGGACGCTGGTTACAGCCTGGGCCGCTCACATCTCAAGTCAACAAAGGACGGCTCCTGTGACCAACCAGACGTCTTCACGATCCCGATATGTTCATGCTTCTTGATGCGACACCTTGCCGGAATTTGCAATTTTTGATCGGAACCCTGCAACCGGCTGGAGTGTTGAATGCACTTAACCAGTAACAATTCGTTTCGCAGGAACAGCAAGCTAGCAGCCTGGTTAGAGGCGATTGAGACTTGCGGGCGCTGATGTGGCGTCGAAATTGCAGACAGTTAGTGATGTCCCCCGACCAGATCGAGCGGTTGCTCATCTCAGCTTAAGGTTGGGGACGGATAATTCTCTCAGACTCATACACGAACCTGTCAGGCGGAGTTGCCGGGAACAGGACGGGTCAGCAAAGGATGTGGATCTTGGAAAGGCCTCATATGCGCTCGCTCATATTGTCAATGTTGTTCGGGTGCGCCGTACTGGCGGCCGGACAGGGAAGCTTGTCGGCACAAGACAAGGACGAAAAACCAGACCAAAAGTCTGAAGACACCTCACCATCGGGAGCAAAGACTCCGGACGCGGAGCCGGCTGATAAGCCGGACGCCCAACCAGAAGCGAAGGAACGCCCCCGGGGCGATGGTCCCCGACACCGCGCAGGGGGGCCCGGTCGCGATGAACAGCATCGTGGTTTCGGTCGCGGCCCGGCTGACCATGGACCATCCGGTCGTGGCCGTGGTCCAGGACCTCGCGGACCGGCATATGACGATGCGCGACGCGACGGCGAGCATCATCGCCATCCAGGCCACGGCGGCTGGAACCGCGAAGAACATGCCGGCCCACATGGCCGTCACGGCGACGGCGAGCGACATGGCTGGCAACATCGGGGGCACCGCGGCCATGAGTATGCCCATCGTCACGGACGTGGGCACGGCGGTCGGGGTGGATACGAATACGGTCACCACGCTGGCCCCCGGCATCATGGACACCACGGGCATGAGTTCGCTCATCG
>CAZQUW010000136.1:16006-17316 GCA_964596215.1 uncultured Planctomicrobium sp. | reverse complement strand
TAAGTGGCGACACCAGGATTCTCAGGAAACCGGATGAGGTTGCCGCACTTCAAGCATCCGGCCTCATGTTTGTCTGCCTGGCTCCTCAATGGGCGCAGTTGTCTATCGACGACATGACATGGAAGTTTTTTAAGCTGTGGCCGGACATAATGAAAGCCGTCCAAGTTAAAGAGCCTACCGTTTTTCAAATGCGGTGCGGGAGCGCGATGAAAATCGAAGAGGTATGCAAGACTCGTAACGTGGGGAAATAGCTTCAGAGCAGTTCGGCTAGGTCCTCGAATTTTGTTTATTGGGCAAGAATCCGATATTCATGGGCAAACTGCACTTGTTGGACACAGCCGGGCGAGGCTCCCGAATCAAGCACCCTCTTTAGAAAACTTCGGGATGCACTCGCTGGCGCTTCGAACTTGCAGAGCGGCCAATTCGTGCCGACTACATCGTCCGGCCACCATCCACAACCAGACATTGCCCCGTCGTCAATGTTGTTCCGGTCGCCAGATAAATGATGGCATCGGCGATGTCTTCCGGCTGAGCCGCCCGCTGCAGTGGATAGCTGGCTGTGCGGTCTTTCATCTGCTGTTCGGTCATCATCTTCCGCAACCAGCGCGTATCAACGGGACCCGGGCACACGGCATTGACGCGGATTTCAGGGGCGAGTGCGCGGGCTAGAGATTTGGTCAGTGTGTTGACGGCTCCTTTGCTGGCAGCATACGCGATCGAAGAACCTTCGCCCCCAATCGCAGCCACCGAGCTGACACTGACGACATTACCGTGGGACTTCTTAAGCAGCGGTGCAGCGGCCCGGATGCAGAAGAATGTCCCCTTGACGTTCACCTGCAGGATCTGGTCCCACTTGTCTTCGGACATCTCTTCGAGATTCTTGTGATCGACGATGTAGGTCGTGGCCGCATTATTGACCAGAACATCCAGTTTCCCGAAGTGGGCTTCAATCTGCGCCATCATCTGGCGGACGGCCGCGTCCTGACCGATGTCGCATTGAATGAGCAACGTTTTCACCCCATGCTCTTCCACCAGCCGGACCGTTTCCCGGGCTTCGGCTTCGCTGCGGGAATAGTTCACAACGACGTCATAACCCAGTTTCGCAAAACGAATGGCGGTCGCCCGGCCAATCCCTGTGGCTGATCCGGTCACTAAAACCACGGGGCGAGAAGCTGTCGGCATATTGTTTACGGTCCGTTATCTAAGGTGTTTACAATCGAAAGTTTTCGTTGGCGTCAAACATGAAACGCAGTCGGAAGCGAAAGGCAGCGAGTCCCAGAGAACGACCAAAATCGAACCACGATCTCGAC
>CAZQUW010000136.1:0-15906 GCA_964596215.1 uncultured Planctomicrobium sp. | reverse complement strand
TCCTGCGCCAGGCGATCGGGGGACAAGTCTTCCACAATCGCGTACTTCCCGGCAAACCAGCGATAGAGGTCGGCCTGCTGGCAACGCTTGCTGCAGAAAGGCAGGTGCTCGGAAATCGAGCCATCAGCCTTCGTGAGGGGCTTCTGGCAAATGGGACAGGTCGCGGTGCGAACCATGTGGGGCCTCGGTAAAAACGGTGGATGCGGCTCCCTGCGGGGAACTCAGCGAGTCATCGCCGCTGGTATTTTACGGGAGATCATCCCGGACAACTACCGAGGCCACCCGAGAAATCAATTCACACGGTGGACAATCGTCGCTGACGGAGGCCGGTGACCTGCACAACGCACTTCACACCAGTTCGCGCAGCGGTTGCTCGTGATCAACAAGATACATCGGCCGGCCCGACAAATCGTTGACCGTCGCCGTGTTCACATCAATTCCGAGCCGGTGGTAGATCGTCGCGAAAATCTCACCGAATTTAACCGGACGATCCTTGGCCTCTTCCGCATAGCGATTCGTCGAGCCGATCACCTGGCCGGTACGCAGGCCGCCACCGGCCATCAACGCACACGACACCCGCGGCCAATGGTCGCGACCGCCGTTACTGTTGATCTTGGGCGTGCGACCGAATTCGCCCCACACCAGCACCGTCGTATCCTCCAGCATCCCGCGCTCTTCGAGATCCTGAATCAGTGCGGTCACACCCCGATCCAGCATTGGTAAGTGCTCACGGGCATTGGAAAAATTCGTCCCATAGGGCCGGCCGTGCCAGTCCCAGCGTCCGTAAGCCAAGGTCACCACCCGGACGCCCGCTTCGACCAGTCGTCGCGCCGTCAGGAAGTAATCATTGAGCAGCGGACCGGCATCGCCGTAGCCTGCCGGTTCGGGCGAACCACGACCGTAGCGATCGCGGAGTTTCGGATCTTCCTGTTCGAGATCAAGAGCGGCGGCCAGCTTGCTGGACGTCAGGATCCCGAAGGCTTGCTGCTGATAGGCATCCATCCCCTCCATCACGCGAAATGCATCGGCTTCACGGCGGAACCGATCGAAGCGGCTGAGGAGCGATTTGCGATCCCCCAGTCGCGTCTGGTTGATGCCATTCAACACCATGTCCGCGCGACCTTCGGCATACGGTTTGAATGGGGCATGTGCCGGCCCCAGGAAACCGGCCTGTCCGGGATCGGCCCAGGTGCTGTTCTTCATCGGAGGTGCCAGTCCGACGAACGCGGGTGTCGCGGGATCGGTGGTGCCCTGGATCCGGGACACGCACGAACCCAATGAGGGCCACCCCCCCTGGGGCTGCCGATTAAACGAACGACCGGTCTGACACTGGAACGCCGCATGACGTTCTTCGGCTCCGACGACCGAGCGAATGACGGCCAGCTTATTCATCATGGCCGCCATCAGCGGCATGTGCTCGCAGATGTCGATTCCGGGAACGTTCGTCGGAATCGGCGAGAACTCACCCCGGATTTCAACGGGCGCCTGCATCTTCAGATCGAACATATCCTGGTGCGGCGGCCCGCCCGACAGGAAAATCATAATCACCGACTTGTGACTGTTCCTGGTTCCCGCCTGGTCCTCGGCTCGCAGCAGCTGCGGCAGGGTCAGTCCGCCCATTGCCAGGGCACCGGCCTGCAGGAATTCTCGTCGCGCCAGTCCATCACAATGCTGTTGTGGACGGCCAAGTAAAGTCAGCATACCGAACCTCAATAAATGCAGGACGCGCAGACAACGACAGGAGCTACTCATCATATCGGCGACCGCTGATGATTTGTAGTCGAAGATTCGACTGGCCCGCAGATTTTCACTTCCGGCGAGAGCATCCCGCGTGGGCGAAATGCTACAATCCTCGGCAGAAAGACCAAGACCGACCGGCGACCGAACTTCGGACGGCTTTCGCTCATAGGGAGCGGGACGCAAGATCGCCGGATCTGGAACGCGACGCCATCTCACTGCGCGTAAACCCTGAACCCACACCGCTGGCCGTTACCCCCCACTATGTTGACTCCCTTTGACCGGTGGGCCGCCAATTTCGTCGTCAACGGTTCGGCCTTATGGCTGATGGTGGCCGCTGGAGTCTGCGGGTGGCTGGCCAGCCGCTGGTGCTGGCACTGGATCGACTGTCTGACCTGGGACCTGCCCCCCTGGCCGGCGCGCGTCTGCCCCCGTTGCGGAACACGACCAGGGCGGTTTGACATGGGTGATACGCTTCGCGCCATGCTGTCTGGACCGCTGTGTCGCAGTTGCGGACATCAGGGATCACGCCGCTGGCCGGCGAGTTTCATCGTCGCCCTGCTGTTTGCAGCCTTCGCCTGGGCGGTCGCCAAGGGGCAATGCCAAAGCCTGACTTCGGGGGGCAGCATCGACTGGATCCACTGGCGGATCGCGTACCACCTGGTGTTGATCACATTGTTGATCGTCGCGACGGGCATCGACTTCAAGGCCTACCTGATTCCTGACAGCATCACGATTACCGGCATGATCCTGGGGATCCTGGGAGCCACGTGGTTTGGAAATCTCCAGCTGATTCCCGTCTGGATCGACGCCAATCAGGAAGTCCCCCGCATCGCCGGGCCCTACATACCAGACTGGATCAAGCTCCATTCCCACTGGCATGGACTGGCCTGGAGCCTCGCGGGATTGGCGGCGGGTGGTGTTCTGACCTGGCTGGTGCGGGCGGTGTCGTCGGTGGTTCTGGGGCAAGAGGCCCTGGGGTTTGGGGATGTGACGCTGATGGCCATGATCGGCAGTTTTGTCGGCTGGCAGGCGGTGCTGGTGATTTTTGCCCTGGCTCCGCTCTGCGGCATGTGCCTGGCCTTGCTCGCGTTACTGCTGACCGGCAAGCCCTATGTCCCTTACGGCCCATATCTTAGCGCGGCGACGCTGGTCGTCCTGTTCTCGTGGCAATGGTTGTGGACACCCCTGAGATTTATCCTCGGGCATCCACCGACGACCCTAGCCTTGATTGGGGGAGCGCTCAGCACCCTGGCAATTCTGCTGACCGCGATCCGCTTTTTCCGGACGATTCCCGGCAAGCAACGCTAACGAGAACTTGCCAGACGCGTTTGCGGCGATGACCGCCACTGACGGGCCTGGAGACACGTCCCACTGATGCCCGGCCCCGGACGCTTAGATCATGTCCAGCTTGCGATGCCCACGTGACGGCGGGCGGCTGCAATTCGCGCAAATGCCTGAGACTTCCAGGCGGTGGCCTTCCATGCGAAAGCCATAGTGTGCGGCGACCCGTTGCAGAATTTCCTTGAACTCCGGGTTCTGAAACTCGGTCAGCTCGCCACACTTCTTACAGATCAAATGATCGTGTTGAGGATAGCCGTAGTCGTGCTCGTAAATCTCGCGATCATTCGTCCGCGCGACCTTCCGCAGCAGGCCGGCCTTTTCCAGTTCGGCCAGGGCGCGGTACACGGTCGAGCGACTCACGCGGCTGCCATCGGTCCGTTGAACCAGCCGCGCGACCAATTGTTCGGCGTCAAAGTGCTCGTGCGATGCGAAGACCTCATCGACAATGATGGCCCGCTCGCGAGTCAGCCGCATGCCCTGCGTGGCCAAGTACTCACGAAATCGCTCCGAAGGAGACACTTCCACTGCGATCGCCGCTAAATCACTCACCGCTACCTCTTGCTCACCATCAAAAATTAGGGGTGCCCCAGTGCGGTGCTGGCGGGCTACTCATCACTCAGGCCGTATTTGTCGAGAAACTTGTCGAGTGCGGCGTCGAGCTTCTCCGGGGTATCGTAACTGCCATCGGCAATTTCCTGCCGAATCTGCTCAATCCGTTCCTGACGCACCCCTGAGGTCCGGCTGAGTTCATCCATCATTCTCGCTGAAGACGAAATCTGCACTTCGTCTTGCGGTGCCAATGCGTCCGCCGCAGGCGACGCCTCGACACTCGGGGCCGGTCGCGCCGCTCCTAGCGCACTGGTCCGGCCAACACTGCTGATGCCGTTCACATCCATGTGGTCACTCCCTGCTGAAAAGAGAGCTTCAATCTCGGCCCAATCTGAGTCATCCTCATCCGAGACTAGTTCATGGCGTGTATCATACCGCAAAACGAAGGTGCGATTCAACCGGGGTTGAGTTTCCGTTGACATATTGTGTTCCACAAGTTGCGCATAACAAGTGGCTGGCAAGGTGATTCGCCGCGCAGCCGTACGGCGGAGGGATGCATCGTCCCACGTCATAACATGCATATGTCCCAGGAGTCGCGTGGCCTGAAAAAGCGCAACTCACAACTGGAACTCTGGTTCGGGCGATATCCTGCGATCCGTTCCTGTCTGCCCGGTCCTGGCTGTCGCAACCATCTATAGCTGCCCGACAGCGGATCGCATCCCCGATCCCATGACGTCCTGCCTGTTAAGAATTATCGGCTGTAGAGGCCTCGCCGATGAACCTTGGATGAAGAATTCTGGCCCCCCAGCCCGCGATTGCCATGTCGTACCGGCTGTGCCGGTCCTGCCACAACATGCCAATTCACATCAAGTTGCGATTTGTCAAATAGAAATTGCCCCGCTTCGGGAAGTTCCCCCAGACCGTGACGACGGTTCCGCCGGAGAACCGTTTTGTAAAGGGAAGTCCGAATGTTGTATCACTGCCAGATGAAGTAGCTCGAGTTGTGTTTTGGCGTTCCAGTCGGGAAATTTTGTTTGGCAAACTTCAAATCAGCACATTGGCGGGAGTATCACCCGGCAAGTTTGACAACGGGCATGAAACCGAGTCCTCATTGAGGTCAATCAGATAAACAGAGAATTGGAATTTGCCCGTGTCGCGGCTGCGGGTGACGTTAAGATCGTTTCGCGGATTTGTGTCGACGGTGGCCAGGAGGGTGAAGCCTGGTCTAAACCATCTGGTCCTTCGAGCATCCCTCTAAAACGAGCGGCTCAGCAGGAGCCGCACCCCGCCCTCTAGCCGCAAAATCAATGCAATCGTTCTCGAAGGATTCCCGGTGCGCTCAGCCCTGTTCGTCTTCGTTGCCGTTGGCTCTCTCTCCTTATATGCACATCCCGCGGCGCGTGCTGCAGACGTGCCTGTAACCCGGCTATCGGTCCAGCCGCCCGCACTGGAATTCCGCGGCCCGCGCTCGCAGCAGGGACTACTGGTCACAGCCGAACTGGCCAATGGGCAGTTGCTGGACGTCACTCGGCAGGCCACATATTCAGTCAGACAACCTGCCTTGCTGACGATCCCCCATCCCGGCGAATGCCAACCGCAGGCCGATGGGCAAACTGAACTCATCATCTCCCTGGACGGGGCATCCGTCACCGTGCCCGTGGCGATCAACGGCCTGGCTGAGCAACGGGCACCGTCGTTCCGCGAAGAAATCATCCCGCTCTTCACCAGGTTCGGCTGCAATCAGGGGGCCTGCCACGGCAAGCAAGCCGGACAGAACGGATTTCGGCTGTCGCTCCGCGGTTATGCACCCGAACAGGACCATGAATGGAATACACGCGAATTCCTCGGTCGACGTATCAGCCGCACGGTTCCCGAAGATTCGTTGTTATTGAGAAAGCCGTTAGGCAAAATGCCGCACGCGGGAGGCCGGTTATTCGCCGAGAACTCGCGCGCCCACCAATTACTGCGATCGTGGATCGAAGCCGATCTGCCGGGCCTGCAGAAAGAAGAAACGCACCCGACCAGGCTGGAAGTCCTGCCCGGCAACCGCACGCTCGCCGTCGGCCAGTCCCAAGCGTTGCTGGTGCGTGCGCATTACACCGACGGCAGCGTGCACGATGTCACCTGGCTCAGTCAGTTCTTTTCAAATGATGAAGGGATGCTTCTGGTTCAGCCCGGGGCCATCGTCAAAGCCGTGCGAGCCGGTGAAACGGCCGTGCGCGTCCATTTTCAGCAACTCGTCGAAGTCGTCATCATGACGGTCCCGCACAGTTCTGCGGTCGCCCCCGAGTTGTATGCTCAACGCCACAACTCCCTGGACCAGCATGTCTTTAACAAGCTCCAACAGCTGCACATTCCCCCTTCTGAATTGTGCGACGACTCGACGTTTCTCCGCCGAGTCATGCTCGACACCATCGGAACGCTGCCTTCCGCCGCCGAATCTCGCGCATTCCTGCAGGACCCCGCTCCCGACAAACGGGCTAAGCTGATTGACTCCTTATTTGAACGCCCCGAATTCATTGACTATTGGACCTTACAATTCGCGGACTTGCTGCAGAATCGTAAAGAACGCGATCATGACGTACGTGGCGACAAGGGTGTGCGCTCCTTCCATGTCTGGCTGCGAAATCAGATCGCTGCTAACCGCCCCTGGAACGAACTTGCCACCGCCGTGCTGACCGCGAATGGTGACTCGTTCGCCAATCCCCAGGTCGGCTATTACATCGTTACGGTGGGAGAAAAACGACAGGCCGAACAGTCGGAAATTGTCGATTCCGTGGCCCAGGCATTCCTCGGCACACGCATTGGCTGTGCACGCTGCCACAATCATCCCTTGGAAAAATATACGCAGGACGACTATTACCATTTTGCGGGTTTCTTCTCCCGAGTCTGGCTGGATCGCAAGGAGCCCAAGGACGGCCCCACGATACTCAGCGTCAGCAACGAGTCGCTCTTCAATCTCGGACGCGAACTGCAGGCAGCAGAAAAACGGCTCGCGGAATCGCAAGCTGCGGCCACGGGTAAAGCGGGCGACGAACTGAAGCAGGCACAAAACAAGGTTGACGAGGCACAACGGCACCTCGAGGGTCTGCAGAAGCGAATTGTCGAAACGCGCGCGCGACCCATTGGAGTCAATCAGCCGCGCACAAATCAGTTTATGATCGCTCAGCCGCTGGATCGTTCGGCGATGACGTTCGATCCCCATCAAGATCCACGGGCCCAACTGGCAGCCTGGATGACGCACCCCTCGAACGAGTATTTCTCGGGCAGCCTGGTGAACCGCATCTGGCGGCACTTCCTCGGCACGGGGCTGGTCGAACCGGTTGACGATCTGCGAGCCAGCAATCCTCCCACGAACCCGGAACTCTGGAAACTGCTCAATCACGAATTTGTCTCGCACAATTTTGACGTGCGGCACCTGATCAAGCTGATCCTGAATTCACGCACTTATCAGCTGAGCTCCGCAACAGTGGCCGACAACGAAACCGACCGCCGGCTGTATTCCCACTACTATGCCCGCCGACTTCCGGCGGAAGTCATGCTGGATGCCATCAGTCAATCGACGGCCATCCCTGAAGAATTTTCCGGCTATCCGATTGGCATGCGTGCCATTCAATTGCCCGATCCCCGGGTCAATTCGTACTTCCTGAGCCTGTTTGGTCGGTCGGAACGCGTCACCGCCTGTGCCTGCGAACGCAGCGGCGATGTCACGCTGCCCCAACTGTTGCATCTGCAGAATGGCGATTTTCTGACTCGCAAGGTCTATTCCGGCGAAAATCGCCTGGCACAGTTGCTCAAGGACCAGCCCGACAATGCAAAAGTCGTCGAAGAGATCTATCTGACCACACTCAGCCGGTTGCCCACCGACGCGGAACGGACCGTTCTGAACGAAGCTTTCAAGTCAGCCGAACGTGAGCCCCTGTTCCGAGATCTGCTGTGGGCTTTATTGAATACCAAAGAATTTGCGTTCAACCATTAACGATCAGGCCCCACGCTGCAGAGCAGACACGAATCGAAATCACCGCGCGGTGAACCGTATTCCACAAGTGCTCGGGGCTCACCAGTGCAATTTGAATTGAAATCAATACAACCAAGAAACTTCCCGTTAGGGTTCCGATGCTCGATATTTCTTTTTCTCGCCGCAACCTGCTCCGCCTGGGAACACTCGCCCCGCTTGGGTTGTCCCTGCCCCATCTATTGTCCCACGAAGCCCAGGGGGCCGGTGGTGGCACAGTGCAGGCCAAGTCAGTCATTCTGGTTTACCTGGGGGGCGGACTGTCTCACCACGACAGTTTCGATTTGAAGCCCCATGCGCCGGCCGAAATTCGTGGGAAATACCAGCCGATCAGCAGTAACGTTCAGGGTCTGGAAGTCTGCGAACTGCTGCCGAAAATGGCGCAGTGCATGAATAAATTGACCCTGATCCGCTCGGGAGCCCATAACAACGATCACCACGAGACCGCCACGAACTGGGTGATGTCGGGCCGGTTTGGATCAGCGTTTGGTGACTTTCCGGCGATGGGCGCGGTCGTCGCCTACGAACGTGGATTCAGCGGCAGCCTGCCCCCCTATGTCGCCGTGCCCCGCAATCCCTCCTTCACCTGGGAGCTCGGCAAGAGCGCATATCTCGGGGGTCGCTACGAATCGTTCAAAGCGGGTGACCCGAACGACAAAAATTTCGAAGTCCGCGATTTGACGGTCAATCAGTCCATGGCGAGCGGAGCCACGCGACGGCAGACCCTGCTGCACGCCCTGGACGATCTCGCGACCCGCGTGAAGGGCAACGACCAGATCAATACGTATGATGAATTCCAGCAGCGTGCCGCCACGATGATCCTGTCTGCGGAAGCGCAGTCGGCATTTCACATCCAGCAGGAACCCGACGCCCTGCGTGACACCTATGGCCGACATACCTTCGGACAAAGTTGCCTGCTGGCCCGGCGCCTGGTCGAAAAGGGGGTCCGCTTTGTCACGGTCAATTATGCGGGCTGGGACCACCACGGCAAGATTTTTGAAAGCCTGGACAAGAAGCTTCCAGAATTCGATACCGGATTCTCGGCACTCATCCACGACATGGACCAGCGTGGCTTGCTGGAAGAGACGCTGGTCGTGGCGCTGGGTGAATTTGGCAGGACTCCCAAGATCAACAAGGACAACGGCCGCGACCACTGGGGCCCCGCGGCGTCCATGCTCTGGGCAGGTGCGGGCGTGAAGCGCGGCCACGTGCTGGGGGCCACCGATAAAGAGGGCGCCTACGTCACCACCCGTGCCGTCCGGCCGGCCGACGTGGCCTATACGATTTTTGACCGCCTGGGAATCGACGGGCACAAATTCCTCCCGTCTCCCGACGGTCGCCCGATTCAGGTTCTCGACGAAGGTGAACCAATCGCTGATTTGTTTGTATAATGAACTCGAGCTGTGAGAACCAAATCCCGACTGGCGGGATGATGCGTGTGAGATCGAGTTCGCGATCTCATCGACCGATTGTCTTTCGACAACTGCGCCATCGATTCTCAAAGCCACTGCCTGCAGCCTGGCTGCCCCCCGGAAAGGCTCGAGGATCATGATGGATCACCTGCTGTTGAAGTCCCGCTATACACGCATCGCCGCACTGCTCGGCCTGTCGACCGTGCCGCTGGTCATGCTGGCCGGACTGTTGCCTGCCCAGGACAAAAAGCAACCGCCGCAGATCAAGATCGTAGCGCCATTTGGGCTGGTACGTGAAGCTACCGCGACCGTGCTCATTCGCGGATTTAATCTGTCTGATACCACCGAGATCCGGTTCCCCGACTTAAAGCCGGCCCCCGTGGTCAAGATAAAATCCAAGGGTGCAGCGCCGGCCGCTGACCGACTCTCCAATGACAAAATCGGCAACACCCAGATCGAAGTCGAAATCACCCTGCCCCCCGGTGCTCCCCTGAGACCGACACCGTTCATCGTGGTGGGGCCGAACGGTCAAAGCGACGCCAGGCAGATCCTGGTTCTCGACGAATCCAAGACGATTCCTGAGAAGGAACCCAACAACGGGTTTGCCGGGGCCCAGGAGATCACTCTCGGCCAGACAATCACCGGCGTCCTGTCCCCGGGCCAGAAAACGGATGTCTTCAGCTTTGCCGGCAAGGCCGGACAAAAGATCAGGATCCAGGCTCAGGCCATCCGGTTCGGCAGTCCGCTGGATCCCTTCCTGCTCCTGCATAACTCCGACGGGCAGTTGCTCGCAGAGATCGACGACGGACTGGAAGTCTCCGATCCGATTCTGGAGTTTACATTCGTGAAAGACGGGACCTATTTCCTGACCATCCTGGATGCTCACGATATCGCCAGCCCCCTGCACTCTTATGTGCTGTTGACGCAAGGGCAATAGCCGACGCTGGCAGGAGTCGGGGCTCCCCCTGGAAAAGCCATGATCGGGTGACATCGATCGGCAATCAGAGTCGCAACCCGACCCCCGGCCTGAACGGCACGGGGCTCACCAGGAGTATTGTTAGAGTTCACTCTACAGACCTCGACCTGAATTTTACCTGGCTGCTGCGAACGCGTGTTGTTCGCGGCGCGAACATCGACTTTCCGGACCACTCATGCATTTATCGCTCACCGCAGGTGCCATCCGTTCGCTGGAACTCGCGGCCCGTCTGGCTCAGGAATCTGGTACTGCTGACGTGGCTGCCGGGCATGTGCTGTGGGCCATCGTCCTGCAGGAAACGCAGGCCGCGGAGATCCTTGCCCAGTGCGGCCTGACCGCCGACACCCTGCCCTTGTTATTCGCACCTCCGGCCGCAGGTTTCGATCCCAACCTCATCGCCGCAGTGTCGGAAGCCCACATTGACTCGGCACAAGGATTACCGCCGGAGATTGGGCGACGCCCCCTGGTACGCGATCTGCTGGGGCAAGTGCGGGACCAGCTGGCCGCAGATCTGGAAGACCGCGAAATCGGTACCGAACACTTGCTGTATGGATTGATCGCCTCTGAACCCACCCTGGCGATTGAACTGCGACGGTATGGCCTGACCCTGGAGTACCTGTCGCAAAAGCTGGTGGGACTGGCTCCCCTGCCCTTTGATATCGATGGCGACATCACGCTGCACTATCGCGAAGGTCACGAAGTCGAGAACCACGACACGCTCCGCATCCTGGATGCCGCGGCCAATCGAGCGCGGGAAGGCCTGCGCGTCCTGGAAGACTATGTACGGTTCCTGCTGGACGACGCTCATCTGTCATCACGTCTGAAGAATTGGAGACATCGGCTCTCGCACGCCTTGCGCAGCATTGCGCCGCATCAGCTGCTGGCGGCCCGAGAAACCGAGCAGGATGTCGGGACCCAGATCCGCACGCTGACCGAAGGCAAACGAGAATCGGTCAGCGCCGTCGTTCAAGCCAACTTCAAACGGGTCGAAGAGGCGGCGCGGACGCTCGAGGAATTCAGCAAGATCCTCTCGCCCGACCTCGGGCAGCAGATTGGCCAGTTGCGGTACGAGATCTATACCCTCGAAAAAGCCGTGCTGCAGACCCATTTTTCGCGGCAGCGGTTGTCTGGCCGCGAACTCTATATGTTAGTCACCGAGGCACTCTGCCATCATGGTTCCGGACCGGCTGTCCGCGGGGCATTGCAGGGGGGCGTGGGGATCGTTCAATTGCGGGAGAAGCAACTGGCGGATCGCGAACTGGTGGCCCAGGGCCGGCGTGTGCGGGAGTGGACGCGCGAAGCCGGGGCCCTGTTTATCATGAATGACCGCCCCGATCTGGCCGTGCTGACCGAGGCCGATGGCGTGCACGTCGGGCAGGAAGAGTTAAGCGTCAAAGATGCCCGCCGCATCGTGGGACCGGACAAACTGGTCGGCGTCTCCACGCACACGATCGAGCAGGCCCGGCAGGCTGTCCTGGATGGCGCGGATTACATCGGCGTGGGGCCCGTGTTTACGACGTCCACAAAACAGTTCAGCCGGTTTGCGGGTCTCGACTTTGTCCGCCAGGTCGCCGACGAGATCCGCCTCCCCGCCTACGCCATCGGCGGCATCAATCTGGAGAACATCTCGCAGGTCGTCGCCGCGGGCGCGCAAGCGGTGGCCATCAGCGGCGCCCTCTGCGGGGCGGCCCATCCGCAGGATGTTGCCGAACAGGTGCGAGATCGCCTGCGGGCAGGAGTCGCCACGTAGCCCGACTCTCCCCTGTCACGATTTTCTCAAACTGAACCGCAGCAGCCGGTGCACTCAAATCGGCTGCGGGACCCGGACTTCCTCCAGGGCCCCGGTGGCCTCGAAGTTCTCAATTCGCTTCTGGAGCGTATCGCGAATGGTTAACAGTCGCTGCCCCTGCTGGATCTTTTGACCATTCGAGTCCGTCACATAAAAGACGTCCAGGACCTGGTCGATATGCGTTGCGATTTTCGCCACACTGACCGACAAATCCAGATCGAGCAACGTTTTGGTGATCACGTACAGCAGGCCCGTGCGGTCATTGGCGAAGACGTCGATCACGCTGCATTTGTCTGACGAGTCATTATCGATGACGACCCGCGTCGGCATTTTCATAATCATCGGCGGCACGATGAGATGGCGGGTGTTTGTCGCGAACAATTCGGCCACAGTCTCGCGTCCCAGCAGAACGCGTTGAATGGCCGCCGCCACGTCCAGCATACGCGACTCAGGAACCGCCCCGAAATAGTCATGATCGATGACGCGGAAGCTGTCTAGAATCACCCCCTCGGTAGTCGTCGCAATTTGAGCCGACAGAATATCCAGCCGCATGGCGGCCAGGGTACCGGCCATCTTGCTGAAACAGCCCGAACCGATGCGGTCCCGCGCAATGATCCGGTACTCCACGCTCCGTGTATCGGCATCGAATGCCGACCGTACGTGCACCGTGTCGTCTTCCAGATTCTGAATCAAGCGCAGCACGACCGCCAGCTCCACCGGCGACGTATCAACGATATACTGCCGCGGCAGCGTGTCGAATGTGTTCTCGATCCACTCCGTTGTGAACTGCCCCGCCTGAACGGCCCCGGCCAGTTCCAGTTGTACCGCGTCCCGCTTCCGTCGCAATAATTCCTGTTCGTGCAGGTGCATCGACTGCCCGCTGAGTGCTTCCAATACCCGTCGATACAGATCAGCCAGCAGGCCGGCCTTCCATGAGGTCCAGGTTTCCGGCCCGACGGCAATCAAGTCAGCGGCACTCAGGACATACAGCATGCGCAACACTTCGGCACTGCCGACATCGCGGCTGAAGGGCAGGTAGACTTCCGGATCAGCAATATTTCGGCGTAGCGCCAGGTCGGGCATCGTGAGATGCTTCTGGACCAGGAACATCAGGATTTCACGCTGATGACTCGACAGCCCCAGACGTTCCGCCACGACTCCGGCAATCTCCCGGCCCAGCATGCTGTGATCTTGGGTGCCTCCCTTGCCGACATCATGCAGCAGCACAGCCAGGTGCAAGACCGCCTTGTTGTTGACAGCTCGATAGGCTGCGCCCAGGGGGCCCGTATCATTCTCAAACCCGGTCACCGCTTCCACGGCACGCAACGTATGTTCGTCCACCGTGTAGTGGTGGTACTGATTAAACTGCAGCAGAAAGCGCGTGCGACTGAACTCGGGAATCGCACGTTCCAGCACCCCGGTCTCGTACATACTGCGCAGGATTTTGCCCAGGGCCGGGCCGCGCTGAAAGATGGAACGCGTCAGCTCGGCCTCTTCGACTGAACAGAGATTCGACAAGCGGGGCGTCGCCAGCGTCACGGCCTCTGCCAGCTCCGGCGCAATTCCGACTCGATACAGACTGGCCAGTTCGTACAGTTTGAGGATCTGTTCCAGGCTGCCACAGAGCGTCGCGCGGTAGCTGGGCTGGACGTCGATTTCATCCATGCCAACCAGGAACACGTCGTTCGCCCGGTGGCGCATCACAAACTTCAGCAACCGCGATCCGATCGACCGTGGACGCTGCAGTGTGATGAAGCGTTTCACGATTCGCGCGACATTCGCCGTATGGAAGAAATACTGCTGCATAAACTGGACGGCGGGGTGCTGGCCATCCACCTCCAAAAAACCGCGTTCTCTGGCGATGCGGGCCTGTTCATCCCGAGACAGCACATCCTGCGGACGTCCCGCGGCAAAGTGCAGATCGATCCGGACCCGCGACAGAAACTCGTGGGCCTGCTGCAAGTCGTGATGTTCGTCGCGGTTCAAGGCGCCCAGGCGCCGCAACATGCCTAGATCGGCCGTTTGTTTGCGGGCAAAACCGATCCATTTGATTAACTGGATGTCGCGCAACCCGCCCGCCGACTTCTTGACGTCGGGCTGCAATTGCTGGACGGTCGCCTCACCCTCCTGGAATTCGGCATGCCGGGACGCGACACACTCGTCGATAAACACAGCCTGGCGGAGACGAATGACACTCCTGTAAAACTTGCGGTGGAGCGCCTCGCCCAGTTCCTGATTTCCCCAGAGGGGGCGAATCTCGATCAACGACGTGGCAAATTGCAGATCCGTTTTCGCCATCATCAATGCGTCGTTGAACGTCCGGACGCTGTGTCCCAGCTTGACCCAGGCATCCCAGAGATCACGCACGACCTGGGACGTCACCTGCTGGACGATCGCGTTGGTGTGCGGATCGGGCTGATAGAGAAACAGCAGGTCCACGTCCGAGTAAGGACACATTTCACCGCGCCCGGAACCGCCAACCGCCAGAACCACCAGGCGCTTTTCAACAGCGGCGCGCAGCTCGGGTGATACGGAGCCCAGGGCTTCTTCCAGCAAATCCACAATCAGCTTGTCGGCGGCCTCAGAAAGTGTCGCCAGCAGGCTGATACCGTCAGCCCCCTCCCGAAAACGACGCTGCACCTGTTCGCGCATGTGACTGACACGCGTCCGGTTTGCAGTAATCCGCTCCAGGGGTGTCGTTGAGCCCTGTCGAACAGAGGTCATAATGGGGACTCACGTGAGAACTCGGTCGTCCGGTCACGACGGCCGACAAAAAGCGTTGCGGACTGGCCCCTGCGACTCGCGCGTCAAGCGAGCATTCGACGCCACGCTCCGCGCGGAATCTGAATTTTGACCGGCCTGGCCAGCGTCAATGTGCGAAGTGAAAATAAAAGGCCCGATCGCGCCGTACACGACCGGCACCAGCATGCCACTCCATGGGACACAGCACGCCGTCCCACAGGTGTCGGACGTCCGCGATATTGGACATCCAATTCGCGTCGCAATCACTAAATTGCTTCGCTCCCTGATTCGCCCGTCCGAATCCGAATCACATCGGCGAGTTGAGTCACGAAGATCTTGCCATCACCCACCTGGCCGGTGCGTGCCACCTTGATAATCGTGTCGATGGTGGTTTTCAGGATGTCATCAGACACGACTAGTTCCATCTTCACCTTGGGCAGAAAATCAACCGTATATTCGGCCCCGCGATACATTTCTTTATGGCCCCGCTGGCGACCGAAACCGCGGACTTCGGTCACGGTCATGCCCTGCACGCCAGCCGCCGTCAAGGCATTCTTGACGTCTTCCAGCTTGTAGTGTCGGATGATGGCTTCGATCTTTTTCATGTCAGACTCTCATGTGAACGCTTGGGGTGCACCCGCGCAAATACGGCAACCGGAAGTGTCGACGCGACACGGCCACTCTGTGACGAAGGCTTGGCGACACTCGAAAGGAAAACTACGACGACTTCGAACTCGGCCGATGGGGGGAGATTACCAGGAAATGTGCACAGCCCGCTCACTGAGCGAAAAACGCCCAGTCCACATGGCCCGCCACTCCCGGCGAACTCTCCCCCGTCAGCGACCTGCGTGATCCCGAATCCACACGCAGGGTCAATTGGCCGGACGATGGCCTAGATCGCAATTTCGCCGGTTTCACCGGTCCGGATGCGCACCAGCTCTTCGAGGTTGGTGATGAAAATCTTGCCGTCGCCGATCTGGCCGGTACGGGCGGTCTGAATGATCGTATCGACCACCTTCTTCGCCTCGGCATCTGCGACCACGACTTCCAGCTTCACTTTCGGCAGAAAATCGACCGTATATTCGGCACCGCGATACTGCTCCTTGTGCCCCTTCTGCCGACCGAACCCGCGCACTTCGGTCACGGTCATCCCCTGGACTCCCGACTTGGTCAGGGCGTCCTTGACTTCTTCCAGCTTGAAGTGCCGGATCACTGCTTCAATCTTCTTCATGGCTCGACTTTCTAAAGGTAAAGTTCTGGGCAAGCGCGGGATGAAATCCCCCCAGAAAAAAACTGTGATTTAATTTACTGCGGCTTGGCGTTCGCGTCTTGGCCAGCGACG
>CAZQUW010000135.1:15392-17376 GCA_964596215.1 uncultured Planctomicrobium sp. | reverse complement strand
CCCGCGCCGCCGAACACCCAGTTCGCCGTCACTCTGACGAACTGGGGGGGCAGCCAGCAGGCAGCGCTTACTCCGACACTTCGGAGATGGGGGCGTTGTTTTTCTCGGTGGCGATCACCGCTTTGACCACTTCCGCGGCGTAGGCCATCAGTTCGTTGGAATCGGCCGGGCCACGGCGCAGCCGGGGCAGTGAACTGGCCTCGTCTGCTGTCGCGGGGAGGCCCTGGACGCGCAAGGTCTCCAGGTCATAGACCCCAAACACGACTTCGGGGCCGCTGCCCTGCAGGCTCAATTCGCGACGCAATTCATGGGCAGTGACGGCGGCATTCAAGTAGACGGACGCCGAGACCAGTAAGGTGCGAAAATCAGGGTCCTTGCGAATCTCGGGGCCTTCCAGCCGATCAAATGCGCGTGCGGCACCGCGGACTGAGATCTGGATCTGGTCGAGCAGCGAGCGGAGCGGATAAGTGGACGAGATGTCGGCAAACTCGGTCACCGACAGAAACGCGTCGACCGCCGCGGTGACGGCGCCACACTTGGAGTGGCCGAGGACCACGACCAGTTTCAGGCTGTCCTGCAATTGGGTCACCGCATAGTGCAGTGAACCCAGGCATTCTGCACCCAGCACGTTACCGGCGATTCGCAGCACGAACAGCTTGTTGAACGACTGATCGAACACCGACTCGATGGGAACGCGTGCATCCGAGCAACCCAGCACGGCCGCATAGGGTGTCTGCTGGGGCATCGCGCCCTCATACAGTGGCAAACCCATCATCACTGGACTGAAGGGGATGATAATCGGTTCGCCAGCATCCGCCCCTAACGTACGCTGTTGCATTCGCTGCACCATGCCGACGAAACGGTCGTTGCCGGAGACCAGCTCATTCATCGCGGACGCGGCCGTCGGGACCTGCACGGTCTCGATCGGCGCAAAGGGGTCGTAGCGATAGATCAAGTCCATGTGAACTCTGTTCTCTTTAAGTGGTTCGAGTCAGCATGCGCGAATGCGACTGAAACTCGTGATGAAGGTGTCCGCGAATTGGAAAACAGACGGCGGTGGTTTAGAAGAATTGAAGCGAACAATCAAGGTCGAACCCGTTCCTTTTCACAACACCGAGGTCCGTGCCGCGCGTGGGCAGTTGCTGATTGTAGATTCTCGATTGGAATACGCATAAACTCAGACCACTGCGAACTTCCGGCAAATTGGCCAGGCGAATGCGGCCTGCGTGACCGATGCCTGCCGCTGTTAACCCCGCCTCAAACCAAGTTGGTTCCCTGATGAGTCATAAGCCTCCACTGTGGATCATTTGCTGCCTGCTGGCGGCGTGGGCCGTCTTCGGCCTGGTTTCAAACGGTGTCACGCAGGAGTCGAAGCCTCCTGCTGTCAAGCCGCCTGGCGGCGGTCAGCCTGCGAAGTCAACTGACGGGGGTGATGCGTCGCGGCGGGTTTCGATGGCGGAAGCCCGTGAGCGGGCCCAGATCCTGCATGAGGTTTACGAAGGGACGTTGCGGACGATTCATACCCGCTATTTCAAAGAGAACGGGACCACGCCGATTCCCTCGCGGGCCATGGAAGATGTGTTTTCGCGGGTCAGCCGGCGCTCCCCGGTGACGGCGCGCTGGATTGCCGTGAACACGCAGGCGATGAGCCTGGAACACGAACCGGAAGACGAATTCGAGAAGGATGCGGCCCGCATTCTCAGTACGGGAGCCCCGGAATTCGAGCGGGTCGAAAACGGCATCTACCGCCGTGCCACACCGATCATTCTGTTTGATTCCTGCCTCAAGTGCCACGCCCCGCCCCCGATCCGGGTGACCAACGCGCGCTATGCGGGACTGATCATCGGGATGCCCGTCAAGCCGGAACCTGGCCCGTGAACGGCATATCTATCAATCGCTCTGCGGCGTGAATGCAATGGGGCCCAAAGGCGCTCGGCGAGACACATTGAGCGTCTCGCCGGCGGGAGTTTCTTTTCCGGGACGT
>CAZQUW010000135.1:3307-15292 GCA_964596215.1 uncultured Planctomicrobium sp. | reverse complement strand
GCGCCTGACTTGGTAGAGTCAGGCTATGGCAGCGCGGCGGACTACAGAATACCGGGGCCCTTGACGTCGATTCCCTTCAGCATCATCTTCAGTTGTTCGATGTTCGGCGAGATTTCAAAGGCCGCAGCCCGGCTGATGAATTCTTTCTGGATGAAGCCGTACAGGCTGTCATTGAACAGCTGCATGCCATCGTCCTTACCGATACGCATGGCATCCGGCAGCTTTTCATCTTTATGTTCGAGGATCAACTTGCGCATCGTGGCGTTCATGATCATCACTTCGATGATCGGCACACGCTTGGGCTTATCGACAATGGTCTTGAGCAGCTTCTGGGCCACGATGGCGTTCAGGTTGAAGCCCATCGAACTGCGGAGTGCCGAGTGCATCGATTGCGGGAAGAGGTCCAGAATACGGCCGATCGTCGACGGGGCGTTCGAGGCATGGATTGTTCCGAACACCAGGTGGCCCGTTTCAGCGGCGTGCATGGCGGTGGAGAATGTCTCCATATCACGCATTTCGCCCACCAGCATGATATCGGGGTCCTGACGCACGGCATGCTTCATCGCGATTTCGAAGTCTTTGACGTCGATGCCGATTTCACGCTGGTTGATCAGGCATTTCTGCTGCGTATAGACGAATTCGATGGGGTCCTCAATCGTGAGGATGTGCTTCGTGTAGTTGTGATTGACCCAGTTCAGCATCGAGGCAATCGTGGTACTCTTGCCAGACCCCGTCACGCCAGCCAGCAATACCATTCCCTGGTCATACACACACAGGCTTTCCATAATGGGCGGCAGATTCAAGCCGTTGAAGTCCGGAATGGAGCGTTCCACCTTACGTGAAACCATCCCGGGGTTGCCCATCTGGATGAACAGATTGACGCGGAACCGCCAAGGCTCGCCTTCGTGCTCGACGACGTACGAAAAGTCGGCGCCACCTTCGTTCTTGAAGATGCTCATGTTGCGCTCATCCATCATCGGCATCAACAGCTGCTCCATCTGGTCTTTGGTGATGGGGGGCATGTTGAGCTCGGTCAGATCGCCACGCACACGAATCGTGGCAGGCTTCCCCACCTTGAGGTGCAAGTCAGACCCGTTGACCTTGATCATGGCCTTGAACAACTTGTCGACTTCGAGTCCCTTCTTAAAGTCGCGCGTCACACCTATCGAACTGGCACCACCGGAAGCTGCCTGCTTTTCTCCGCCGCCATGACCACCCATGATCGCTGTCCTTTGACTTGACCCCGAATCTCCGGGGAGGAATTCCTGATGCACTCGGTCTGAGTCGCAGAAAGATTATGCCGTTAAACGGACGACGACACCCCGTTCCGCGAGGTATTGCTTGGTTTCGGCAATCGTGTATTCGCCATAATGAAAAATACTGGCGGCCAGGGCAGCGCTGGCGCCACCGGCAGTCACGGCCTGGTAGAGATGTTCGGGCGAACCGGCCCCGCCGCTGGCCACCACCGGAATGTTGACGGCATCGGCCACAGCGCGAGTAATTTCCAGGTCGTAGCCGTCCTTGGTGCCGTCGGCGTCCATGCAGGTCAGGACGATCTCACCCGCCCCCAGCTCTTCGACGCGTTTCGCCCACGCGACGGCTTCCAGGCCAGTCGGCACGCGACCGCCGTTGATGAACACTTCCCAGAACTCGCGGCCGTCGCGCTGGACCCGCTTGGGGTCGATATTCACGACGATGCACTGGCTGCCGAACTTCAACGCGGCTTCGCGGACGAATTCGGGGTTTTTCACGCTGGTGGAATTGATCGACACTTTATCGCAGCCGGCATTCAGCAGCCGGCGGATGTCGTCGAGCGTCCGGATACCGCCCCCGACAGTCAGTGGCATGAAGATCACTTCGGACGTGCGGCGGACGACATCCAGGATAATATCGCGCTCTTCATGGCTGGCCGTGATGTCCAGAAATACCAGCTCGTCAGCCCCTTCCTGCTCGTATTTTGAAGCGATCTGCACCGGATCACCGGCATCTCGCAAATTCAAAAAGTTGGTGCCCTTAACAACGCGTCCCTGATGGACATCGAGACACGGAATGATACGTTTCGCCAGCATACCCGTTTTCCAAATAGCCCGACTCTCCAGAGTCAGGCGCCATGCGCGTCTCGAAGCGCCCGGCTCTGGAGAGTCGGGCTACCGCGGTTGGTCAATTCAGTTCGCGGTACGATTCCCAGCCGAGATACAGCACCAGTGCGGCGCTGATCACGAACATGATGTCGAACACCAGCGCGCGGCCGAAGGGGACGCCGATCGCCAAATCGAGAATCGTGAGCAGGGCCACCAGTCCGGCAGCTCCCATCGACAGTTGAACCAGCAATTTGGGAGACACTTTCTGCCTCTGTTCTTTATTTAATCAGCCGGGAAAAATCGCCGGACTGTCAACCAGCCGGCAAATGTATCAACCAACGACATTCTCGCGGTCCTCTCGGGACACCTGCCAGGCGGTGTCGCCAGACCGCGCGGAACATCCACTTATATCGAAACTCACAGGAACATCGACGGGAATCAATCCGACTTTGACTGGAAGCGAGCAAACTTTCCAGCAGGACCGGAGACACCTCCGATACGACCGTCAGGATCGGTTCGCCGGCGCCGGCGTCTGTACCTCAAGTATAACGCTCACAATGACTAAGCTCAAGTTTCCGATTTCTCTTTCACGCGTCAGGGGAATTCCGGACTGGCGACGGACGAATTCCCGGGACGGGCAGCCGGCGCGGGGCTTCCCGCGGCGGGTTCCGGAGTCTCGCCGCTGGAAGTCAAACGTGCCGGACAGACGGTCATCCTCGGGACAAGAATTGATTCAGCCCATTTGAAATAAGGGATGAGTGACACGTGGATCTCTTCCGCGGGCCACGGGGCTGCGGTGAATCAGGGTCGATCACTGCGATAACCCGAATCTCCAGGCACACTGGGATGGCTTGCGCCTCAATCCCCCGCGGTTGGGATCGGCTTGATCCGCCGGGGCCGGTTGACATGGAGAAACGCACCGCTCGGGATGCCCCCTGCGGTACATTGCTCTGCGGGGAGCATGCCCCGCGACCATAGCGTTCGCTCGACCATTACGTTCAGCACGGTCTCTAATCGAGCTTGCGCGTCGGGGCTTTCCAGCAGACCGATCGCGCGGGCGATGGCTTCGAGTGTACAGAGACTGGCGTCGTTCGGCTGATGTCTCAGGCGGTACTCCGAGGGGGGGCCATCGGGGAGTTTGACGTGTGGAATTCCCCCAAGTGCGGGCTCACGCCGGACGAATCGCTGGGCCTGCCGCCAGCTGGAATCGGGAACGATCAAGGTCACGGGACCGGCCAGCTGCGACACGAATTCCGGGGTCAGTTCGATTGCGTTCGCACTTGGATACAGCAGCAGGGAAGGCTGTGCCGCAGTCGCCAGACCAACCGTCGACATGCGGTCATCCTTACGGCCATGAACGCGCAGTTCGCTGTTGGTGAGCGCCTTGACTGCCAGTCGTGCCGAGTTGGATGTGAGCACTTCTTCGGACGCGTGCATGAGAACGATCAGCCGCGTTTGTAACGTGATTTGCGGAATCAAGTGACAAAAACAGAGCGGTCGGCGAATCTCACAGCCCGGGCATCGGTGTTCCCGCAAGCTGGGTCTCATAGGTCGTCCTTATCGCCAGCGAATCCACGCCAACCGCCACCGGTCGGCCAGGCAGCAGCATAACAGGTGGGGCGGGCACTTAGAACTTGGATGCCTGAACTTGGTTACCTGAGCTCCACCGGCTGGCTTCGATGAGAAACAGCCTCCGGATGTCGCCGCACCGGCGACGCATATCTGTGAGTATGTATAGAAGTCTCCTCTATCCCTTGAGCCCCGAGATCGTTTACATTGCGGCCACCCGGCTCCGGTCGCCATCAGATGGAACACGCGAACGGGCCTGGACGAGGACTGGCCCCGTTTGGTTTCCTCGATGCGTTCCTTCACAACTCGGGTTCTCCTCGACGACGAATATGTCACAAGAAATCGCCAAAAAGTCGACGTTTCCGTTCTGGATGTGGTTTGCCGTCCTGGCTCTCTGCCTCGCGGGGATCGCGGTTCCGTTCATTCTGCTGGTGGAGGCACCTCCCCCGCATCACATCGTGATGGCGACCGGGCGACAGGATGGGGCCTATTATCGATTTGCTCAGCGTTATGCCGAACTGTTAAAGAAAGAAGGCATTACCCTGGAATTGCGGGCCACAAATGGCTCCGTGGAGAATTTGAAGCTGCTGCAGGCAGCCGGTTCTGATGTCAGTGTGGCGTTGGTGCAGAGTGGAATCGCTGATCCTCAACAATCCGAGTCCTTGCAGGCGTTGTGCAGTTTGTATTTTGAACCTTTGTGGATTTTCTACCGGGGCTCGAAGGAGATCGATCGGCTGACGGAACTGCGCGGGGCGCGCCTGGCGATCGGCCCGGACGGCAGCGGCACGCGGGGGATCGCGTTGCAACTCTTAAAGGCCAATGGGATCGACGCGACACAGGCCGAGTTCAAACCGGTGGCGGGTGCCCAGGCGGCCGCCGCTTTGCAGAACGATGAAGTCGATGCGGCCTTTTTCGTAGCGGGCGTCGATACGGGATATATTCAACAACTGTTACGGGCGCCGGATATCAAGCTGCTGCAGCTGTCACAGGCGACCGCGTACGAACGACGGTTCCGGTTTCTCTCGAAATTGACCATTCCGTCGGGCGGGTTGCTGGATCTGCAGGACAATATTCCACCGCAGGATACGGTCTTGCTGGCCCCCTGCGCGACGCTGGTGACGCGCCAGTCTCTGCATCCGGCCTTGATCGCCTTATTGCTGAATGTGGCGACCAAAGTGCATAGCGGGGGCGACTTGTTGACGAACCCGGGTGAATTTCCTTCGAAGCTCCATACCGACCTGCCCCTCAGCGAGCATGCAGCGCATTATTTCCGGTTTGGCCCGCCGGTGCTGCAACGTCTGCTCCCCTTCTGGGTCGCGTCGCTGGTGGACCGCCTCAAGATTATGATCATTCCGTTGATCGTGGTCCTGATGCCCTTGCTGCGTGCCGCGCCGCCGCTGGTTCGCTGGAGAACTCGCCGCAAGATCTATTTATGGTATGCGCGGCTGCGGCAGATCGATCAGAAGGCCATTAACGGAATGTCGGCCGTGGAAGCGCGCGAGTCGCTGGCCGCATTAAATTCCTTCGAGCAGCAGCTGGCCCTGGTCGGCGTCCCGTTAAGCTATATGGAAGAGTACTACAACCTGCGGATGCATCTGAACCTGGTCCGTTCCCGCGTCCTGACATTATTGTCAGAGAACACCGCTGCGTAGAACCTGGTTCAAGGCATTCTGTAAAATATTTACCGGTAATTCATCTTTCCTTCGTCGACTCTTACGAAGTCCTTTCTAATCTGCGACCCATACCAGCGTGCGTCGTGCCGATTGAACTGCGTTCCAAGGTTCAGCGGTAGTCCAGCAGTCCCGATCGAGGGCCGCTGGTGTCGCCCACATGGGGTCCTAATCTGCAAAGGATTCGCCTTGAACTGCAACTGTCCCGACGCCCGTTCGCGTCGCGCCGACCAGCGCGGCTTTACGCTCATTGAGCTGCTTGTCGTCATTGCCATCATCGCCATCCTGGTGGCGTTGCTCCTGCCTGCCGTGCAACAGGCCCGCGAAGCGGCGCGGCGCACGCAATGCAAGAACCATCTCAAGCAGATCGGGCTGGCGTTTCACAACTATCACCAGATGTTCGGGGTCTTTCCCGATGGCGGTACGGATACAGGTTCGGGCTATCCGTGCGGCGCC
This sequence comes from uncultured Planctomicrobium sp., assembly GCA_964596215.1. GTDB lineage: Bacteria > Planctomycetota > Planctomycetia > Planctomycetales > Planctomycetaceae > JAKFVC01. Next base: position 9,516 of record CAZQUW010000135.1, on the reverse strand, counting down.
TGCTGCAATGCCAACAACCGCGGTGAGTGGAACTGGATGTACCAGATCATGCCGCACATCGAACTGACGAACCTCTACAACGAGCCGAATGACACCAAGATTTATCAGACGGCAGTTCCCACCTATTATTGTCCGACTCGGCGACCCGCCGCCATGTACGGCAGCTCGGCCAAGACCGACTATGCGGGGAACGCCGGCGACGGCATGAACAAATACAACGGGGCCGTCTCGAAACGAAGCTGCGTGTCGCCAGTCGGTATTACCAATGTGCGCGACGGCACCAGCCACACGCTGCTGGTGGGGGAAAAGCAGACCAACGTGAATAACTTCGGCGGCAGTGGCGGCGACAATGAGCCGTATGTCAATTCGGGCTGGGACCAGGACGAAATGCGCTGGGGGGCGACCAACAACGTGCCGCAATCCGATGCCCAGCATCCGGCCGAACCCCCTGCATTTTGGAGCGATCGCTTCGGTTCATCCCATGCCGGTATCTTCAACGGCGTTCTCTGTGATGGCTCGGTGCGGGCCTTCTCGTTCAACATTGACGGGGAGATCTTTCGACGGACCTGCGTGCGGAACGACGGATTGGCAATTACCGAGAATTAATCCCGCGGCACGCCGCCCGCCAAGCGTCCGGATCTGATTCCACTACTCCCGATACTTCCGAGAATATGAAACATTCGTTGATACTCACTGGCCAGACCTGGAAATTGCCCCTGTGTGCCCCCCTGCTCTGCTGTCTGTTGTTCGCGTGCGGCTGCACCGGAAATACCAACGGGGCTGCGGTATATAAAGACAACGAGGCTGCGACTCGCGAACACATGCAGAAAGTTCAGGACGAGGAACAGGCACACTTCCGTAACACTGCCCCGCCAACGCCGGCAGCCGGACGTAGCAAGTGATCGCGTAGAATTGGCGAGATTCGCGCTGCTCTGAACTTCGATTTGCACTAGGATACGTGACGGTTCGGCCAGCTGGCCGCGAAGTATCAGGGAGTGAAACGGAGTTCGAGCATGAGATGGTTCTTGATTCTGACAGTGGTTGCGGGCTGGGGTTTGGTGGCGCAGCCGGTGGCCGCCGCGGAACCGATTGAGACGGCCCGCATGTCCGAGCAAGTGCTCGGCGAGCTGATGGCAATCCCGGGCAAGCAGATTCCCCATCGCCTGCTGGAACACGCGCAGGGGATCGCGATTATCCCCAACGTGATCAAGGTCGGCTTTGTGGCCGGCGCACGGCGCGGGCATGGCGTCGTCCTGGTGCGTGACGCCGAGGGCGAATGGAGCCTGCCGCAATTTATCACCCTGACCGGCGGCAGCGTCGGCTGGCAGGCTGGCATTCAAGGGACCGACATCGTACTGGTCTTCACGACCAAAAAGGGTGTGGAAGGTTTGATGCACGGCAAGTTCACGATTGGCGCCGATGCCGCCGCGACGGCCGGGCCGGTTGGTCGCAATGCTGAAGTCGCCACCGATGGCAAGTTGCGGGCCGAGATCTATTCGTATTCGCGCAGCCGCGGCTTATTCCTGGGTGTATCCATCGATGGTTCGGTGCTGGATGTTGATCACTTTGCCCACAGTGCGTTTTATGGTTCGCCCACCGGTGAGCTGCCCCGGCAGATTCCCGAGCCGGCTGCCCATCTGCAGCAATACCTCAGTGAGCTGACGCATGGCAATCGTCCCCGCCCCGACGAAGGGGGCCCCGAACTGGCTCCCCCCGCTCCCCCGCCTCAGCGGCAGCTGGAAGCGTTGCGTCGCGGTTTGAATCAGAATGCCGCACAGCTGCAGAGCATTCTCCGCCCCGAATGGCGTCAGTACCTGGCCCTTCCGGCGGAAGTCGCTGATCCGACCACTCCGCCGAATCTGGAGTCGCTGATCGCCGTCGAGCAACGGTTCGCGAGAATTGCGGGAAATACTGCTTATCAGCAGCTGACCGCCCGCCCCGAGTTTCAGTCGACCCACGAGTTGCTGCGGGAATATATCGCGGCCTTATCAAACTCGCAGCCCGGTCTCGAGTTGCCCCCACCCCCGCCGCGCTAATGAACTGACCGCGGGGAGTTAAAATGATGCCAGCTGCAGTCTTCGCAAGTGGAGATTGCAGCTGGCTTTTTGTTTTGACATCATGCGCAGCAGATCTTCCGGATTGAGGAATGGCACAAGGCACACTGAGCACAGAGACCGAGCTGTGAACTTTGTTAACGCCGGCTGTGTCCATGCACGGCTGGTCCCGGCAGGGGGAGATTGGCGGGTTTACGAGACATCCTGTTCAATACCTGATAAACTCCACTAGTTGATCGGTACTCACGCGGGCTCGTAGGTGGAGTACCAGGAATGGAATGGCTGTGGCGCGGGCTTGGCAATTCTGCCAGCTCTCGGTCGCGGCGGAAGTTTGGTTGACTTTGAGTCGCATATGTCGAGCCCTCTCACCAATAAGACCTCCTCACAGACCATAGCGCGGGGCTTGCCCCTCGACGAAACTGCCCATGTCTGGTCGATCCTGGCTGGCCAGCTGCAGTCGTTTCTGGCGGCCTGGGCAGAGGGTAAGTCCCCCCCCTCAGTCGCCGACTTTCTGCCTCTGGAACCGCAATCGCTGCGCCGGATGACGCTCGTCGAGCTGATCAAAGCTGACTTGCGGGCGCGATTGAAACCTGGCTACGAGCCGCGCCCGCTGCATGCATATATTCAAGAGTTCCCCGAGCTGGCCCACGACACGCCGCTCGATCTGATCTTCGAAGAATTTCAGCTCCGCAAGCAGGCGGGACTGGCCCCGTGTGTCGCAGATTACCTCGCACGCTATCCGCAGCAGGCGACCGAGCTGGCCCGCTTGCTGGAGGGGCCGCCGGCCCCGCATGTATCGACGTCGGTGTTTGGCTGCCAGCGCGGGCCGGGTGGCGCCCATCTGATGCCCGGCGACAGCATTGACGATTTCAGTTTGCTGGCCCGCCTGGGGGAAGGGGCATTCGCCTGCGTCTTTCTCGCGCGCCAGAATTCCATGCAGCGGCTGGTGGCTTTGAAAATTTCCGCCAACCGCAGTACCGAACCACAAACACTCGCGCAGCTGGATAACGATCACATCATTCGCGTCTTCGACCAGCGCATCGTGCCGGACCAGGGGCTGCGGCTGATGTATATGCAGTACGTGGCAGGGGGCACTCTGCAGGAGGTCGTGGCGGAAGTCCGGCGACAGGCGGCAGCCGAACGCCGCGGAAGCATACTGTTTGCCGCGATTGATCAGGCCCTGGCCGCGCGTGGCGAAACGCGTGCGGCGGAGGCCCCGCTCCGGGAACGTTTTGCAGAAACACCCTGGCCGGAAGTCGCCTGCTGGATCGCCTCACGCCTGGCCCGGGGGCTCGACTATGCCCATCGCCAGGGGATTCTGCATCGCGACATCAAACCCGCGAATGTGCTGTTGACGGCCGACGGGGCCCCGAAGCTTGCGGACTTTAACATCAGCTTCAGTTCGAAACTGGACGGGGCGACACCGGCCGCCTATTTCGGGGGCAGCCTGATTTATATGTCGCCCGAGCAGCTGGAAGCGTGTAATCCGGCCCATGCGCGGGAGGCAGATAGTCTCGATGGTCGCAGTGATCTGTATTCGCTGGGGGTGTTGCTCTGGGAGTTACTCACGGGTGACCGGCCCTTTGCGGATGAACCGGTGACATCGAGCTGGACCAGGACCTTGGGGGAAATGGCTGCCCGGCGGCACACGGGAATTGATCGGTCTCAACTGGCCCAGGTCGCGCACGGCTGGCCGGCAGGGCTGGACGAAATCCTCTTGCGCTGTCTCGATCCCGAGATCTCCCGCCGTTACGCCACCGGGGCCGAGCTGGCTCGGCAGTTGGAGCTGTGCTTGTTGCCAGAAGCGCGGAGGATCTTGTGGCCTGCGGCGAACAGCTGGCGCACACTGGGACGCCGGCATGGCCTGGCGGCCGTCATCGTGGCCACGATCGCTCCGAATGTCGTCGCGGCGATCTTCAATTATGTTTATAACCGGATGGAGATCATCGAGTCGCTGCAGAACAGTGAAGACATCTTCTGGCGGACTCAGCTGGCCATCAACTCGATTGCGTTTCCCTTAGGTATGTTCCTGGCGGTGTACTTCATGTGGCCGATTGCGACTGCCATTGCGCCGACGGAGCGTGCCGCTGCCCGGCTGGCCACATTATCCCACGGTGAACTGCGTCGTTTGCGCAGGCGGTGCCTGTCGCTCGGTCATCTGGCCGCGGGGATCAGCCTGGGCCTGTGGCTGCTGGCCGCTCCCGCCTATCCGCTGGCGCTGGCCTGGGGGGGAGTTGATCACGTTCCGGCGTCAGTCTACGTTCACTTCGTCGCTTCGCTGACCTTGTGCGGTCTGATCGCGTCGGCCTATCCGTTTTTTGGGGTGGCCTGCGTGACGGTCGGCTGTCACTACCCTGCGTTTGCCAGATACGACACGCTGAACCGCGACGATCTCTGCTCACTGAACAATCTGCTGCGTTGGACGTGGGTCTACCTGGCCCTGGCAGCTTGCGTGCCGATGCTCTCGGTGGCCATCCTGGAAATCATGGGCTCCGATGCCCACTACGCCCTGGAGTTGCTCGCCCTGGGAGGCGTGGCAGGTCTGGCCATCGCCTTTTCATTCTTCCGGCTGCTGCAGGCGGACCTGGCGGCGCTGATGGTGATTGCAGCACCAGCGGCCGACGGGCATAGCTCGTTGCGCGGGTCTTGAATTCGCGCACTGTGCCGTCTGGCGAACCATCAGGCCCTCGTCAGGCCAGGATCCCTTTCACGACATTCCCCGCAACGTCAGTCAGGCGATAGTCGCGACCCTGGAAGCGGTAGGTCAACCGCGTATGGTCGAAGCCGAGCAGGTGCAGCAGTGTGGCCTGCAGGTCGTGGACGTGCACGGGATCTTGCACGATATTGAAGCCGAAGTCATCGGTCTGACCATGCGTATGCCCGGCCTTGATTCCCCCACCGGCCATCCACATGCTGAAGCAGCGGTTATGGTGGTCGCGGCCGTCGTTGCCCCCCTGGACCATCGGGGTCCGGCCAAATTCGCCCCCCCAGACGACCAGCGTGTCCTCCAGCAGACCGCGCTGTTTCAGGTCCTTCACCAACGCGGCACTGGCCTGGTCAGTATCGCCGGCGTTCTTCTTGACGCCTCCGGCGAGATTCCCATGCTGATCCCAGACCTCGTGATACAACTGCACGAACCGCACGCCACGCTCGATCAGCCGGCGGGCCAGCAGGCAGTTGCGGGCATAGCTGGATTCTTTGGGATCTTTTACGCCGTACAGATCGAGGACCGCCTTGGGCTCGCTGGCCAGATCCATCAGTTCCGGGGCACTCGACTGCAGGCGATACGCCATTTCATAGCTCTGGATCCGCGCTGCGGTCTCGGGGTCGCCCACCGCCTGCAGCGTCATGCCGTTCAATCGCTGTAACGTATCGAGAGATGCCCGCTGGGTCTCGGCATCGATTCCCTTCGGATTGGAGAGATACAACACCGGATCGCCGGCGCTGCGGAAAGGAATCCCGCCATACATCGTCGGCAGGAATCCGCAGCCGTAGTTACTGGCGCCGCCGCTGGTCCCCTTCGAACTCGAGAGGACCACAAATCCCGGCAGGTCTTCGCATTCACTGCCGAGACCGTACAGGGTCCACGAGCCAAAACTGGGGCGGCCGAATTGCGGCGAGCCGGTATTCATCACGATCTGGGCCGGCGCATGGTTCACCGCATCCGTCTGCATGGTCCGGACCAGGCAGATGTCATCGGCAATGCTCGCCGTGTGCGGCAGCACTTCACTCAGTTCCATCCCGCACTTGCCGTGCTTGGCGAACTTGAATTTCGGCCCCAGCAAGGCGGAGTTCGGATTGATAAAGGCCGCGCGATAACCCTTCAGCAATTCCGCAGGTGGCAGCTGGCCGTTGCGAGCGGTCAGCTCGGGCTTGTGATCAAACAGTTCCAGATGACTGGGGGCACCCGCATTGAACATGTAGATCACCCGCTTGGCCTTGGCGGGGAAATGGGGAGCCCGCGGAGCGAGCGGATTAGCGGGTGCGGCCGGGGCAGCCAGGGATTCGCGGGCTGCGAATGAGTTCATCGCCATTCCGGCCAGGCCGAGGCCACAGTCGCGCAGGAACCAGCGGCGGCTGAGATGGCTGGCGAGTGCCGCCTGCAACTGGTGTTCGACAGACTTGAGGTGTTCGAGTGCCATAGAAAAACCTTAA
>CAZQUW010000135.1:0-3207 GCA_964596215.1 uncultured Planctomicrobium sp. | reverse complement strand
GACTCTGGAGAGTCAGGCTACGGTTTGCTGATTGTTTCATCGAGGTTCAACAGGACACGCGCCACCAGGGTCCAGGCGGCGGCATCCTGGGGGATTGTTTTCGGCGGAATGTCCGGCAATTTGGTGGGATCACCGGTGGCGACTTCGCGGATGTCCAGCCAGCCTTCGGCCAGTCGCTGGCGTCGCGATTTTAACAGGGACAGGACCTCGTCACGTTCGGCGGGAGTGGGCAATCGCGAAGTACACAGCAGGAAGGCATAGGCGGCCCGGGTGGTATCGTCCGGCCCTCCTTCACGCAGCAATCGCAAGGCCATGGCCCGGGCGGCTTCGTTGAAAATTGTTTCGTTCAGCCCCGTCAAGGCGGCCAGCGGCGTATTGGATCGGACCCGGCGGGCGCATGCTATATCGCTATTCGGCGAGTCGAAGCTGGAGAGGACCGGGTCGGGCATGGAGCGCTTGCGGAAGACATACACCGTACGCCGGTAGCGGTCCGGGCCGGCCGTGGGAATCCAGTAGGCCGGATAGGTGAAATTGATATCCAGCACATTCTGCGGCACGGGGGGAATGGTTCCGGGGCCCCCCACTTTGTGCGTCATCAGACCGGAAATACTCAGGGCAATATCCCGCACGACTTCCGCTTCGGCTCGGAACCGCGGCCCACGGGCGAGCAAATGGTTGCGCGGATCACGTTCCTGCAACAGGGGAGTTGTGTGCGAGCTCTGTTGATACGTGGCGCTGGTCACGATGGTCTGAATCAGGTGCTTCTGGCTCCACTGATGTTCCATGAAGTCGACCGCCAGCCAGTCGAGCAATTCGCGATGTTCCGGAACGGGGGCACGGGTGCCAAAGTCTTCGGACGTTTCCACCAGCCCCTCGCCGAACATTGCCTGCCAGACGCGATTCACGGCGACTCGAGCCGTTAATGGCGACCGCTTGTCGGCCAGCCAGCGGGCGAAAGCCAGGCGGGCGGGTTCGCCTTTATTCTCAAAGGCATGCAGGGCTGCCAGGGTCTGCGGGGCGACAACTTGCTTGGGCCGGTCCCAGTTGCCGCGATCGAGTAGATGGGTCGGGCGGACGTGAATTCCCTGCCGCTCGGCCAGATGCAGTACCGAGGTCAACGCGGTGGGATACTGCTTCCACTGGGCGTCGATCTCATCATTGAGCGGATTCAAATCGGCGACTGACGCTCGCCAGGCGGCAAAGATGGTCGCCTGTTGCTCGGGAGTACGCTCGGCGGGCGGGGTCTGCAGGGCGAGGATGGCAGCATAGTCGATGGGGAGCGCCGCGGGGTTGGGCGCGGTCGTCGTGCTGACCCGGCAGCAGACCAGCATGTCGTTGGTGCGTAGCGACAGTTTGAATTGTGTGCCTGCGGGAAGGTCGAGCGGTTTCTCGAACTGCACGATGGCCACCGAAGGCTGGTTGCGGCGACCAATGCCGCGGTCGGCCTCCCACGACGTGTCGTCGGTGCCATCGATCAGGAATTTGACGGGGCCGCGGGTCTTCTTGTCTTCCTTCTGCTCCGGTTCCGAGAAGTCTGCCGTGGCGTTGACGAGTTTTAACTTTTCCCAGTCTTTGCTGTCCGGCTTCTGCACGGTGACTTCAATCTCAGTCACCCCCCAGATTCCAGCCGCACCGCGACCGGGGCCGCCGAATGGCAGATCGCCGTGTGTGAGAGCCTCGAACCGCAGGCCGGTGACTCCCTGAAGAGCGGGTTTGGCGATCATGAAGACATCGGCACTGGGATGCCCGCGCATCAGGACCGATTTGTCGGCGATCTGCGTCGGGTGATTCAGCCCGCTGATGCTGCCGAATTCGGTGATCTCCAGCGGTGTCCAGGGGAGTTGCTGCTTCTGTACTTCGGCTTCCCAGGCCTGCAGTTCCTGCTGCCACTGCGGATGCTGCGCCCGGGCCCGGTCTTCAATCGCCTGGATGGCCCCTTTCGCATTCTTGATCTGCTGCTGTTGCTCGGCAGTGTAGACCCACGACTGGGCCTCGTAGGAGTTATTGAGAAACGCAAACATCCCGTAATATTCGTCGTGCGAGATCGGATCGAACTTGTGCGTATGGCACTGCGCACATTGGACGGAGATCCCCAGGACCGCCTTGCCGAGGCAGTCGATGCGATCGAACATCTCGATCATCCGGAACTCTTCGGCAATGATCGCCCCTTCCTCATTCAGCATGCTGTTGCGCAGCAGGCCCGTCGCAATGACTTGATCCTGTGTGGCATTCGGCAGCAAATCGCCGGCAATCTGTTCGATGACAAACTGGTCATAAGGCATGTCGCTGTTAAGCGCCCGGATGACCCAGTCACGCCAGATCCACTGGTCGCGCGGGACATCTTTCTCGTAGCCGTTCGTATCCGAATAGCGGGCGACATCCAGCCAGTGCCGGGCCCACTTTTCTCCATAACGTTCGCTGTGCAGCAGGGTGTCGACGGTGGCCGCGAAGCCGTTCTTTTCAAACGCCTCGAGTTCCGCGGGGGAGGGCGGCAGGCCGATCAGATCGAGATATAGCCGTCGGCACAGGGTGGCTGACGCGGCCGCGGGTGACGGTGCCAGTTGCAGTGATTTCAAGCGTGCCGCGACGAAGGCATCAATCGGATGGGCGGGGCCGCCCACGGGCAAGGGAGCTTTCTGCGGCGGGACAAACGCCCAGTGTGCGGCGTACTTGGCTCCTTCGCTAACCCACTTCTTTAATGTGTCGATCTGAGCTGCGGTGAGTGGCTTGTTGGCCTGAGGGGGCGGCATCAGCTCACCGGCATCGGGTGTGATAATGCGGCGGATGAGTTCGCTCATTTCGGGCTTCCCCGGCACAATCGCCGGATCACCAGACTCGCCCCCTTTGAGAGCGCTATCGCGCAGATCGAGTCGCAGGCTGGCTTTGCGGCTCCCTTCGTCGGTGCCGTGGCACTGGGCACAATGTTCCGCCAGGATCGGCTGGACATCACGCTCGTAGTCCACAGTCTGAGCCTCCGCGGCCCTGGCCTGGGTCAGCAGCAACATCAGGCCTAGAACGGCGGTACGACAGGCAAAGGTCGATCGAGCGGTAAAGATCATGGCGAGCGGCATCACGGTGGGAACTGGCAGTGGTGAGTCTGAACGCGGTCACTCCCAAAAATTGTACCCCAACGCATCAACGCTTCACAAGAAGTCGCTGGCAATTCGGCGGTTGGTTGTGAGGAGAGTCGGATCGCGGGCATGCGCT
>CAZQUW010000134.1:0-17443 GCA_964596215.1 uncultured Planctomicrobium sp. | reverse complement strand
TGAGCCATGTGGCATTAGAGGTAATCGTGGCCCTGACTGAGATCGACCGCAATCTGCTGAAACGGTGCCTGGCTGAAGAGCCGGGCGCGTGGAAAGACTTTGTTGACAGATTTCTAGGTCTGTTCATTCATGTCGTACAGCACACTGCCCACGTACGCAGTGTCCGACTGAATCAAGAAGACGTAGATGATCTCTGTGCCGAAGTTTTTGTGACCTTGCTGGCCGACAAGTATGCCGTCCTGCGTAATTTCCGCGGAATGAGCTCACTCGCGACCTATCTGACTGTCATTGCCCGCCGCGTGGTCGTATGCGAAATGACCCGTCGCCGCATGGCAGAAGCGATGGGGCATGTGCAGGCTCATCAAGCGTCCCTGGATCAGGCCCAGGTCGGGCAAGGGAGCTATCCGCGTGACCTGCAGCGGATCGAAGATCAGGATGAGATTCGGATCATGCTGGATGGCCTGCCATTTCCCGACTCGGAAGTGGTGCGACAGTTCCACATCGAAGGCCGCTCGTACCGCGAAATCAGCCGCAATCTGAGCATACCCGAGAATTCGATCGGGTCAATTCTGACGCGATCTCGGGAAAAGCTGCGAGCCCGAGAAGTTCGCGCTTAGGAATGCCCCCAGTCTCCCATTCTGGCGTGAGCAGTTACGTGATAGGTTAACTGACGAGATCCCGGTTGCTGACAAGTGGCCGGGTTTTTGCATTCGTGGGATGCCGTAAGTTGCGATTGCACGGACCAGAGTTGATCACCTGGCGCCGGGAAGTGCCGGATGTTTGGAATTAACTAGAGCCGCATCCTGCCCTCGAGGTTTTCCAAACGGCGAACGATACACTGCAGCCTGGCGAGTACTCGCCCGCGGTTGGCGAACGGCCGGTGTTGAATTAACAGCCAGTCGAGCCAGGTCATGCCGCTCAGCAAAACGCCACTGATGTCGAATGCGCGTAACAATTGGAACTCGATCAGGGACAGTGGCCGCAGTTGTTGATAGCAATTGAGTGCAAAATCCCATTCCGATCGATCATCTTCCACCAGGCTCCCTAAGAGTCGAGCCAGATCCGTAGTCACGTTTTCGGACCGGCAGGCCCCGGGATCGATCATTCCGGTCAGCTCGTCATCCGTAAACAGCAGATGGTCATGCCAGATGTCACGCAGGCAGGGTTGCAGGGGGACGTGAGTTGCCAGGAGTCTCTCTAGAGCTTGCATGACCGCGGATGACAAGTCTTGAAAGTGCATCCAGATGCCCACGAGTTGCGTTTTGATCTCTTCATCAGGGACATTATTCAGTTTAAGGCCAAACAGAGCATCGCCGTTTTTCTGGTACTGCCGAATGATCTGCCAGCGTTCCTGAATGCCTGGGGACGGAGTCGCTGATGTTGAAGCGAACCACACGCGGTCCGTCGGATGGGGTGCGTAGGTCCGAGCGGCAGCATGCCACTGTGACAGCACTTGCATCGTGGTCTGCAATCGAACCCGCGAGGGATTGGCGTGGAAGTCCGCGGCGCCGCGCATCCAGGGTTCCAGTTGCCATAAGTGTCCGTCGACGTTTAACAGGGTCGATCCTGATCGCGATTTCAACGGCACGGCGATCTGCTGGACGCCCAGTCTCCATGTCAGATCGAGCAGGCGGTGCAGGCCCGCGAGTCGCTCGGGCTCAGGACCATTCAGTGGCCAGCGTCGCAGGCTGTAACGCTGGATGCCCAATTCGATACGGTAGATCTGGGCACCGCTAAATCCCTCATTCCCAATGATCGGCACAATCGTTGCAGCCGGATCATCCAGAAAGAACTGGGAGATAATCTGGCGACATCGGGAGATCGAATCGGAATGAAACGAAGATGCCACCATGTTCGAAAACATCACACCTGAAATTGCACTGCGTAAAGATGGGCGATTGACACAGATCTGCGGCGAATTCTACATTGTCTTGTAGGGAAAAGTTGAGGGCTTGGGCGATTTCAAGCAAAGTAGAGGATTTTGCCCATTCGTTCTGTTAGGATTGAAAAAAATCGTTTCGGGTTTGAAATAGATTCAAGTTTGGCGAATTGTTCAAGGTTCTGCGGGGGTTTCCCTGTTGGAATTTGCAAAGTCGAGTCCGACTGCACTGGGCGCGTTTTCCAGTGTTTCCCAGACTCAGGCTCTCGGTGGTAGCGCAACAGGATCAAGTTGCCGGCACCGGCTTCATGAAGAGGTACAGCACATGACACGTCCCGCAGTCCGTTTCCTGCTGACGTTGGTGGTCGCCACGTCAATACTGGGAGTCGTGCCCGCGACTTCCGAGGCCGGAATTGTTCCCTGGGCATGGGATACGCTGTTTGGCCCGGTTGGCAGTATTCAGGCGCGACGCACTGCGCGGTACGCCGGATACAATGGTGGCTGCTGCGGTCCGGTGGCACCTGTCTACGCCGGTTTTCGAGGTGGCTGGGGTGCCTACGGCGGCGGTGGATGCTGTGCCCCCGCGTGCAATAGCTGCGGCGTCGGCGGCTACAGTAATTATGGCGGCTATGCGTCCGCCGGGTGTTCCACGTGCGGAGGTGGCGGTTGTTCCTCGTGTGAGACCGGCTATGACGGTGGATATGGGGCCACAGCGTGCGGCCCTAGTGGATGCGCGAGCGGTCAATGTAATGTGAACTATCCTCCGGGAACCACTCCGTCCGCTGGTGGTGCGTCGCCGGTGACCCCGGCTCCCGCGCCCGCTGCTGGCGGTCCTTCGCCCGCCTATGACAATCGGAACGGAGCCCCTCCCGTGCCGCCCATGGCGCCCAACGACAACTTTGTGCCCCCTGTGACGCCGCCGTCGGCGCCTGGTGCTGCTAATACCGATGGGTTCACTCCGGCAACCCCGCGGTCTCCGGCTCCGAATACCGTGGATCCGACTCAGAACGACAACAACTACGTCCCGCCGAAGGTCACGCCACCGGGTACCACGACCACCGACGGCGTTGAGCCAGCCTCTGCAGGGGCTCCCCCGGCCGAATCGACACCGGTAGTTCCCCCCAAGAAGCCGCGGATTACTGACGACGAGGACGAGCGGGGAACGAGTGTCGGGCCCCGTTTTGAATTGAACGAGAAAGTCACGTGGCGGCCGTCCGTGCAACTCACCCGAACGTCCTTGACTGCTGTTCGCGTGAGTGCCAATGCCAATCGTTACGGGATGTTTGCCAAGACCGCGTGGCGTTCCGGGACTGATACCGAACTGGCGAAGAAGTAATCGCTGATCTCAGATCGATGCCAAGACAACAGCCCGGCGGCTCGCGAGAGACGCCGGGCTGTTAATATTTATCCCGACACTTTGCGTCGAAAGCGATGTGAATTGTCTGAACCGACTCGGAGAGTCAGATCAGCGGTCAGGCACTGACGCGAATTGCGGGCTTCAGCGTCGTTTCGCGTGATTCACTTAACTGCGCGGCATGCTCCAGGGCTGACTCGAGTTGAGCAACCAGTTGACGTTGTGTTTCGAGCAGAGTTTCGGCCGCCTGGGCGAACTGGTACTCGCGTTGCGAGATCGTTTCGGAGCGTCGTTCCAGGGTGGAAGTCAACTCTTCAAGATCCTTACACAGTCGATCGAGATCGGCTTGAAACTCGAGCTGTCCCGCCGCTGCGGAGGCTCGGGGAACGGCTGGCATAGATCGCGTTGCAGGTTGAGCGGGCTCAAGCTGACGGCGTCGCAGGGCCTGCAGGAGTGCGTGTGCTCCTGCCTGGCGACCCTTCTGAAACCGTTCCACTTGATTCATCTCAACGTCCAGTCGATCGGCCAGTTCGACTGCCGAGAGCTGGGAGACTTGTTCGAGCGGCTGCTCGGGGAGCATTCCCGCAGCCGCATCGACGATTGCTACCGGGGGCAGCAGGGGGACAGAATGGGCAAGGAACTGGAAGGGACCGATTTCGATCCGATCGCCATCCCGCAGCCATTCACCGTTGGTCAGTTCGCCATTAATCCGCGCGGTTGGCGCGGCCGCCAAAGTCTCGAACCAGACGCCGTTTTCACGCGTCTGAATGAGGCTATGAATTGCCGGAAATTCCGAGCCGCCTAATCGCAGGTCACAACCGGCACCCGAGCCAATGAAAAAACGGGGGCCTGAAATGGGACGCTGCGGAAACCGTGTACGGCCTCGGCAGATTTCCAGAATCATCCGCGGAGCACGCTCCGACTGTAAGGTCGGCTCCGCTGCAGTCGGCGGTAGTTCAGGACGGTCAGTCACCGTCATACAGTCAACCTCGTGTTCGCAGGGAAAGTGAAGGTGAGTTCGGCTGATCTCAGACACCATGAGTCAACGTCTCACCTCATTGATTTCGTCCACTTCCCCGCAAGGCATGAGGCATTCATGAACGCGGGCGTGCAATGCCTGGTTTCTTTATAATTCCGGCGTTCACGCGGCCTTCCGGCAATGCTTAACAGCTAAACTATTCCGCGCCGGCGACGATGATGTCGTGCGGGTTGGCTAAGCCTGTGAGACCTTGCCGTGTGTGAGGCCATCTGACACGAGATCTTCAAGAAACTGTCGCCCGACCCGCCGAGTTGGGATGGCCGGGAATGCAATGTTTCCAGGCCCCCTGGAGAAATTTCGCTGTACCGGGCGAGATCGGGGCTCTTGAATTGCCATCACGTCGAATGTGAACCGGCACGCCGGGGGGCGATTGTCAACTGGCGCGAGTCCCCCACACAAAGTGAGTACAATTTGCCTGTCCGCCCCCGAAGCGCCTGCAGCACCTCATTCCGCGGGGCGAAAGAGTGCCGCGGAGAGGGAAGACTGAGTGAACGTAAATAAGTGACTGAACGGGTTGCGACAGTGGTCCGTGAATTCGGCCATGGCGATACCACTTTTCAGACACTCAAGCAGTCATGCCGCCCTAAGCATCAATCTCCACGATGGCCTTGATCACTCCGGTCTCCGGACGGGTAAAGGAGGGGAAGTCGGCGATGAGTGAATCCATCGTACTGCGATGGGTGATCCAGGGGCGAGTATCGATCTGTCCGTCTTGAATCAGCGTGATGATCCGCGTGAAATCATCTGGCAATGCATTGCGTGAAGCCAGCAGTGTCATTTCGCGGCGGTGCATCAGAGGGTGCGGGAAATGGACTTCCTCGGTAGTGATGCCCACATAGACCAGCCGGCCGGTATGCCCCACGTAATTTAAGGCATTACTCATCGATTTGGCATTACCCGTGGCGTCAATGACCAGCGTGTAAAGGTGCCCGTCGGTCAAGTTCTGCAGCGCTGCGAGACTGCCCCCTTCGGCTTCGAACTTGACCGTGTGATCGACTTTCATCGTATGTTTGCAGAAGTCCAGACGCTGTGGGTTGACGTCCAGGACCGTAATCTTCGATTTCGCGATTCGCAGGAACTCAATGGCTGACAAACCAATCGGCCCTGCTCCGATCACCAGCACATTCTCACCGGCCTGGGCCTGTCCGCGATTGACCGCGTGGCAGCCGATGGCCAGAGTTTCCACGAGTGCGAGTTGTTCGAATGTCAGTGATTCTGACGGATGCAGTTTCCGAGCCGGGACGATAAATCTGGGGCGCATGCCGCCATCAATATGTACGCCCAGAACCTTCAGGTCTTCGCAGCAGTTCGTACTGCCCCGCTGGCTCGCAAAACTCGACGGATTGTTGATATACGGTTCAATCGAGCAGCGATCTCCCGGTTGAACTTCCGTGACATTGGGGCCGACCTGGAGTACTTCCACGCCCAATTCATGGCCCGGAATGCGGGGATAGCTGTAGAACGGCATTTTGCCCAGGTAGCCGCTGATATCAGTGCCGCAGATCCCGACACGATGGACCTGTACCAGGGCTTCACCGGGGCCAGGGGCGGCCGCCTCTGGAATTTGAATAAGATCGAACTTACCGGGCTTCTCGAGTTGTATCGCCTTCACAGTCACCTTTCCTTTGAATGAGCACCGCAAAGTGGGTGGGGTGAAGTGTAGCGATTATGTCCTGCTAGAGCCATGTTTCCATGGGCCGCTCCGCTGGATGGAATTGCACTCCGGAGACACTGAACGTACGGAGTGGAGAGATCTTTCTTTTCTCCGTGTCCTCCAGGTCTCCGTGGCGCAATTTCTTAAAGAACCTATTCCGGTCTGGCCTGCTTGCTGGAATTCAGGAGCCGAGTCAGAAATTCGCGGTCATCAAAGTCGATTCGCCGGCTGAACCCCTGGCGAATGATCACCATGTCGAGGGAGGGAATCACATAGCAGCGCTGTCCCAACGCGCCTGCCGCTAAGACGAGGTCGACCGGTCCCGCTTCTCCGTTCAAAGGTTTGGGCTGCAGTCCGTCGCCCCCACGTTGCCCGAGCCTGCCGGCCGGGCCTTTCGCCCCTTTTTTGTTCAACCAGAAGGTCAGACCATAGCCGGGATTCGCAGTCGTACCTTGAAAACACTCTGCCAGATGTTCGGGGGTGATAATTTGTTTGTCGCCGACCTTCCCTTTCAAGCGGATCATTTCACCGAATTTAGCCCATTCGCGCGGTGTGAGAGACAACCCCTGCGGCAACATGGGATTGCCATCCTGCCCTTTGCGCCACATCGCTACCTTCATGCCGATCGGATCGAGAATCTTCCGTTTCAGATAGCCTTCCACAGTTTCCGATCTGGGACTCAGCTTACGTCGCATGAGTTCGCCAAACGACTGGAAGGGAATCGGGCCGTAGATAAAGCTGCTGCCCGGATCGGCCACGGCGTTGCCTGCGATTGCCTCCGCATAGGTGGGGACTTGGCCAATCGAACCACCCCCCAGTCCGCTGGTCAGGGTCAGCAACTGCCGAATGGTGATTTCTTTTTTGCGAGGATCGGTTTTCCATTCGGTAATGGTCTCCGAAACTTTGTCGTCCAGTTGAAACAGACCATCTTCGACTGCGCACTGTGCCATTATCCCGCTGAAGCTCTTCGTTCCGCTGGCCAGCATATGCGGCGTTGTCGCCGTGGTGTCATTCGGGTAATCCTCGAAGATGATCTCACCCGCCCGCAGCACCAGGACTGCCGTCCCCTTCCCGTCGCGAGAATATTCGGCCGCCGTTTGAAATGACTTGCGCTCAGCATCGCTGAGAGCCGGCTTGTCGCCAATCGCTGGGGGCTCCGCACCACAACTGGATTGCTTGTCGGTTGCCGCGCTGCGGAGCGGCACAGGTTCTGGACTGGTCTCGACATTTGCCCGCGCAGAATGACCAGGCCCACGGCTTCGCCAAACTTCCGCAGTCAGGATTCCGCAGCTTCCGACGAGAATCAGTCCTACGATCAGCCAACGCGATGAATTACCGCGCATCACAGGTCCCTTTCGAAGTACGGCAGAATTCTCACACGCCTGTTATTCTGAGATTGTCGCTTCAGGGCGACGCACTCTTCCAGACGGATCTGCGTTGAGCACCGACCGAATCCGCGCAAGAAAATGGGTGCATCTCAAATCATTGAGATGCACCCTCATTGAACCCGGCTCGGGCCGGAAAGTTTCGCGAACTTGATTACTCGGCGGCCAACGAGACGCACACCAGCTCTTCGTCATTCCGAGCGAACAGGCTGCGTTCGGCGAAGGCCGGATGGCTCCAGGCAACTTCCCGGCCGAAGCATTCGCCGGTCGGCTTCAGAACATGAAATCTGCCGAGCTCTTCGTACTTTTCCGGGCTGAGTTTCGCCAGGATGAGATCGCCGGTTTCGCTGAACAGGAAAAACCGGTCTTCGTGCTTGACGATAAATGCCGTGCCACTGTTCGCGCGCTGCTTGCCGGTGGTGGGGGCAAACGTTTCCCACAACCGGTCGCCCGTTTCGAGCTTCACCCCGCGGAACTGTCCCTGCTTGCAGCAGCAACCGTAGATGGTGTCATTTTCGATGAAGGGCGGACTGTTCGAGCAATAAACACCCGACTTGATATTACTGCGCCAAACGACGGTTGCTCCTGGCTTTTCCGAATTCAGCTTGAGGGCGGCCCCGACTTCGCCATTCCCGCTGGCAAACAGGAAATCACCTGACTTGCGTGGGGCCATGATCGACATGCCATAGCTGGGTTCGAGCGGAACTGACCAGTAGACCTTTCCGGTTTCGGGATTCAGTGAATTGATGGCATGGCAGTGCCAGATCAGCAGTTGCCGCACGCCACCCGCTTCGATGATGGACGGAGGGGAGTAGCCAGGTTCGCGGGCCGACAGGGCTTTCCACAATTCTTTACCGGTATCTTTGTCGAAGGCGACCGCCACGCTGCCTTCGCCGCCCACCAGGCAGATCAGCTTCTGACCATCGACCAGCGGAGCACCCGCGAAACCCCAGATGGGCGTTTCGACTTTGTATTCCTGCCCCAGTTTCTTCTTCCAGATCAACTTGCCCTGACCGGCGTCGAGACATACCAGATCGCCTTCAGCACCCAGGGTATAGACCTTCCCGCCAGAGACTGTCGGGGTCGCACGGGGTCCGCACGCGTAGGAGATACTGTATTTGCACGGATATTCGTAGTTCCACACTTCCTTACCGCTGGCGGCGTCGAAACAACGCACCCGCTCTTTACCGGCGAGTTCAGTGCGTTCCCCGGGGTTGTTGGAGAGTGTTCCTGCTTCGCGAGCATATTCGGTTAAGAATACCTTGCCGCCGACCACCGCCGGCCCCGAATATCCCCCCGCGACGGGGACTCGCCATTTGACCTTCAAGCCCGATTCGGGAATTGATTTGATAATTCCGGTCTCACGCCACACGCTGTCGCGTTGGGGCCCTGTCCACTGCGGCCAGTCATCTGCCCGAACTGTCGCCAGCGAACTGCAAGTGAATGCCAATATCAACCGGATGATCCATTGTCGCCGCATGGAAAAGTCTCTCTCCGCCTCTAAAAAATGCCGGGACCGCACGATCCTGGCCGTCATCGGATAGACTTGCGCAGTCCCTCCAGTGATTCGAGCCAATTGTAGCCGGGTAGAAGGATCTGGGGAGCGTTTGCAGTTTTCCCGCGCAGTCCTGCCCGGTTTGGCCACTGGTCCGCATCATCCTGGTAAGCGTTTTGTAACAGCCGGGAGTCGGATAAAATTGGACAGAAAACGGGCCGCGATATCGAGGACACTTTTTTAAGTGATGTCAGCGCTGGTCAGTGCCGCGGACTTGTGCCATCGAACGCGATGTCTTTCCCTGTTTCTGAACGATTAGAAATGGGCTCTGCGCAAGGCCACTGCAGTTTGTCACGGGGCTGCCTGAACGGCTCACGATCTGCGAGTTTTGGGCAATAACTCGTCGTCGCGAGTGGAGTTGAAAATGGTGGTCATTTTTCCCTGTCGCGTTTCCACGTGCGGCCTGCTACGATCCAGCTCAGAGTTTCATTTCAGTGTCGCTAAGGTGAGTACTCCGAGGGTGCAGTTCCAGGTCGCCGCGCGGTCGAGAATAGTCAGGGAAAGATAAAAGTGGCTGAAGATCTTGAAGTGAATACGGAAGTGGCCGAGATGGCCGTCAACAAGGCGATCGAGCGAAACGTACTGAAGGTGCTCGGTTTGCCCCCCAAGTACAAGTTCACCGAAGTCAAAAATACCATGCCCGGCACAGTGCGGGTCAACGTCTTCGTGGAACAGGGCGACCTGTTCAAAACGAGCAAAATCGCGGACAGTTTTTACCTGAAGGTCAACGAAAAGGGCGAGATTATCGGCGGCGATCCGATCAAGGCGAAGTATAAGTAGGTTGAGCGGGGAATAGTCTGGAGGCTGTCCCCGTCGGCCAGCAGGGAATTCGCTATCCCGGCCCCAAAACTGCGCATCGACGCGGTCCATGCCGGATCTGCGGGCTGGCCGCCCTGGGCCGATCCTATTCTTGGGTAGACTTTGCCCCGGTGATTTCTTGTGGAATACGAGGTCTGCGCGTGGCCAACTCGCTGGCACGGCAAGTGATTCCGGGTGCTTTCTGTATTCGAAGGCAGCAAAGGTTGCGGCTGTGCCCCAGATCGGGGGCCTGACCTACCATTCGGTTTGCCGAGGTTTGTCCGAGACGACGAATTTCTCGCCACCTACCTCGACCACATCTCCCACGGCGAGTTTCTTGCGTCGGCGGGTTTCAATCTTCCCGTTCAACTTGACGTCACCCGACTGAATCAACAACTTGGCTCCTCCGCCCGTGCTGGTGGCACCCTGTAATTTCAGGAACTGGTCGAGGCACAGCGGGTCGGAAGGTAAAGACGTCATTTGAGTGGGCTTGTTTCAGTGCAGAGGATCTACATGCTACGATGGCGACAATTCGCGCCGCATTGAATATACCATTCACATGCTGTGACGTGGTACTGCTAGACCGAGATCCAATTCGAGAGAGGGGACAGTCGATGTCCGGTAGGTTTCCGAATTTCGTCAGTTGGTCCGTGCGAACAATTTGTGCGGCCGTGGCGTTCCTGTCGCTTTTTGCCAGTGAGTCCCGGGCTGCAGAACCGGCTGGCGAGTCACCGCGGGTGGCCAGCCCGCTGTCGCCCGCAGACAGCCTGAAACATTTTCAGCTGGCTCCCGGGTTGAAGATTGAACTCGTGGCCGCGGAACCGGAAGTGATTGATCCGGTTTCCATTGCCTTCGACGAATTTGGCACGCTGTGGGCCGTGGAGATGACCGACTATCCCAACGGACCGAAAGCGGGGCAGCCTCCGTTATCGCGGATTCGTGCATTGAAGGATCTGGATGGCGATGGTCGCTATGAAACATCTCGTGTCTTCGCCGACAAGCTGTTGTTCGCGACGGGCGTGCAACCCTGGAAGGGGGGCGTGATCGTCACGCTGGCGGGCGAGGTGGCCTGGTTCCATGACAGCGACGGCGATGGTACGGCGGATGTCCGTCAGACCTGGTTCAAAGGTTTCGCGGAGGGGAACCCTCAGTTGCGAGCCAATCATCCACGCTGGGGGCTCGACAATCGGATTTATATTGCCAACGGACTGCGAGGCGGCGTCATCACAGCCGATGCCAAAGCCTGGGGGCGCGAACAGCCTCCGGTCTCAATTAATGGGTTTGATTTTCGATTTGATCCGCTGACGGGCACGGCCGAATCCATTTCTGGGGCCGGTCAGTTTGGCCTCACCTTTGATGATTTCGGGCACCGGTTCGTGTGCAGTAACCGTAATCCTTGCCGGCAGATTTTGCTTGAGGATTACTATTTGAAGCGCAACCCGCTCCTGGCGGTCAAGGACGTGGGCAGCGATGCGGTTCCCTCGGGGGCCGAGTCTCGCGTCTATCCGCTCAGTCGGGCCTGGACGACATCAACCACCCATGCGGGGCAGTTCACCGCGGCTTGTGGCGTTACGATCTATCGTGGTACCGCCCTTCCCACGGAATTCTATGGCAACAGTTTTACGTGCGAACCGACAGGGAATCTGGTTCATCGTGAGATCCTGCGTCGGAAAGGGGCCGAATTTGGCTCCGAGCCCAGCACCGCGACGGCGGAGTTTCTGGCGACGGCGGATGAATGGTTCCGCCCTGTCGACATGGCAAACGGCCCGGACGGTGCGTTGTATGTTGTCGATATGTATCGGGCCGTGATTGAACACCCGGAATGGGTGCCGGACGAACTGAAGAATCGGCCGGATGAACGCGACGGCAGCGACCGTGGCCGGATCTACCGTATTGTATCGACAGACGCTGCTCATCTTAAAAAGCCAGTCATCTTCACTCCGGAGACCACCACCGCGGCACTCGTCGAGATGCTGGCGTTTCCCGACAGCTGGCCCGCTGAAACCGCAGCGCGAATTTTGTCACAACGTCAAAGTTCCGAGACCCACGGACTGCTGGTGAAGTTGTCGCGTGCCTCAAAGTCGGACTTGGGCCGTTTGCGCGCCTATCGGCTGCTAGGCAGTTTTGGGGCCAATGCTGATGACGCCATTCAGGCCATGCGCGACACATCTGCGGGAGTCCGTGAGCAGGGTTTATTGTTGCAGGAAGGTCAATTCGCGAGCAATCCGGCGCTGGTCCAACAGGCTCTGCAGTTGGCCGATGATCCCGACCCACGGGTGCGGTTTCAGCTGGCATTGAGCTTGAGTACGGTCGCGAACGAGCCCGCAGCGATGTCCGCTCTGGCTCGGATTCTGGTACGCGATGCAGGGGACGAATGGATCCGCCGAGCTGTCCTCATCAGCGGCGGCCAGACTCCTGCCGATTTCCTGCAGGCGTGGGTGAAGTTGCTTAAGACCGACGAACCGCCGTCGACCGGGACCGTGGCGAGTTTACTGGAAATTGCCAATCTGGTGGGGGCTCAGCAAGACTCGGGCACGCTGACGAAAGCCTTGAAAACCGTTCTCGAACTGCCGAATCACCGGTTGAAATCAGCGGGTTTTTTGGGGTTATGCCAGGGCATCCAACGCCGTGGCAAAGCTCCGCAGTCAGTCCTGCCCGAAATCCTGGCCAGTGAGCCTGAACTGGCCGGATTGCTCACGCAGCTCTTCCAGCTGTCGCTGGCCAGGGCCAACGACGGATCGAGCGACATTGCGGATCGTCTGGACTCGCTGTCCGTACTGCAATTCTCCAACTGGATGACTGTGGGCGATTCTCTGTTGAAACTCATTGCCACGGACGAGTCGCAGGAGATCTGCGTTAAGGGGATCGAGATTCTGGGGGGCTTTAATGATCCGCAGCTGGCGGACCGCTTGTTAGAGAATTATTCCGTTCGGACTCCAGTTGTTCGACGGGCCATCATTCGCGCGTTGCTGCGGAATCCGCAGCGTATCCAGGTCTTGTTTCAAGCCATCCAGGCGAAGCAGATCAGTCCAGTTGAACTTGACCCGGCTCAAGTCCGGGGGCTGACCAGCCATGCCGATCCTGAACTGAAGAAACGGGCGCTGGAAGTGCTTGCTTCTGCGGTGCCGCAAGATCGTAAACAGGTTCTGGAGCAGTACCAGGCTGCGTTGAAATTGGCGGCGAAGCCTGAACGTGGCCGGCAGGTCTTCGAGAAGAACTGTGCCGCCTGCCATCAGATTGGCAAGCTTGGCGTCGTCGTCGGTCCCGATATTGCCGATCTGCGTACGAAGACTCCGGCCCAGGTTCTGCTTGATATCCTCAGTCCCAACCAGGCGATTGATAATAACTATGTCAGCTACACCGTCGTGACGAAAGACGGTCGTGTCGAAACGGGATTCATCGCCGCTGAGACCGCTTCTTCCATCACGCTGAAACAGCCGGAAAACAAGACCCAGTTGATTCTGCGACAGGACATCGAAGAGCTGAAATCGAACGGGATTTCGCTGATGCCGGAAGGCCTCGAGAAGAACATTTCGATCGAGCAGATGGCCGATCTGATTTCGTTCGTCAAGAACTGGCGGTATCTCAGTGGACAGGTGCCGATTAAGGTGTCTCAACCGTAAGTGTCGGGGTGAAGGCAGATATTCATGAATCGCGCCGCACTGGTAGGATGTTTGCTTGGAACGGCGGTTGGCGACGCGCTGGGGTTGCCTTATGAGAACCTCACGTACCGCCGTGGCCAGCGGTTGCTGGGCGAGCCCGATGTTTATCGGCTGCTTTTTGGCCGCGGCCTGGTTTCGGATGACACAGAGCATAGCTGTCTGGTCGCGCAAGCGATGATCCTGGCCGGCAACGACGAAGCAGCTTTTACCCGCTATCTGGGACGCCAGATGCGCCGGTGGTTCTGGTCGCTGCCGACGACGGCTGGCATGGCCACGCTACGTGCGGGACTCAAACTTTCATTGGGGATGAATCCGACTCGAAGTGGGGTCTTTTCGGCAGGCAATGGACCGGCCATGCGAAGTGCCATTCTGGGCGCAGCGATCAAGGATCTCACGCAGCTCAGAAAATGGGTGTCGATTTCTACTCGGATCACGCATACCGATCCCAAGGCGGACTATGCCGCATTCGCCGTGGCCCTGGCCGCTCATGATGCGGCCGCCGGGATGTTAGGAACAGGGGCGGACTTTGGGGCCCGATTGCAGGATGCCTTGCGTGATGAAGGGGCAAACGAACTATTCGAGTTGGTGGAACGGGCCGTCGGAAGCGTTCAGCGTGGGGAATCGACTCGTGAGTTTGCAAAGTCGTTGAGGCTTGAACGTGGCGTGACCGGATATTGTTACCACACAGTCCCTGTCGCGCTACATGCCGCATTCCGTCATCAGGGCGATATTCGGCGTGGAGTCCCAGAGGTTATTCGTTGCGGAGGTGATACGGATTCGATGGCTGCCATCGTTGGAGGGATACTGGGGGCTGAAGTCGGTCGACCTGGAATCCCTGCCGAGTGGTTGAGCGGGATTGTCGATCGGCCACGAACGGTTGACTGGATGGAGCGGTTGGCCGGGCAACTTGCCGAAGTTCGCGAATCTGGTCGTGGCCAGCGTGCCTTGCTGTTGCCGATGGGGGAGATCGTGATCCGCAACTCGCTGGTCTTGATTATCGTTCTCACGCATGGGTTCAGGCGTGTTTTGCCCCCGTATTGAATCCGGGCAGCACGACTCCTGCCGAACCGCTCTGTCTGGATACATCGCAAGACCAGGCGGCTCGGCCGCAGCCTCGCCTTCCCATCAGCCCGGTCTTGCGTTCAAACGAAAGGCGTTTATCTAAAGCGCGATAGCCTCGGCCACGAAGAAGAATCCCGGGGCTTACGCCACCGGGCTCACCTGCATGGTGATTTTCGCGTCTGCTTGGGCGCCTTATCGAGTGGCTTAATACCCTGTCACGACAGGCAGAAGTTCCTCATGCCGCACATTCGCGTGTGCCGACATATTAGGTAGCTCCTGCGTTACTACTTCCAATTCCAACTGAGCGGGTACGACTAACCTTGTTGGTTCGTAGCCATCGACGGGTTGCCAGTGGCGATCGAACTCTTGAAAGGTCGCACTGAATCCTGGGGGTTCCTGATTGTGAAAACCGGGGGTCATGCAGCCTCCGAGCAGCAGTGTGCCGCTGACAAGCACCCAGCTTGTCGTCACGGCCATTTTCCGATCCATGGTAGTTCTTCTCCTTCGTGGGGGCGGTCTGCAACAGTGTAGACCTTCACACCCTCTTCATCGGCTTGAAGTCCGATACACTGTGCACCCAATCCGCTCACGATTTGGGAATCAGGCCACTCATTTGTCTGAACTGAGTGTTACGGGTTTCAGGTAAAGCCCGAGGATCGTTGAGACTCTTCGGAGTTTGCGGAACACGCCGATCCCGTTAAGATTTCGCTGTCGGCAAGCGTCCCCTCGGACGTGGCCGGACTCGCTGTGTCGGGGACATGACATTCGCGAAGTCTCCGGCTCCGAGCGTCTGACCCTACACAGGGCTGGTGGAATCGAAGCGATCGGACTGAGTATTAATGGGCTGCGAAATAGGGACTGATCTGAAGCGAGCGGCAGATATCATTCGCCGCGGCGGGTTGGTGGGCATGCCCACTGAAACCGTGTATGGTCTCGCCGCCCATGCCCTGGATTCGCAGGCTGTGGCGCGCATCTTCGAAGCCAAGGAGCGGCCGGCATTCGATCCGTTGATTGTCCATATTCCGGACGTTTCCTGGATACCCCGGGTGGCAGCCGAGTTTCCCGAACTGGCCCAGAAACTGGCCGCTAGCTTCTGGCCGGGGCCGTTGACCATGGTCTTGCCGAAGGTGGCCGCCGTTCCCGATCTGGTGACTTCAGGACTTCCCGATGTGGGGGTACGGATTCCGCGTCATTCTGTCGCTCTCGAATTGTTGCGATTGTCCGATTGTCCGATTGCCGCTCCCAGTGCAAATCTGTTTGGACGCATCAGCCCGACGACAGCGCAGCATGTCGCGGACCAGTTGGCCGACCGCATCGATTATATTCTGGATGGTGGGCCTTGCGGAGTGGGCGTGGAGTCAACAGTCATTCGCTTGTCGCCCCGGCCCTGTCTGCTGCGCCCCGGGGGCGTGTCACTTGAAGAACTGATTCAGGTTGCCGGGCCGCTGGAGATTTTGGCTTCGACAGACCACCCGGGAGAGATCGGCCAGGCGGCCCCGGGAATGTTGCCCCAGCATTATGCGCCGCGTACGCCGCTGATCCTGGATCCGCCTGAGGACCGTCTGCTGCCTGGACGCTGGGGAGTGCTCTGCTTTCAGCGTTTGCCCGCAGGACGCGAATTCTGTGCGCAGGAGATTCTCTCACCGTGCGGCAGTTTACCGGAAGCCGCCGCGAATTTTTTTGCGGCGTTGCGGCGGCTGGATGAACTGGGTTTGGATGGAATTGTGGCCGAACTGTTTCCGGAAACGGGACTGGGGCGAGCCCTGAATGACCGGTTGCGGCGCGCTGCCAGTGGATCCGCGGGTTGATCGACAGGCTCGAATCGCAAGCGAGTGCATTCAGGACGAGGTAAGCTGGGAAAATGCACTCACTGGCATTTCCAGCTTGTATGCAAGGCAATTGTTACGCCTCGATGATCTGTTCGCGGATCGCATACCGGGTCAGATCAACGCGGTCGTGAATGCCGAGCTTATTCATGATCCGATACTTGTGACTGTCGACAGATTTCTGAGACAGGTGCATCAGCTTGGCAACTTCTTTGACACTGGCACCGCGGGCCAGATGTCGCAACACTTCGAGCTGGCGTGCGGTCAAATCGGCGGCAGCCTGATTGATCTTCAGCGAATAGGCGTTCTGTTCGCTGTCGAATTCCAAACGGGATCGGACGGGTTCCGAAAATACCGGACGCCCGTCAGCAACCGTATGAATGGCAGAGATGACGGACGATAACGGCTCGGTCTTCAGGACGTACCCGTTCGCTTTAACCTGAATGGCATGTGACAGCAGAATGTCCGACTGCAGGCTCGTCAGGATCAGAATTTTGATGAGACGATGCCGGGTTCGCAAGTCGTTAATCGATTCAAAAACTCCGCGCCCCGGGAGTTCCATGTCGAGCACGACCACATCTGGTAACAATTCATCGACAACTCGGACTCCATCGTCCGAATTGGCGGCAGTTCCGACGACATGAATTGTCATTTCCGAATTCAGGCGATCACGCAAGCATTCAAGCATCAGTTGTTGCGAATCGACGAGGACGACGCGGATCTTCGAGACGGTCTCCATGCATTGGTTTCCTCGCGTGCGGGCCCGCGCACGAGTTTTTGCAGTTGTTAATTCCTCACGACATTGCGAGAGGACAATGTTCTCTCAAAGTATCAGTTAATTCGCCACACTGTACGCGGCAGAAACGAATCTGATGATCGGAATTGAGTAATTTCCCTCCAACTGGGACCTGCCTTTGCGGGTTATTTTATCGCGATGATGCCAAAAGACTACCCCCACACACGATCAGATCTGCTCAGTTTGGCACAGTTCAGTATGCCGTGTGCAATCGCGCTGGTGCATTTCTGGCGAGTAAAGGGCCTCTGGTTCCAGATGTTCGTGATGTCTACCCAGTCGATGCGGCTGGCATTGATTACAATTCCAGGTGACCAGTGAAGTTTGCGAACCACTGTATCAAGGCAATCGGGATTTCATCGATTCAATCAGGAATCACCGCGGGCGTCCAGGAGTCGGATAGATGTCGATTGTCAGATTGTCACAAGTGCCCGTC
>CAZQUW010000133.1:15924-17478 GCA_964596215.1 uncultured Planctomicrobium sp. | reverse complement strand
TCTGTTTTGGTGAGTCGAAACCAGAGACGGGCCAGAGTGCCCAGCTTACGGTCGCCGGCAAAGAAGTCGAAGAAGTCGCCAGTTTTGCGAGTACCCTCGCCGCAGAAAGTCTGACGACGTTCAGCGACGGGCGACTTTGCGGCCGGAAATGGTGAATGGCAGAGAATGCGACCCCAACATCGGAACCGTCGCCCTCGTTTTTGTGTTTGGGCCAGGAAACTGAGACAATAGGCGAGGAGACTTGGTGTCTCCGCGATCTATTTCTCTCAACAAACAGTGTGCAGTCATGTTTTCGTCGTTCCGACCTGTCGGCTATTTGATTGTTGGTCTGTGGCTGACATCTTCACTTTCGTCCGTCTGGGCTGAAGATCCCCCGAGCGCTGTGGGGCCCCTGATGAAGCTGTTCCAAAGCGGCCGTCTCCCGGCAGACCGGCAGGGCACAGTTGCGGAGATGATCTGCAATCGCGGCAATGAACATGATCTGCGCGTGGTCTTCGATAAAGTCGTGCAGCCCATGGGGTTCCCTCCGGAACTGCAACTGAAGGCCATCGGGTGGCTCGTCGATGCGGCGAAGACGCGCAAGGTGAAGCCTGCGGGTGATCTGTCCGCGATTGAAAAACTGGTCAGTGCCCATGCTCCGACGAAAAATCCAGTGCTTCAATTAGCCGCGATCAAACTGGCGGCAACGTGGAAAGTCCCGGCCATTTCTGACGAACTGCAGCATCTCGCGACCGATCCCAAGACAGATGCCGCCTTGCAACGTACGGCAATCGACGGACTGGTCGCGATTGGCGACCCTGGCAGCGTCGACACCATTCGCAAGCTGGCCGGTCCCGGTCAGCCGCTTCCCGTCCGGTTGCAGGCGATCACGGGACTCGTCACCGCCGATTTACCTGCTGCGGCGATCCTGGCCGCGGATGCGCTGGCTTTATCCACGGCGAAAGACGATCCGAAAGCCGTTCTCGATGGGTTCTTAAATCGCAAGAACGGAACTGAAGAATTGGCGGCCGCGTTAGCAAACAAGCCCCCCGCAGTCGATGTGGCCAAGCAGCTCTTACGCTACATGTATTCCGTAGGGCGCAGTGACGCCGCATTGTCCGATGTCCTCAGCAAGGCTGCCGGCATCGCAGCCGATCCGGCTCCGCCCACCCCCGAGGAAGTTGCGAAACTCGTGGCAGAAGTCGCGGCCAAGGGGAATCCCGCGCGGGGCGAGCAGATCTTTCGGAAGGCTGAAGTGAGCTGCATGAAATGCCACAGTGTCAGCCGAGCGGGGGGGCAGGTCGGACCGGAATTGAGCGCCGTCGGGGGCTCCTCACCCGTCGATTACATTGTAAATTCGATTCTGAATCCCAATCTGGCGGTGAAGGAGCAGTATGTCACCAAAGTCTTTGTGCTCACCAGCGGCATGGTCCTGACGGGTGTCATTATCGACCGCGATGAGGTCCGAGTACGCATCCGCGATGCTGCGGGACAGACAGTCACGGTGCCGACCGCAGACATCGACGAAGAGGTCGAAGGGAAGTCGCTCATGCCCCAGGGACTCACCAAGTTCCT
>CAZQUW010000133.1:3954-15824 GCA_964596215.1 uncultured Planctomicrobium sp. | reverse complement strand
CCCGGCCGGCACAAGATTACCATTCGCGTCGATGTCTCGGACCGTGAGGCACCAGAATTAAAGGTCGAGTTGACCAAGCCCGAGAATTCGACCGTTCAATTCGACGTGATCGGCGGGGCCTGACGAGTCCTTCGCCTGTCGATTACCGTAGCGTTTTCAAATACCGGACAAATTCGCCATCCAGACTTTTGAGGTCCCCGAAGACTTCCTGAAACTCGGCGACACGCTGATCGGGGGTGGGAAAATCGAGCGGTTCCTTGGCCGAAATGTGCGTCAGGTATTTGACGTACCTGGCAGCCTGCTTGCGAACGAGGAAGTATGTCAGCGCCCAGCTTTCGGCATAGGCGTCTTCCGCAGTGTCGGGGCTGGTCAGCCGGGCATCGTTCCGGATCAGCGTTTCGAGGGAATCGGCAGCCCGCCGTGCGGTGAGAAACTCCTTGAATCGCCTCAGTCGGGCACGGTTGATCTGACCGGCCGTTTTCCAGCCTGTCTTGCTGCGGATATCGGGCGTCTCGAAGTAGGTCGCCATGCCTTCAGTCAGCCACAGGGGATTGTCGGCCATGCGGGTGTGCAAACCACAATTGAAGGCGATTTGATGTGTGGCTTCATGTACCATCGTCGCGACATTGTACAGGGCCGACTCCAGCCGGCGCTCGATTTCGGCCGGCGTTCGCGCGGGCTGGCCCTTCCCGGAATCAGTCAGATCGTGCAGCACCATGCGGTTCGTGGGAATGGAGAAATATCCCGGCACACCGGCCACGTCGGCTCCCGCATCCACGGTCGCAAACTCGGCAAACTGACTCTGCTTCTCAAAAATGACCGCCACCAGCGGAAACGGGGGATCGATGGTTTTGAAACCGCGGGTTGTCCAATAGGCACGAAAAGCAGTCGCCAGCCGCTCAAACAAACCCAGGCACCAGTGGGCGTAGGCTTCGGAGGCGTTCGTGCACAGTGCATAGCGTTCGGTCGAATAGCTGACGAATCCCGGCCCAAACTCGTGCGTGATCTGCCTGCCCACCTCGGCAGCCGACAAGGGGGCAAACGGCACAGAGACCGCGGGTTTCTGCCGCAACTTGTCGGGCGTGACCTGCCAGATCCGTCCGTCGACTCCCTGCAGCAGCAATCCTCCATCCTGAGCTTCGACCAGCACCTTGGCCGTGACCTCGCGAGTCTTCCCCTGGCGATCCTCAAACGAAAAGCGCCCCGCAAGTGCGTTCGCTTCTTCCGCAATCAGATATGGAGGACGACTCAGCAGTGAGCCGGCCGCAACTGCCAGCCATTGTCGGCGGTCTAACGCGATTTCCCAGGATCTGGCCAAGGTGGTGGATTCCGATGGGCCGAAAGTTCGTGACAGGCGGCACCCGTGTCAGTCATTGCCCGGCGTGTTAGAATTTGAGGCGTCACATGTTCTGAGTTTTTGATCGACCGGAAAATCTCGCTCGACCCCAACTCGCGGCCCCTAGGGCCGGCACTGCAGTCTACTTCGAGGAATGGAATGACCACGAATTTTCGCGATACCCTGGAAACCTTTGAGAACCAGTTTCCTGATCGCAACTACACCATCGAAACGATTTGTCCCGAATTCACGTCGCTGTGCCCCAAGACAGGGCAGCCCGATTTTGGAACCCTTACGATCAGCTACATCCCCGATCAACTCTGTTTTGAGTTGAAGTCGCTGAAGATGTACCTGCAGCACTACCGTAATCACGGCTCGTTCTACGAACACGTGACCAATACCATTCTGGATGATCTGGTCGCGGTGACCAAGCCCAGAAGCATGAAAATTGTGGCGGCCTTTACGCCTCGCGGCGGCATTCGAACTAATGTCATTGCGGAGTTCACGGCCACAAAATGATTACGTTTACTGAGTTCGCCGGTTTGACATGACGCTGCTGCCAGCGTTGAGAATCAGGCAAGACACTCCGGTGTTACGATGGAAGAGCCATGGCCTCGGGAGGTGCTGAACGGAAATGACTGGCCCTGGTGGGCCTGGTCGCTGAATATCATCGTGATCGCCGCGGCCGGTTGTGGCTTCTACTTGTGGCTGCGACCGCGCCCGGCATTTCGGATCGAAATCGCGAACGAGGTGCCGCGAATTACCCACGGACACGTCCGCACAGTGTTCATTGCAGAACTGTCAGCCATGTTGCCCCAGATGGGAATTACACAGGGGATGATTACTGGTCATAAAGTCGAACAGAGATTTGTATTGAAGTTCTCTCGCGAGTTTTCCCCGACGGCTCAGCAACAGGTTCGCAATGTGTGGTATGCGAGCTGAAACGCAGCAGAGAGCCCCGGGGGGACTTACGAGAACCGCTGCAAATCCCGCGGTGCTGAACCTCCCACAACTTGTTAAGTCAGGAGTTCTGATTAGAAAGCTCGGGGCGCAACCCGAATCCAAATCGCCCGGCGATCAGCACGGCAGACGAAATAGGCGTTGAGCATTCGCAGTCGATAAGTCGGCGAATTCGTTTGACGACATTCCGCGAACAGTTGCCAGACAATCGGCCGTCAACGTCACAAATGCAGGTTCGTTACGTTTCCCACGGTTGGGCGAAGGTGCAAGATATGGGCAGTCCGTTTCAATCACAATCCGCTCGGCAGGCACTGCTGCGGCGACGGCACGCAGGGCATGATTGTTTTTGAACGTCACCATCCCGGCGAACGAAATATGCATCCCCAGTTCCCAGCAGGCCTGTGCGGTCGCCAGCGTGCCGGTAAATGAGTGCATCACGCCGTTTAAAGAACCGGTCTTCGCGGCCTCGCGGAGTTCAACGACAACCTCGTCATCGGCATCACGACAATGGACCACAAATGGTAATCCAGTCTCTCGAGAAAGCTGCAAATGCCGTTGGAAGTACTCCACCTGCAGTTCGATCGGAACCGTCTTCCAATACCGATCGAGCCCCGTTTCACCAAGTCCGACAACACTGGGATCGCGTGCCAGTTCGACAATCGTATCCCAATCGCCAGACCGCGCCTCGTGGGCATAGTTGGGCTGGATGCCTACAACGGCCGACAGCCGAGGATGGAGTTGTGCTAACTCGACAGCGCGGCGGCTGCTGTCCACATTGAAACCGACCACCACGATGTGCTTCACACCCGCCTCAAAGGCACGCACCAGCACCTCGGCACGATCGGCTTCGAACGCGTCTTCCTGAATATGGGCATGGGTATCAATCAACTCCATGAAGATACCCTTTTCGGATGTTAAAAAGATGTCTAACGCGGGCCAACTCGAGCTGAATACGCCCGGACCAGTTTGCAGCGGTTTAGTTACTTCGCCGCGACAACTGCGGGTTTCTTCGCAATCAGGTCCCGCGCGGTATTCAAGATTTCGCGCTCGTTGTTCGCAACTGTCTGTAACAACGGAGTGTCCGGATACTTCTGGGCCGCTGCTTCAAAAGCTTTCACGATTTCGGTCTGCGAGATGACAACCTGCTTGAGAAGATATTGGAGCGAAACATAATGCAGATCGGTGAAGGAGGTGGAGTAACCACCACAATTAATGACCCATCCCGAATCGTTCAACACATCGGCCAGCAGCGTTTCATCCTGTTCCTGCCTGGTCACGATACCGCGAATGGCGGCCAGAGTTTCTCCCTGGTGGCTATCTTCTGCCGTCCACGGTGAGCATTCGCCCAAGTACTGCAGCAGACTGCGATGCAGGAGCACGAACAGCGAGTTCAGATGTTCGGAATCAATCGCGGCCATGTAGTAAATTCACTTACACTCTAAGGTTTCGGACAAGGCCAGGATCTTCAGGCGGACGGCATTACGGCCCCGGCAGGTCACATTGACTACGGGAATAGTACAGAAGCCACATCATGAGCGGTTGCACTCAAGGGATTCGCCAGGACACCTGTCAACAACACGAATACCGCCAGGCTGAAAACGTACAAGCCGGCCGCGGACGTCGCCGGCACACGGATTCGACGAGCGTTTTCCTTCGCAGGCGCAATGAACATGAACTTCAGGACGCGTACATAGTAGAACAAGCTGAAGACCGTATTCATACCGGCGATCACGAGTACGCCCCACATGGCCCAGTGGAAATTGCCCGCCTGATACAAGGACGAGAAGACCATGAACTTACCAGTAAACCCGCCAAACGGCGGCATGCCAATCAAGCTGAACATGCAGCAGGCCATGGTGAAGCTGAGCACTGGAGCCTGAGTCCACAATCCACCGAAATCAGTCACATCTTCACTGAACAGTTGATTGCGAATCAGGGCCGCGACAGCAAATGCCCCGAGATTCATGAACAGATAAACCCAGAGATAGAACAGCAAGCCTTCCACAGCCCGCGTCGCCATCTCCCACCGGGCTGCCGGATCGGGCACATGCTTGGACGCATTCAAAATGACCATCATCGCGCCGACCGCCATCAGCATGTAACCGGCGTGAGCGATCGTCGAGTAAGCCAACATGCGTTTGATGTTGTTTTGCGAATAGGCAGCCAGGTTGCCAAAGGTCGACGTGACCGCTGCCAGCACCGAGATGGCAATTCCAAGGTAGAAAAAGACCGGAGTCATCTGTCCCGACAGGTCCTGATTGACACCGACCAACGCGAGCAGAACGCGCACCAGCAGTGCAAATGCAGCCCCCTTGGAAGCCACGGACAGGAACCCCGCAACTTCAGTCGCCGCACCTTCGAAGGCATCCGGAGCCCAGAAATGGAATGGAAAAATCGACAGCTTGAACGCGATCCCGACCAGAATCATCACGATCGACAACAGCAATGTCACCAACGTTGCATCGAGTTTCAACGGACCGCTGCCAATGACCAGATTCAAACGAGCAGCCATTTCCGGGAAGCTGGCCGTACCGAGCAAACCCGCCATCAGACTGATGCCGTAGAGCATGACGCCTGCTGCACCAGCTCCGTACACAACATATTTAAAGGCCGCTTCACTGCTCGTTCGACGGCCTTTGAGGAACCCCACCATCGCATAGCTGGGGACCGATGTCATTTCGATTCCGAGGAACACAATTAACAGGTTATTCGCACCGATCATCAACAGCATGCCGAGCGTTGAGCCAAACAGCAGAGTGTAGAAGTCGGGCGCATCATCGCGGTCCGGAAGTCCCGTCAAACGCGTCAAATAAACGACCAGTTGCAGAAACAGTAACAAGAAAACCTTGAAGAACACGGTAAACGCGTCATAGACGAGCAATCCCGTGAACATCGTTTTGTGCAGCACCGCATCGTGCACGTTGGGGTCAAGATTCTTCAGCGCAAGAAACTGGACCACAGCGACCAGTAACGCGACAGTTGAGCCCAGGAGAGCGACCGAATGCCCGGAGATCACTTTGTCCAAATCAAACAGGCGGACAAACAGCAACCCCAGGATCGTGGCAACGACGACCAGTTCCGGCAAGAACATCAGCAGCGAACCATCCATGAAGGTGGGCTGCTTACCGGACAGCGCGAGTCCCAGATCGCCGAAGGGATTTTTCCCGACGGTATCCTGCACCACGCGGCTGAGAAGTTCCGAGAAATTCATATCACACACCATGGGGAGCTAGCTGCATCCCCTTATGACTTTAACCGGACAACTGGAACTTGCTTTAAGATCAGTTTCGTGTCGAGATACCTCGTCGCACGAAACGGCGTCAACTACTTCGTAATGGCTGCGGTGGTTGTTACAGCCTTCAGAGAAGCCTGGTAACCCGCATCCATTGTCGACACAAATTGCTCGGTCGATGTCTTCATCAAGCTGAACATCGTATCCGGGAAAATTCCCAGAATGATCGCAAAGGCGAGCAGCGTCAGTCCGACAAATGCTTCACGTTCGGTCAGCGGGGTAATCGCTTCAGGATGCGGCCCCTTGTATTCCGGCCCCAGGTACACACGCTGCACGGCCCACAGGATATAGCCCGCGGTCAGGATCACACCAGAAGCGGCGACGATCGCCAGGACAGGACTGTAATTCCAGGAACTTAACACCACGAAGACTTCGCCGATAAAGCCACACAAGCCGGGTAATCCCAAGCCAGCGAAAAACAGTCCGACTGCAATTCCGCCATATAAGGGCATCAAGCCGATCAGTCCGCCGAACTTATTCAAGTCGCGATGATGCACGCGGTCATAAATGACACCGACCATAAAGAACATGCCCGCCGAGGAAATACCGTGCCCGATCATCTGGAACATGGCTCCGTTAAGCCCCTGCAGCCAGAATCGCGAACCATCGACAGAGCCGGTATCGGTCAATTTCCACACGGCGATACCGAGCAGCACATAACCCATATGGCTCACAGAACTATAGGCCACCATGCGTTTGAAGTCGGTTTGGGCCAGCGCCGCAAACGCTCCGTAGATGATACTGATCACCCCCAGAGCAACCAGCACCACACAGGCGGCCTGTGCACCAGACGGACAGATGGGGAAGGCAATTCGCAAGATGCCATAGCCACCCATCTTCAACAACACACCGGCCAGGATCATCGAAATCGGGGTCGGCGCTTCAACGTGGGCATCGGGCAACCACGTGTGGAACGGCCAGACCGGAACCTTAATCGCAAAGCCAATGAATAACAGCACGAACGCAGTCAGTTGAACAGCCGGAGAATACGCCAGATTGGGGATCAGACCTTGTCCGATCGCCGACAGTTTCAGGATGTTGAAGGTGGGCAGTTCAGCGCCGCCACCGGTGCTGCCAAAGTACAACATCAACAACGCGATCAGCATCAGAATGGAGCCGAACAACGTGTAGAGGAAGAACTTGATCGCAGCATACTCGCGACGCGGTCCACCCCAGATACCGATCAGGAAGTACATCGGCAGCAACATGACTTCCCAGAAGACGTAGAACAGGAAGAAGTCGAGTGCCAGGAAGACCCCCATCATGCCCGTTTCGAGCAGGAGGTACAGAATCAGGTAGCCCTTGACCTCTTTTTGGATGCTCCACGACGCGACCATACCGAGGAAGCTGATCAATCCCGTTAACAGTACCAACGGCACGCTGATGCCGTCGTAGCCGAGGCGGTACTCGATGTTCCAGCCCTTGATCCAGCTGATGGAAACACCGCGCTGCGAATGCTGCTTGGCAATCTCGGACGAAGTGAAACCACCATCGGCTTTGGACACGAGATCCGGAGCCTTAGGCTGGATCCCCGGATCACGCGGGTCGAAGACGCCCCACGTCAGGTAGATCGACAGCAGGAACGTGGCGAATGTGATGGCCAATGCGAATGCTCGCATGGTCTCCACGGCCTCTTTTTTAATTAAGGCCACGCCCGCCGCACCCAGCGTGGGCAGGAAGATAATCGCAGTCAACAGCCAGAATGTGTCGTTCATGTTTCGTCAAACGTCTCGATGATCAAGCCGAGCCAGTTTTTTACAGGCTGGTACGGGCCAATTAGTTGGGGAAGAACATGATCAGCAGGGCGAAAATACCCAGCAGGCCGACCGCGATAAACATCACATAGTTCCGCATCCGCCCGGTCTGTACGACACTGAGCGAACGGCCAATCGCATAAGTCCAAGTGCCGACCGTATTCACCGCACCATCCACAATGGTCTCATCAAATTGCCGATCCCAATCGCTGACCTTCAGGGCCGCTTTGGCAGTGGCATGCAAGAATCCGTCGAACACCACCCGGTCGATTGCCGAGCACCAGCCAGCAACCACATGTGTCGGTCTGACGAACAACATATCGTAGAACTCGTCAAAGCCCCACTTGTTGACCAGGAATTGATGGATGCCGCTGAACTGCTGCTTAATTTCGGCTGCATTCACCCAGCGAGCACCATACACCACGTAGGCACAGGCAGCTCCGGCGAAGGCCACAATCAATGCCAGCGTGCCCGCTTGGGCGTGATTGGCATGAATCGCCGCGTGACTCGGCAGCTTCAGGTTCAACAAACCCTGTCCCAGGTACTCAGTCTGAGCAACATAACCACCAGCCACCGAGGAGGGCTCACTATCGAGCAGCAACTTGAACAGGATGCCCGATTCACCCCCGAAGGCACAAAACGCCGCGAAGAACGACAGCACGACCAGCGGCCCCACCATCACCCAGGGGGACTCGTGAGCATGTTCGTAAACTTCGTGATCGCGCGGCTCGCCGGCGAATGTATAGAACCACAGGCGGAACATGTAGAACGCGGTGATGCCGGCCCCCGCCAGAGGAAGGAAGAACAGCAGATAATGGCCGTTCAACTTCATGTAGGTCAGTGCCGTTGCGACAATTGCATCCTTCGAGTGATAACCCGAGAAGGCGATTGGATCGCCACCAGGCAGTGTGACATAAGGAATGGCCAACCCGGCAATCGCAATCACGCCAACCAGCATCGTGTAAGCCGTAATCGGCATCTTCCGTCGCAGGCCACCCATCTGGGGCATTTCCTGCACGTGGTGGCAGCCATAAATTACGCTACCTGACGCCAGGAACATGAGCGACTTGAAGAAGGCGTGAGTGATCAGGTGGAACAGGCCAGCGGCCCAGCCTCCCAACCCCAGCCCCAGCATCATGTAGCCCAGCTGACTGATCGTCGAGTAAGCCAGAACCTTCTTGATATCAGTCGCTACGACCGCAATCGTCGCCGCCATGAAGAGCGTAATCGCTCCGATGTAGGCGATGGTCAATAAGACTTCGGGAGTGAACATTGGATAGAAGCGACCGACCAGATACACGCCGGCCGCGACCATCGTTGCCGAGTGCACCAGAGCCGAAACGGGTGTCGGACCTTCCATCGCATCCGGTAACCACGTCTGCAGCGGGAACTGAGCACTCTTACCGATGCAACCACCGAACACACCTAATCCGGCAGCAACCAGCAACCAGTACGGAATAGTTCGCTGTTCGCCATTCGGTTTGGTCTGCACATGGTTGTCTTGATTCTTGAAGACGACTTCAGTCCGCCCTGACTCCGGCACGTGCAGTTTCATCTGGCCGTCGTTACCACGCACCATCGAAAACAATCCCGGCTGCGTGTGCCCACCGACCGGCATATCGCCGAACTGGAAGTTCCCGAACCAGGTCCAGACAATCATCAACCCGATCAGGAACCCGAAGTCACCGACTCGATTCATGATGAAGGCTTTGTTGGCAGCTGTCGAAGCCGACTTACGTTCGGTGTAGAAACCGATCAGAAAATAGCTGCAGACGCCGACCAGTTCCCAGAAGATGAAGACCTGGAAAATATTGCCAGCCAGCACCAGTCCGAGCATCGAGAAGCAGAACAGTGACAGGAACGAGAAGAACCGGTGAAAGCGTCCCGGGCGATGCAAATGCCCGTGTGACGTATGCACCTGATGATCGGCGTAATTATCGGTGAGCTCTTCGCTCATGTAGCCAATTGCAAAAATGTGAATACAACTGGCGATGAACGTGACCATCGTAAACATCACCAGCGTCAGGCTGTCAATGTAATACGACAGGGAGATGTCCAGGGTTCCGAACTGAGCCAGACGATAGAAAATCCCGGAAAACACGACCTTCGGTGCGGCGTGATGGCCATCGCCGTGACCATGATCTGCTGCACCATGCGCTGCCGCGTTGGCATGCTCATCGTGCTTGGCGTGGTCATCCTTCTTCGCAACTTCAGGCTTGGCAGCGTGAGGTTCAGACTTGGCATGCTCGTCGTGTCCGTGTGCCGCAGCGGCAGGCTTGGCAGCACCATGTGCGACTGCCTCGGCAGCGTGGTCTGGAGTTGCTCCGTGAGCGTCTCCATGGGCCGCGCCGTGCTCTTTCAAAGCCGACCAGCTTGTCTGATTGCCCCAAGTCATCAAGGCGGTCAAGCTGCAAATGAAGCCGGTGACAATACAGATGACGGAAAGGTAAGCCGCATTCTTACTATAGCGGCCCCAGACCCAGCCACCGCCGATTAGCTCGACGACAAAGCCCAGCAGCGGCAGCAACCAGGCGATGGTCAACAACCACTTCAGAGTCAGGCCAGTAGTTTGTAGAGTTTGAGGATCCATATTCCACCTGCGGGCAAATTCGCCTCATCAAGGGACGTCGAAGGACGTCCATTTCCGAGTCGAATTAAACCGCGTTGAGTCTGACTAAGGCTGGTTGAGACTTAACCCTGCAATTGATTTGCTTGATCAACGTCGATCGTCAAATGGTTGTTGTAGAAGCTCAAGGCAATAGCCAGCGCGACTGCCGCCTCGGCTGCTGCCAGAACAATTACAAACAAGGAGATTACCTGGCCATCGAGCCCCAGCCGCGTGTAGTTAGCGAAGGCCACGAAGTTGACGTTGGCCCCGTTGAGCACCAGTTCAACCCCCATGAGCACACCGATGCCGTTCCGCTTGGTCGCCATACAGACGACACCGGCGATAAACAACACCGCACCCACCAACAAATAGCTATTGAGATCCACGGACAAGCCTCGATTTTGAGGATCGAAACGATCTTCTTCTAAACTACCCACCCGCCAAACTGGGGGCAGTGCATGACTTATAACTCGTTCGGATGAACTCGGCGTTTGGCTCGCGCCAGATACGCTGCACCGATCAACACAACCAGCAAATGGACTGACGCAATTTCAAATGGCAGCAGATAACCGGTACTTAAAGCCTTATTTCCTGGGGCCAAATCGCGATCTGGCCGAATTCCGAGAAACGCCATCCCCAGCGGGTGACCGGTATTACCTTCTTCGGGAAGATTGTAACCATGATTGAGAGACTGCTGCGTCGTGATTGGATGCCCGGAATTGGTGGCGGCCACCACGCGATCCCAATCCACTGAACAGACCGTACTGCCCAGCAATCCCAACAGCAGAAACGCAACTACGCCGGCCAGAAATAACTCACCGGGGCGCGTTTGCATCTTGGAAAACGGTCCGCTGGCGGTCAGCATGACGCCGAAGACCAGCAGGACAAGCGTACCACCGACGTACACGAGCAACTGCGCCGTGCCGACAAAGTCCGCATTGAGCAAAAAGAACAGACCCGCCGACGCTCCCAAGGAGACGATCAGCCAGAAAGCCATGCGCACGACGTTCTGCGTCAGAACCACCGCAATGGCTCCTCCACACGTCACCGCCGCAAAAATCCAGAACAGCAATTGATGGCCGGTCATGCCTCTTTCCCGGACCCTTCTTTAATAATGGCGGCAGCAGGTGCCGACTGCGTTGTGGAGCGATTCTTCTCGGCCGACTGAGCCGCCGCAGGCTTCGGAGTATAGATCCGATTCCCCATGGGGGCCATGAAGGTCGTCTGCTTGGGTGACATTGGGCTGGAATAAATCAAGAGTGGCCAAACTGTTGCCCCCAGGAACAGCATGCAGCTGATGGGCAACAGGTACTTCAAGCAAGTCATCATCACCTGGTCGATACGCAGGCGGGGCAACGTCCACCGCACCCACATCTGGAAGAAGACCAAGCTCGTTCCCTTGGCAACGAAGATCGCAAGTCCAACCACATTGACTGAATACTGTCCCAACCAACCATAGCCATTACGCAGTACAAACGCATCAAGCGATTCGATGATTCCGAAACCGTCGTACCAGCCACCGAGGAACAGGAACACGGCAATTCCACTGACTGCAAACATGCTCGCGTATTCGGCCATGAAGAAATAAGACCAGCGAATGCCGCTGTATTCCGTGTGGAAACCAGCTACCAGTTCGCTTTCGGCTTCGGCCAGATCGAACGGAGCACGCTTCACGCTGGCGGTTGCCACGGTGAAGTAGACGAAGAACGCGAAGAATGTGAACGGGTTGTGGAACACCAACCAATTGCCAAGCCCACCGGCCTGCACATGTCCTACTTCCACAAGGTTCAGAGACCCCGTCGCAATGACCGGAATCAAGGCACAGATGGCCATCGGAATTTCGTAGCTCACGACTTGAGCCGCTTCACGCATGCCACCAAACAGTGCCCATTTCGAGCCGCTGGAGTAACCCGCGAACAC
>CAZQUW010000133.1:0-3854 GCA_964596215.1 uncultured Planctomicrobium sp. | reverse complement strand
GGACCAAGGCGGTCTTGAATACGCCCGGCCACCTTACGTTCCAGCCAGATGAAGACCAGCGGTGCAACGCCGAAAAACGTGAGGATCAACACGACGTGAACTAAGGCAGCAATCGTGAAGGCTACGGACTCGTTCCCGGGAAACTCCCAGAGGAACGATTCCAGCACATATTCACCAATCGAATTGGCAGCAATCAACGGCATCATGTCGTTCAAATTCCTAGTCGGCCCCTGCGTTGCGCACAGGGAACACGCCCCCTCTTGGCTGAAGGCAGGCTGAACTATGCCAAATGTGCTCGCGGGATTCAAGCGACTGAGCTATCAGAAACGTCCACCGGCAACCACTTTGCGGGAAAAGCCGAGGGGGTATTTGGTGGATTTCTCAATGTTGAGATTAGATCGCCTCGCGAAGTTCCCAACCCGGGGAAGATTACCGGAACGTTAAGGGAACCAGGAATCACGAATGCCCCAATCCCCCTACCTAAAAGGTAGGAAGACGGCACGCGTGGCAGCTGAGGACTCCCACGACAGTCTGGATACCGCCACGCATGCGAAGAAATACTTAAGTCCTTTGTCGGGAATTAAATAAGCATTCTGGGTGGCCGCAGCTAGCCACCCAGCAATTGCAGAAGTAAATTGTCATGTGGGTAAGGGTGCCCCTTGTGTTGGGTGAATGCCTCACCATATGTGGTGCCGATTTCTTTGCCGCGAGTGCTGCTCCATTTGGTGCAACTATCGAGGTACTCATCAATTCCGTGCTGTTTCAGCAGCCACCCGCGCTGGCTTTCGTGACACGCCAGCATCTCCCGTTTCAGCGCGAATTCGTCGCTGATATCAACGATAAACTCAGGCGGAATTGGTCGGCCGTACCAGTCAATCCCTTCGATAGGGTCCACGTAATACAGATGCGGAATCTTGCTCAGTGGAGCCGCCGGATTCGTCTGGCGGGTGTCGTAGTTCGGCGCTGAAGCGGCGAAACACGCATCCCGCACCAGACGGCTGGTCATTTCGTGGTCGCTCATGTAGTCGATCGGAGGTGCCGTCATGACGATGTCCGGCCGGGTTCTACGCACCGCCTCGGCCACTCGCCGCCGACT
Source organism: uncultured Planctomicrobium sp. (assembly GCA_964596215.1). GTDB lineage: Bacteria > Planctomycetota > Planctomycetia > Planctomycetales > Planctomycetaceae > JAKFVC01. The sequence continues at coordinate 2,758 of CAZQUW010000133.1, read as the reverse complement.
ATCATTGTCGACCAGAATCTGCAAATCTCGGAACTCCAGGCAGAGGTACTCGGCTCCAAGCAGATCTGCGGCCCGTTGCGCTTCGGCCCGTCGCACGGCGGCGATTTGCAGAGGCCCCAGCTCCGCGCTGCCGCAATCACCGGGAGTCATGGTCGCAATGGCAATTTCGCAGCCCAATTTCTTCAGGCGGGCCAACGTCCCGGCACATTGGAATTCGACATCATCCGGGTGGGCATGGATCGCGAGGATCCGGGGGCGTTTTGTCAGATCAGGCATTGCAAACTCGATTGCGGCTTTGTTTGATGGATTGGTCGGAGTTAAAACGTTTGACTTAACGGATGATTCGCGTCGTTTTTGGTCGATATTTCAGTCTGTTGTGAGTCATTTTCTACTCAGACAACACGCTGATCGACCAACAACCGCCTGATCATGATGTCCGCGACCGCGGATGACAAGGATTGCAAGTTCGTCATGGCCACTACTTCCGCATCACGGGCCCAACGCCCGCCGGCTCAGTACCTGCGGCACACCAAGATTCCCACCTTGATGTTCCGAAACTCACGTGAGGCCGCCAGACATGTGGCGATGATGGTCGACAGCCTGATTCGTGAGAACAACGCCGCCGGCAAACCGACCGTCCTGGGCCTCCCCACCGGCTCAACGCCGGTCGGGATTTATCGGGAACTGATTCGTCTGCACAAGGAAGAGGGGCTCGACTTTTCACTGGTTGTCACCTTTAACCTCGACGAATATTTTCCGATGTCGGCAGATTCCATGCACAGCTACCACTGCTGGATGCATGCCAATTTTTTCGATCACGTCAATATTCCTGCGGCCAATATCCATATCCCCGCGGGTGATGTGCCCCTCGACGACATGGAAAACTGGTGTGCCGACTACGAAGAGGCGATTCGACAAGCTGGCGGGATTCAACTGCAACTGCTGGGAATCGGTCGTACCGGTCACATCGCTTTCAATGAACCCGGCAGCTCGTTCAACTCGCGAACCCGCCTGGTGGCGCTCGATCCGGTCACCCGCAAGGATGCCGCGTCCAGCTTCTTTGGTGAGGACAACGTTCCAGTCCAGGCAGTCACGATGGGCGTAGGTTCCATTCTGGAAGCTCGCAAAATCGTGATCATGGCCCTGGGTGATCACAAATCCAAGATTGTCCGCCAGGCCGTCGAAGGTGAGGTCACCGATGAAGTGACCGCCAGCTATCTTCAACGCCACACCAATGCCTTGTTCGTACTGGACGATGCCGCCGCCAGCGAATTGACCGCGATCAAAACCCCCTGGCTCGTGGGGCCGGTCGAATGGACTCCGACACTGGAACGCAAGGCCGTCATCTGGCTCGCTCGGGAAACCAGGAAGCCGCTGCTTAAGCTGGAGAAAAAGGATTTCATCGAACACTACCTGCACGATCTGGTTCGCAACGGACGGACTGCCGATGACCAACGCGAACGAGTCTTTGGTGGCCTGTTGAAGGGCATTTGTACCCATCCCGCGGGCACCGAAAAATGCACGGTGATCTGCTTCAGCCCGCACCCGGATGACGACGTGATCTCGATGGGGGGAGCCTTGATTCGCATGGCCGAACAGGGCCATGATGTCCATGTCGCCTACATGACCAGCGGTAACATTGCCGTCTTCGATCACGATGCCTTGCGGCATCTCGATTATGTAAAGCAATTCAACGAGGTATTCGGCCTGCAAACCCCTGCAGGAATGGAACTCGACAAGAAGATCCGAGACTCGCTGGCCAACAAGCAGCCGGGTTCGCCCGACATCCCTGAATTGCTGGAAATCAAGGGACTGATCCGCAAGACAGAAGCCACGGCCGCGGCCATTTGTGCGGGTGTTCCCGAAGAGCGGCATCATTTCCTGAACTTGCCTTTCTATAAAACGGGCAAAGTTGAAAAGGCCCCGGTATCCGAGGCCGATTCCGACATTATCACAGCCCTCCTGCGGAAGCTGAAACCGGCTCAGATCTATCTGGCAGGCGATTTGTCCGACCCGCACGGGACGCATCGCATGTGTGCGAGTGCCATCTTCCTGGCACTGCGCGAGATTAAAGACGAGCCCTGGTTCCCCGAAGTCTGGATGTATCGCGGCGCCTGGCAGGACTATGAACCGCACGAAATCGAGCGCGCCGTACCGCTCAGCCCCGAGTTGATCACTCGCAAGAAATTAGCAATTTTCAAGCACGAATCGCAGAAGGATGCCGCGCTCTTCCCGGGGAACGACGAGCGGGAATTCTGGCTGCGAGCCGAAGAACGAACCAAGAACACGGCCTGCATTTATAATCAGCTGGGCCTGCCAGAGTACTACGCCATCGAAGGCTTTGTACAATGGCGTGGCCAATTGGTATGAGCAGTCGCGGATTGCTCTCCGGGTCTTCATTGAAAATCAACCAGTTGAAGGACTGCTCGCCGGCTGCATCATGCTACGCACTCTTGGTTTTCTCATGCAATTGGCCGTCCTGGCCCTCCTGCCGATGCTGATTCTCTGGCAGTTGATGTTTGGCTTTCGACTGATTCTGATGCCGGCACTGACACTGACTGGAATCGCGGTCTTTATGACCGGACACTGGCTGCGCGAGGCTTAAGCAATCAGCGCTGCGGGAAGTAAGTTTCTCTCTGTATCAGCGATACGCCGCCGAGTCGCCGTTGACTGCCATGGTTTATCATGGGGGAAAACGTTTGAGTAACCGTGTCAGGCGTATTTGTGTTTCCACGTCTGTCGGATTGAGTTTCAATGC
>CAZQUW010000132.1:9394-17575 GCA_964596215.1 uncultured Planctomicrobium sp. | reverse complement strand
CACAATTGCACAGGAGCACGACTCCATCGACGGGGTTCGAACGGAGCGTCTCCTCCACGTCCATCGCCATCAGATTGCGATAGAGCATTGCCGAAGGCTTCATGAACTCTTCGCCGAGCGAGATTGTCGGGAACTCGAGCGGCAGTCCCCCGGCAGCCAGCACGCCCCGTTTGATCGATTCGGCCAGCTGCCGCAGATTGTGATTGCAGTTGTTGAGATCGCTCCAGCTGTTGGCGATCCCGATGACCGGCTTGTTGTCGTAAAAATCAGGATCCAGGCCCATGGAACGTAACGCAGAACGATGTTGAAACGCCAGTTCTTCTCGACCGGCGAACCATTCGCGACTTCGCAAAGGCATCGGGAGCACCATTTCTGGGGGAATTTGAATGACCTGTTGGCATGGACCAGAACGCGAAACAAAGCCACGCCTGGCTGACACCGGACGTTTGCCTATGTTTCGTATGCAGCATAACAAAAAACGCCGACAGGTCACTGTCGGCGTCAGAGTGAAATTGGATTTTCGAACCGCGTCTACTTGGCGGTTTCGGCGGCAAGTTCGGCCATGCGCTGAGCGGGAACTACGAGGCGATCCCAGTTGGCATACATGTATTCCGGAGGTCCGCCCTTCATGGCAACGTATTGTGCCACTTGCACCGTTGGCACCATTTCGATGGCATCCCACGGGCAGACCGTCAATCGGTACGGGTCAGACTTCTTGGTCGGAATCGCGACGCACACTTCGCAGCCGACGCATCGCTCGACATCGATTTCGCAGAACGACTGCAGCACCGAGATATCGACCCCGGGCACCTTGACGATGCAGTCGACCGGACAGACTTCCAGACACGATTCGCAGCCGGTGCAGTTGTCCGCATTAATAACGGCAACTTCCTTCGGCAGTTTTTTTCTTGATCCAGCTTTTGCCATTTTTCACCACATCCGAGCTTCAGTGCTCAGGTTGGAAGAGCTTGATTTAGGGTGAGGTTCACATGCGAGGCGCATTTCCCCTGTCATCGCATTATAGGAATCGACAACCCGTTCTGCCAACTGGAAGGCGATCGCCCAGAATCGGCTTCTCAGTCTTGGCAGTGCCGTTTCCAAAGTCAAAGAAAGCCCGCAATCCAATGAAGGAACAGCAGTTACAATCATTACAAGGGGATCAGCTTGATGCCTGAAGAACTCGTTAGGGAGGCGGGCGATGCACGCCGGTTCCAGGATTTGCGGCGAATCCTGCCTTCAGGCTGCATACGCCTGCTGCAACCGAGCCTGACGCATGGCCCGGCGATGGGCCAGATCCAACTGGGTTTCCTGGATCGGAACGTAACTCGACGTGGCGGGAGGTGGAGTTGGCTCATCATCAACCAGGTAAACCGGGTTGGACCACATGCGATGGAGCAATCGGCCAGAAATCAGGCCTCCCAATGTTGCGGCCGTGATCAGCAGTGCGAGATGGCTGGACCAATGGGGAGCAAGAATTTCGGGTGCTTGTTGCACTGCAAATCCGGTTAATCCGGCGGTTGCGTTCGCCGACGCTGACGGACGAAGTTTGCCTAACTCCTGATCGAGTTGCTCGAGTTGTGTGGTCAGGCCACCCCGGCGCCCGGCCAGTTGGCTGAGTGAAGCGAGTTCCTGCTGGTCTAATTCTAACTGGGTTTCCAGGTCTGTTTCATGCTGCTGCTTGAGTTTCAGGAGCTCCGAGAGTGATGACTGCACACGTTCCGCGAGATGCGATTCATCGAGAACATGGTCCCAGCCGCCGAGTTCTGTCAGAACTTGATCGAACTTTTGCCGCAGTTCAACGAGCTTGGGGTGTTTGTCGCCGTAAACATTTCCCAGCCGTCGCTCGGTTTCGTTTAATCGGGTCAACTCGGCAGAGAGCTTGCGCTGTTTTTCGATCTGCAGTACGGCTTCCTGCACGGGACCGGCAGAAAGCTTGGCGATTGTCGCGTCCAAACGCTGATTGGCCCCGACTTCTTGTTCCACCAGTCGCCATTCTTCTTCGGATTGCAGTCGCAATACCTGGGCATCTGTTAACGCGCGTTGTAATGCCTGGACGCGATCGCGGAGCGCCGCGACCTGGGTGGGATCGGCAGCCTGGGCATTCGCATCCAAGGAGAGTTTTTCCCGTTCCTGCTCGAGGGCCTGTCGCTTTGTTTCTAACTCGGCAATTTGAGTGTCCATTCGGTCGTCGTTCGGCGTTGTGCCCGATGCTCCGGGGGCCACCAGCGGCGTCAGTTCGGTGACGAGCGCTGCCAGTTCCCCCAGAGCTCGTTCGGCTCGCGGGGTGCTGTATGTCAGCTCCCATGTCTCCGTGGAGATGGGAGACGCCGGGTTTGTCGGGGCAGATCCCTTCGCCGGGGGTGGCGTTTTCACTTTGTTCGCCTGGAGTTTTCCAGACAGTTGTGGCTTCCCGGCGGACTGTTCGAATGTAATGAAGATGTCCCCTTCGGCTTCCAGTCGCTGGACCGCGGATTGATAAATTTCTGGCCGCAGACAAAGTGTGCCGAGATCTGTGGCAGAAGGGACCTGCAGAACGGCACGGGCGACTGTGAGGGGAGGGACCTGGTGACGGTAAATCCCGCACGCGACCCAGGCGACCAGGACCATGCAGCCCATCATCCAGAGGGGGGATCGTTGGCGTGTCGGTTCATCAGTCATGGTTTGACCCTTGATCGTGGGCGAGCGTTCGACGCAGGCCGGAAGAATGTTGGCGACTGACGCCGAGTGGGGAGCGAATTTTGTTGCAAATCACGAATTGAAAAGTATTGGCATCGCGCCGCAGGAGATCATGATGTTTGGACAACAAACCCGCTTATGCCGGATGCGGGCCGCGGCACGGTTATTTGCCGCGCCAGATCGATCCGACCAGGGTTTGGACCCGAGCCTGGGCTGTGGGTTCGACATGTACCAGATCCCCGGGTTCGACATTCGGGGCCTGGGGGGGAAGTCTTTCACCATGTCCCATGCGAAATGTCCAGCGTTCGAGTCCATGTTCCGAAGTCGCTGGTCGCGTCAGGATGACAACCATGGGCAAATCAGTCGTTCCAACCCCCCCGGCGAGTTGGATGGCTTCGTTCAGACCCAGGGCATTGTTGGCCGGCGAGCGATAGGAACCGGGTTGAGCGACTGCGCCTGTGATTCGAATGGGGGGAGCGGCCGGGCGAACCGTCACGACGTCTCCGTCGCGGAGCACCAGTTGTTTCAAGGATTCACGATCATCCGCGACCGACAGATCGTACCAGTGTCCTGGTTGCGACTGGGACCCCGATTTCGAGGGGCGGTCAGGACGCGTGGCCACCGCCTCTTCGATCATCGGACGCTGAGGGTTACTGGGTTCCGTTCCCGCGTCAGCGGGTTTGGTGTGACCATCTGCGGAGACGGCAACTGCCTCGGAATGATTGACCATTTGCTGCAAAGGAGGTGTGGCTGCAGCGACATCGGATACGTCAGGCTGGACCGGCAATTGGGGTTCGGCCGGTGCAGGAGTGGCGGCGTTGTGATCTGGTAATTGCATCCCCGAATTTCCCGCGACCAGAGTGCTTGCCAGTGCGTCCGGAACGCTGGCAGCGGCCTGCTCTGGTGGTTTGCTGCCGGCTTGTTCTGAAACATAAACCTGCATTCCGGCGTGACGGGACAACCCCCCGGCGGCAACCAGTGCGGCGAACACCGAGGCGTCATCGCGCGGTAGATTGATCAATCCAGGACGTAACACAGCGCCGGTGACATAGGCATGGATCGGGGCCGAGGAGAGTTCACGGACGAGAATTCGCGGTTGTTTCAGGATTTCCTGCTGACGATAGGCTTCTGACAGCTTGGCTTCGATTTCCGCCGGGGTCTGCCCCGTCACGAGTACCGTATCCAGATGCGGCACAACGATCTGACCTTGCGAGTCAACTCGCGAGGGGAAGGTGTGCGGCTTCCCCGGTTCGTACAGGTCCCAGATCGTGATTTCGAGCATGTCGTCCGGCGCAGTTCCCGGGTGTCGGACTGGTTGGATCTGAGTGAGATCAAACGGGGGCGCCGTCTCGACGGGGGGGGCAGCAAATCCCGCGAGCCAAGGCAGTCCAGGCTGAGTCGAGGACATCACGGGCTTGGAGAATACCGTCGAGCAACCACTTCCGATCAGGCTCAGCAAACAGACGGCGAACCACATCCGCGATCCGTTGGGGAGCGAAAGTCGCTGGCGGTCATCTGTGAGATGAGGTTGGTTCATGAGTGCAGAAACCCGAACCGTCGGTGGGGAATGCAAATTGAGGGATTGTTCTTGCGCGAAAATGAACAGACAGGTGAAGGTGCTGAAGATGGGCAGGCGACTGATGAGCAGGATTGAGGTGAGCAGGCTTCATACCGCAAACTGCCGCGCAAGGTCAAGCGGAATTGCTCGGCGGAATGTCGGTCAATTGGCGGGTCCAGCTTTCGAACTACTGCTCTTGAGGGGCCGTCAGCAATCGTTTTTCCATTACATTTTCCATGCTGGCGCGCAAGTCGGCAAGATTGCTGATCAGCGATTGGAAATCGCCGCGGCGCAGTATCAACAATTCGACGGCGGTAACGCACCGCACACTGGCACTGCGCGACTGATGCTTGAGCAACGCCATTTCGCCGAAGTACTCACCTTGACGCAGATGAGCCACGATTTTTTGCTCGCCGTCCTGAGTAATAAGAATCTCGACCTCGCCCTTCACCAGAATATAAAGGCAATCACCCACATCCCCTTGTTCAAAGACCATCTCGCCAGGTTCGTAGTGGGCCTGGGCGATCGCATTTTTCTCGGTCACCTTAAGCTGGACGAAGTCTGCGGGGAGCAGCAGATCGATAAACCAGGAAATCCCGACACGCAGTTTGCGGTCCAGACCGGGCAGCTTCCACCAGTAGACGGTGCGCCAGAAGAACCAGGCCAGGATACCAGACAGTTTGATGCCCCAGATAATCTCGGCCACTGCCGAGCGGTGGCCAAGCGAGCCCATCTTACCCAGCCCTGTAAACTGAAAGGTTTGCCGCGGTTTGTTGTCGATCGCGGCCAGGAGGTTCTTGGCCAGCAATTCAGCTTGTCGAGTCGCGTGCTGGGCGGTCGGGGGGCAATATTTGTCAGCGCCCGGATAGGGGACGAGGGCGCAGTCACCCAGGGCCCACACTGCGGGGTTGCCGACAATTTGCAGCGTTTCGTCCACCTGCAACTTTCCACGTTCTTTGGGCAAGCTCAGAGTTTCAATCAGGGGATGCGGCGACGAGGGGACGGTCGAAACGACTGTCTTGGACGGAATGATCTCGCCGTTCTGCAGGATGGCCGCGTTCTGACTGGCGGTACGCAGACGCGTCTTCAGCCGAATATCGACACCCCGTTTGCGCAGGATGTTCTGCGCATATTCACCCAGGTCCGGGGCGAGTTCCCGTTCCAGAATCCGTTCGCCGGAATGGAGCAAAATCACATGGATGTCATCGCGCGACAAGCCCCGATAGCGGGAGGCGACTTCGCGCAGAAAATCGTTCATTTCTGCGGCGACTTCCACCCCCGAAAATCCACCGCCAGCAATGACAAACGTAAGAAGTTCTTTCTTCGTCGACGGATCGGGTTCAATGCTGGCTTCTTCGAGAACGTGAATCAAATGATTCCGCAGCGCGACGGCATCCGCCAGGTTCTTGAAGGGCAGAGCATGTTCGTACAACCCTGGCAGGCCGCGGAAATCGGTGACGGTCCCCAGGGCGAGTACCAGATGGTCGTACGGCAAGATCATTTGTCGGGGGCGGAAACCCGGCGACAGCGCGACCGTTTTTTGCTCGAGATTGATTTCTTCGACGTCACGAATAAACAGCGTTGTTCGCGGCAGCAGGCGACGCAACGGGCTGACTGTATCCAGAATCCCGATGCTGCCCGAGACCACTTCGGCCAGCATCGGCTGAAATACAAAGTAGTTCTCTTTACTGATCAGGATGACTTCGACATCGTTGCGATATTTCAGCTTTTTTTCGAGGTAAATGGCGGTATAGACACCCCCGAAACCGCCACCCAGAATGACGATGCGTTGCTTTTGTGAAACGGTCATGTTGTACAGGTTTCCGACGGAATGATCGGCAGTGATGTTGGCTTCGCGAACCGCAACAGTGTTACACGTACCCGCCATACTAGCCCGAAGCGCCAGTGAGTGCATCCCAACCGGTTTGCACCGCTCCGAATTTCGTCGGCGAAACATTGGGCTCGCGCTGAATCAACAAGGTGCTCCGGCGAGTAATGGTGCCGCGATATTCGCAAAGCTTCGCACTCCCCTGGCGCCTACACCTCGTCGCTGTACCAGGGGGACGAAGAAGACTCATTCGGACGTCTGGCATCAATATTCGCGACGCGTCCCACTTGATACCGCATTCGTTGACCAGATTTCCTGGCTCCCCGAGACCTCGTAGTTGTTAATTTCTACTTTGGTGTCAGTACAGCTTATTTTGCCCAGTCTAACGTCAGATTCGTCAGATTGATTGCGGTCGCGCAACTAGACACAAGTGGGGCGGGAGTCACGGACGATGATTATCAGCAGAATCCGAACAGGTCGTCCTCGTGATGAGTTCGCGCCCAATGCCAATCGCCCGGTGCGGAAAGTCTCGGGGGGGCAGGCCCGTTTTTGATTCTGAGTTACTGCTACTTTGATTTCGACACTTTCGCCCAGGCTGGTTACCGGCCGGTGCGAACACATGCTCCGCGAGCAAGATAGCCGTCATGCCGCATTTTTTTGAGAAACGTGATCCCTGGGGGCATGGCCTTGGGTTGTGGGTGCTCGTCTTAATGGCATTCACTCTACCCCTGGCTGTTTGGGGTGTTTCCCAGTTGCGGATGGAAAACGACGTTGAGCATTGGCTCTCGGACGACAATATTCAGACGCGCCAGTTCGATTGGTACAACGAACATTTCGGGACCGAAGATTCTCTGTTGCTGACTTGGGATGACAGTGCACTGGAAGATCCGCGCGTTGAGAAGCTGGCTGCAAAAATTCTAGGGGTTCCTGATGCCGAAGGCATTCGTCGCGGTGGATTAAAACAGGTGGAATCGGTTCGGACTCCGGGGCAGCTGATCCGGAGAATGGTCGAACTGAAAATCGATCGCGAAGAGGCCATCCGGCGCGTGACCGGCATTTTGTCCGGGCCCGGTCGCGTCTGGTGTCAATTGAGTACCGCGGCATTAGGCCAGCGTAGTCGCAGCCTGCGCTACTTGCAGGAAGAATCACTTGCCCGTTTCGGCCTGAAATTGCAGGTCCTCGATTCCAGCGCACTGTTAAACGAGAACCTGGAATCTGAAGATGATGAGGTGACCGACGAAGTCGCGTCTGCGAACGTTGCGGTAACCCCTGAGACGACTGAAGAGGTGCCGGTCGAGGAAGCTCCGCCGCATGATTTCCAGATCTCCTGGAGCCGCATGCATGCGGCTCCTAAGCTGGTCGCGGAGTTCGTGACCTGGGCCAAGACTTTGAAGATACCGGTTGCCGGGCAGCGCGAAGGCGAACCGTTATTGTCAGAATGTTTTGTGCACCCGGGCCAGCCAGCCGCCTTGGCGATTGCACTCTCACCGGCAGGAAAAGCCGATCGCAAGGGGACCTTGCAGAAGCTTCGCCAGTTCGCAGAAGAAGTTGGAGTTCCCGCGCACACGATTCACATGGGCGGTTCACCGGTCGCGGCCACCGCCTTGAGTGAAGAGATCATGCTGGCGGTCTGGAACCCGACCGCTCCCTGGTATCTGCCGCATCAGCGTTCGGTGGTGATGTTTTCCTGGCTGGTGGGGTTGTTTCTGGCCTTCTGGTTGCTGCGCAGCGTGCGGCTGGCGGTCATTGTGCTGGCCATTTCGTACTTAACGACGCTCGTTACGGTGGCCCTGGTGCCGGCCTGTGGTGGCACGATGAATATGGTCTTGATCGTGATGCCTACGCTGTTGCTGGTGATCACGATGTCGGGGGCGGTGCACATCGCGAACTACTGGACAAACGAGGCCAATCGGGATCCCCAAGCCGCGATCGTCAACTCGATCCTGTCGGCTCGCATGCCGTGTTTGATGGCTTCCATCACCACTGCGATTGGTCTGTGTTCGCTGTTGACCAGTCACCTGGCCCCGGTGCGAGATTTTGGCTTCTACTCCGCAATTGGCACGTTGATTTCAGTGGTTGGTGTCTTGTACGGAGTGCCGGCGCTCCTGCAAGCCTGGCC
>CAZQUW010000132.1:6420-9294 GCA_964596215.1 uncultured Planctomicrobium sp. | reverse complement strand
TGTACGGACTGAAAGATTTCCGTACGGAAACCAAGGTCATCCGCTATTTCCCCGAAGAATCGAAACTCGTCCGGGACTACAACTACCTCGAGGAAAACCTCGCCGGTATTGTTCCAGTCGAGACTGTCGTTTCGTTTGGCCGGGCAGCGCGGGAAGACCTGAATTTTACGCAGCGTCTTGAAGTCGTTCGCGCGATTGCCACAAAAATGCGAGCCCTGCCCCGGATCAGTGGCACGTTGTCGCTGGCTGATTTCCAGCCGGCGGCCGAACCGCTGGCAGCGAACCCTTCAATGAAGGAGAAATTGGCATTTAACGCTCGAGCCAAGGCGGTCGAAGCGCGAATTCGAAAAGATCCGCAGGTCCGCAGCTTGTACCAGGTTGAGCCTGCTGCGAGTGAATTCAATGCGGCTGGCGATGAATTGTGGCGTATTACCAGCCAGGTGGCGGTGATGTCCCGTGTCAATTACGGTGACGTGACTCAGCAACTGGATGAGATCTGCCGGTCGGAGACGAAGTACCATGTCGACACCCGACACATGGTCACCGGCATGGTGCCGCTGTTCCTGGCGACTCAGCAAGCGATCATCGAAAGCCTGCTGTATAGTTTCCTGCTGGCGTTTGCCTTGATTGCCGTCGTCATGATGATTATCGTCCGCGACTTCTGGGCAGGCCTGATGTCGATGCTACCGAACGTATTGCCAATTGGCATCGTGTTTGGCGCGATGTCCTGGGGGGATATTCCGGTCGATGTCGGCACGCTGATCACGGCGTCAGTAGCCCTGGGCATCGCCGTCGATGGAACGTTACATTTAATGACCTGGTATCGCGATGGAGTCGTGGCCGGATTGTCGCATCGCCGGGCGATTGTGAGATCGCTGGAGCAATGTGGGCCGGCGCTGTGGCAAACCAGTGCGGCAATCGGACTGTCGATGTTGGTACTGGCCCCGGCTCCGCTGCTGTTGATCAGCCGGTTTGGCTGGTTGATGTGTTCATTGATCATGACGGCGATGCTGGCTGATGTGGTGCTGACCCCCGCGATGCTGGCCGGTCCGATGGGCTGGTTGATCTATCGTTCGGCTCAGAAACAGCGTAACCGGCTGAAGGCGGTCACTGAAGATCCCGATCCCGAGGGAACGATTCGACATGCCCGGCACGTCTTGCCCGCCAAGCCACAAATTGCCGCGCAGTCACGCCCTGATTCGGCGAAACTCGAGTCGGGCGAGTCTCGACAGCAAAAACGACGTCGCTAATCGAGTGTCGGCGGTCCGCCGTCGTGATACTGGAGATCTGTTTCACACAGCGGGCTCGGATGACTCGCCCCGCCGAAATTGCTATCGTTACGAGCTTGTTTCGTCCCAGTTTCCCTCTCGATTCAAAGCTCCATAATGATTCTTGATCAGCTTTCCCATGCCGACCAGTATGCCGCAATTCATCCAGGTTTTGCTGCAGCGTTCCAATATCTCCGCACGGCGAATCTCAACGAATTGAGTGCCGGGCGGCACGAGATCGATGGCGATCGGATGTACGTCGTGATCAATCGACTGCCCGGTCGCGGTCATGATGGAGCAAAATTCGAAGTCCATCGCCGCTACATCGACATTCAATTTGGAATCAGCGGCACGGACGAAATGGCGTGGCGCTCCCTCCCCAATTGCACTCATCCGACAGGCTCATTTGAAGAAGCTAAGGATGTGGGCTTTTTTGAAGATGCTGCAGAAACCTGGCTCGTCGTCCCGCCCGGTTCGTTCGCCATCTTCTTCCCTCAGGATGTGCACGCTCCACTTGGCGGCCAGGGAGATCTCGTCAAAGCTGTCGTGAAGGTCGCGGTGGACTGGAAGTAAGTCTCAGATCGGCCGCGGAATTAGCCAGATTTTGGCGTAACATGGTGCGTATCCGGGAGTCAGGTCACTTCGCCCGGTTGCCCCCCTCAATCCCCCGCAAATACCGTTTGCGGTGAAAATGGTTGTTCAAACGACTGTTGTCTTGACGATTATTTCCTGTCGTACTACGATGTGTAAAGCACTAGGCTATCTGGCTCGAGCTGCAAAAGCCGAACGTCAATCTCGCGATTTTGGGAGTTAAAGGACTCATGATTCAACCTGTAACTGCTCGTGATAATCCGCACGTCATTGTGATTGGCGGCGGTCCCGCTGGAACTACCGCGGCGACGTTGATCGCACAGCAGGGATACAAAGTCGTGCTGTTCGAACGCGATCACTTCCCTCGCTTTCATATTGGCGAGTCGCTGATTCCCGAGACCTATTGGGTGTTGAAGCGGCTGAACATGCTGGAAAAATTAAAAAGCGGGCACTTCGTCAAGAAGTATGCCGTGCAGTTCATGACTGATAAGGGGCGGTTATCCGAGCCGTTCTATTTCGTCGAACACAAGCCGCATGAATCCTCGCAGACCTGGCAGGTTCGCCGCAGCGAGTTCGATCACATGATGCTCGACAACGCTCGCGAGCATGGCGTCGAAGTCCACGAAGGGGTCCGCGTTCTGGAAGTTCTGTTCGAGGGTGATCGGGCTGTTGGCGTGCGGATTCAGAATGAAGATGGATCACAGCGCGAGGTGCGGGCGGAAGTTGTGGTTGATGCGAGCGGTCAAAGCTCGATGATCCTCAGCCGGCTGGGACTGCGCGAATGGGATCCACTGCTGAAGAAGGCCGCACTGTGGACCTACTGGAAAGGCGCATATCGCGATCAGGGGCGGGACGAAGGTTCCACCATGGTCATGCAGATCGAAGGCAAGCAGGGCTGGTTCTGGTACATCCCCTTGCACGACGACATTCTGAGTGTCGGTGTGGTCGCCAGTCACGAGTACCTGTTCAAGAATCGCGGGACCAAGGATCACGAGACGATCTACAACGAGGAAGT